>JANPIW010000274.1:0-14950 GCA_031425215.1 Verrucomicrobiaceae bacterium
AGGCGAAGGAGTACATCGCTGCAGGCGATGTGTTCCAGGTCGTGCCATCGCAGCGCTTCGAGACGGATTACACCGGCAGCGCCGTCGATCTCTACCGCGCGCTGCGGCATGTGAATCCGTCGCCCTACATGTTCTGCCTCCAGTTTCCGCAGTGCTTCTCGCTCGTGGGCAGCTCGCCCGAGGTGCATGTGAAGTGTCTCGGCGGAAAAATCGAAATCCGCCCCATCGCCGGCACGCGCTGGAGAGGCAAGACCGCCGCCGAGGATGACGCGCTCGCGGCTGATCTTCTCGGCGATCCCAAAGAGCGCGCCGAGCACATCATGCTCGTCGATCTCGCGCGCAACGACGTGGGCCGCGTGTCCGAATACGGCGCGGTGAAAGTGACCGAGCTGATGAACGTGGAGCGCTACAGCCACGTCATGCACATCGTCTCGAATGTCGAAGGCACGCTCCGCCCCGACGCCACCGCCTACGACGTGATGCGCGCCACCTTCCCCGCCGGAACCGTGAGCGGCAGCCCGAAGGTGCGCGCGATGGCGATCATTAACGAGCTGGAGAAAAGCAAACGCTGCGCCTCGCCGGCGCCGTCGGTTACTTCGGCTTCGACGGCGGCCTCGACAGTTGCATCGCGCTGCGCACCTGCGTTTTGAAGGACGGCAAAGCCTATGTGCAGGCCGGCGCCGGTGTCGTCGCGGATTCTGATCCCGCCTATGAGTTTCGCGAGACCGTGAACAAAGCCACCGGCATGATGCGCGCAATTCAGTGGGCGCGGCAGTTGGGAGCGTAGGAAAACGAAACTGAAATCGTGCCGTATTAGATATGGGTTTCTTCTACAGTGTGCGCGGCTGGCTCGACATGGATGAGGAGCAGTGCCAAAAGGTTCAAGCAATTGTCTCCGCTGATGAAGATGCCGTTGGTACTTACGCCACGTCCTGGCACTTCCCTTATGGTGGCGGTGGTTGCTTCGGCTTTTTTGGCTGCAATGTCCGCGATGTGTCGCTTCCTCGACTTCGCGCTCAGATCGAACGCATTGCCACTACGGTCGTCTCGCATGACGGCGACATTACTGACGAAGTGATAGGCGTATTCCATGTCGAGCCAGAGGACGAGAGTTGTGAAATCATCTGGCGTCTCAAATCAGGCCAGTTTACGGAAACTCGCCAACCATTGAAACCCTCTCCTGGCACTTGAACCTTCATCCCAAACGCGCCCTCTTCCTTGGCTCCTAGCCCTTTGCTCTTCGCTTTTCCCATGAAAACCTACCGCCTTAACCGCCTCTTCAACACCAAGTCCGGCCGCTGCTTTGATGTCGCGGTCGATCATGGATTTTTCAATCAGCCGCCGTTTCTCGAAGGCATCGCGGACATGCGCGAGGTCATCAAGGTGCTCGTCGATGCCGCGCCGGATGCGATCCAGCTCACGGTCGGCATGGCGCGGCATTTGCAGGAGCTGCCGGGCCGGCAGAAGCCCTCGCTCGTTTTGCGCACCGATGTGGCGAACATCTACGGCAAGACTTTGCCCCAGGTGCGCCGCTTCTCTTTGATGATCGAGGAGACGATGCTCCAGGCCGTGCGTTTCGATGCCGCCTGCGTTTGCGTGAATCTCTTCCAAATCCCCGGCGCTCCCGAAGTCCACGCCGAGTGCGTCGAGAACATCCTGCGTCTCAAGCCCCAGGCCGATTACTACGGCATGCCCATGATGGTGGAGCCGCTCGTATTTCAGCCGAACGAAAAAGCCGGCGGCTACATGGTGAACGGCGACGAGACCGCCATCACCTACCTCGTGCGCCAGGCCGTGGAGCTGGGCGCCGACATCATCAAGGCCGATCCAACCGACGACGTGAGCGCCTATCACAAAATCATCCAGGCCGCTTCCGGCATCCCTGTGCTCGTGCGCGGTGGCGGTCGGGTGAGCGACAAAGAAATCCTCCAGCGCACCGAGGGCCTGCTCCAGCAAGGCGCGCACGGCATCGTCTATGGCCGCAACGTCATCACGCATCCCAACCCCAAAGGCATCACCCGCGCCTTGATGGCGATGGTGCATGACGGCGCTAGCGTGGATGCCGCGCTGGCGATGGTGAAGTAACGCGGGGCAAAGAGTGATCGTTGCGAATTGAGCGTCCTGACATAAACTCACGCCATGCAAATCCAGGAACTTCTCGCACAAGCCATGAGTCTCCCAAGTGAAGACCGGCGATTCATCGCCGAGGCAGTCTGGGACACTGTTGATAAAGACCTGCCAAACGCCTGGGCAGATGAGGCTACGATCGCGACTGAAGTGGAGCGCCGATACGAAGAATTCCGCGCCAAAGGGAAGAAGGGTTTGTCGCACGAAGAGGTTTTCGCCGCCGCCAGGGCAGTGCTTAAATGACCCTGGATTTTTCCAATGAGTTCAAGGCGGAGCTTTGCTGCGCGACAGGCTATTACGGAGCAAACGACATTGATCTGGGCAGGCGCTTTGTCGAGACGGTGGAGACAGCAGTCCGGGAAATCAAGGAGGCTCCACTCAGATGGAGATTGATGGATGGAAGGGTGCGTCGGTGCTTGGTGCGCGGATTTCCGTACTGCATCTATTTCATGGTCGGGGATGAGTGGCTTTTCATCGGAGCCCTGCTTCACACTTCCAGACACCCGGACACATGGAAGAGGCGTTTTGAGAATCTCTAGCCTGAGGGTGGTGAAGCAACGCCTCCTCATAATTGAACCCGCTCAAAACCTGGCCCGATCTCTGCTTGCTCCTCGTGTCCTGCTCTCTTTGGATGAGAGCAACAGAAGAGGCATGAATGGTTGACCAAGGATTATTTCAGACACAGAGCCAGAAGCTCACGATCGGGCCGCAGATGCAGCAGAGCCTGCAAATCCTGCAGGCGCCCGCGCTCGAACTTAGACAGATCATCCAGCAGGAGTTGAACGTGAACCCGGTGCTCGAGGTGGAGCAGCCGGAGGTTTCCATCGAGGACACCGTTCCTGAGGATCCCGAGATCGCCGCGCTCACGCGCATGGACGAGGAATGGCGTGATTACATGTCACAGGCCCGCGCCGCCACGCCGCGCAGGCAGGATGACGATGACCGGTGGAAGTACCTCATGGACTCCATCGTCGCGCCCACCACGCTGCAGGAGCACCTCGTCATGCAGCTCCGCACCTCGGACATCGAGGATCCCGAGCTGGTGAAAAACGTCGAGTTCCTCATCGGCAACCTCGACGACACCGGATTCCTCAACACGCGCGTCGCCGAACTGAGTCTCAGTCACGCCATTCCACTTGAGGATTTGCGCGCCGCGAAAAATGTCCTCCAGCACTTCGACCCTGTGGGCATCGGCGCGGAGGATTTGCGCGAGTGCCTGCTCATCCAGATGGCGCGGCTGGGCAAAATCCATTCCCTGCCCTGGCGCATCGTCGATGAAAACCTCGACGATCTCGCGAACAAACGCTTCCCCATTCTCGCGCGGAAGTTCGCCGTCACGCTGGAGCAAATGTCACAAGCCGCCGACTTCGTCAGCACGCTCGATCCGCGGCCCGCGCGTCGTTTCGCGCCCACTCACAACAACTACGTCACGCCCGACATCATCGTCGAGCGCCAGGGAGACGAATGGATGCCCGTGATGAGCAATGACGACCTGCCGCACCTGCGCATCAGCAACTCCTACAAAGACCTTCTCTCCCAGGCCGGCAGCAGCGGCGAGGTGCGCGATTACATCCGCGACAAAATCCGCAGCGGCAAATTCCTCATCCGCTCCATCCACCAGCGGCAGGAGACCATCCGCAAGATCGCCGTCGAGATATTGAAGCATCAGCGCGAGTTCCTGGAGAAAGGCAAGACGCACCTCCGCCCGCTGAGCATGGTGCAGGTGGCCGAGACCATCGGTGTGCATGAGACCACCGTGAGCCGCGCCATCGCCGGCAAATACATCGCCACGCCGCAGGGTGTCTTTGACTTGCGCTTCTTCTTCACGTCCGGCGTGAAGACCGAGAGCGGAGAGGACCTGGCGAACACGAGCGTGAAAAACGCCATCGCCGAACTGGTGAAGACCGAGCCGAAAAAGAAACCGCTCAGCGATGACAAGCTCGCCAAACTCCTCGACGAGCAAGGTATCAGGGTCGCACGCCGCACCGTGGCGAAGTACCGCGAGGCACTCGGCATCCTGCCGAGCCATTTGCGGAAATCGTTCTCGTGATGCGAGCCGCGCGAGCGGCTCTCACTTGCCAGATCACCTTGAAGGAACCACCCGCACCCTTTTGTTTTGTCCTCGGTGAACCTCATGGCTGATCTGGATGGCTGATTCACCAGACGATGGCCAGCGATGGTTGTACTGGTGGTTGGCTATGGCTGAGCATTCGTTTACCCCCTGACCTCTGTGGCTCTGACCTCCGTCACCCTGCTCCCCGCTTGATCAAAGGTTGACGAGTCAGAAGCCAGTCATCAGAGGTCCGTCCGCCGCAGACCGCGAAAAAATTTGGCTCCGCCAGGTTGCAACGGTGCGACGGCGTTACAGACCACCCAAAGCGTAAGGGGTCAATTCATCCCTCGGCGAAGACCAAAGGTTCATCTGGCTGCCGCATTGACTCACCCATTTATCATCCTACTATTTCACCATGTTCCTGCGCAGACTCACCTTGGAAAACATACGCTCGATCAAAGCACTGGAAATCGACTTCACCGCGCCGGGAAGTTCTGACAAAGTCCGCCAGTGGACCTGCCTCCTCGGCGAGAACGGTACCGGAAAGAGCACCATTCTTCGAAGCCTCGGACTTCTCATGGCTGGCAGCGACACTCTGCCGAAACTCCTCGATGACCCGACGCGCTGGGTTCGTTTAGGTGCCAAGTCAGGCCAGATAAGCGCCCAGATCATCACTCAGGACGGCGATGCTCGTGACATCTCACTTGCATTCAAGGCTGGCCAGGGACTCTCGGCAATGCTCAAGAGCAACGAGGCACACTTGAAACCCCTGGACGCCGCGCTCAAGCACACAGCCCGCAATTATTTTACTGTCGGTTATGGTGTCAGCCGCCGCTTTCCCAGCCCCGAAAGCGAGCGCTTTCAGACTTCGTCATCCATGCCCCCGCGCGCCCAGAGCGTCGCCACATTGTTCCGTGCAGACGCCTCTCTTCGCTCCATCGAGTCCTGGGCCATGGATCTTCACTATCGCAAAGGCTCATCAGGCTTGCGCGTGATACGCGAAGCACTCAACGCCGTCCTGCCCGAGGTGAAGTTTCACAGCATCGACAAGAAAAAGCGTCAGCTCATCTTCGAGACCGCGGATGGTCGCGTCCCCCTTGCCCAGCTCAGCGACGGCTACCAGAGCGTCATCTCATGGTACGGCGACCTTCTCTACCGCATCACCGAGGTGTTCCAGGATTACAAAAAACCGCAGCATGCACACGGTCTCCTCATGCTCGACGAGGTGGATCTGCACCTGCACCCGAAATGGCAGCGGCACGTCATTGAGTTCCTCCGCCAGACTCTGCCAAACTTTCAATTCCTGGCCACCACACATTCACCCCTCACCGCCCAGCAATGCGGCGAAGGCGAGCTTTATGTGTTGAAGCGGGAAAAGACGGACAGCGTCCGGCTTCATCATTACGACGCCGCGCCGAACCTCCTGCGCATCGACCAGTTGCTTGTCAGCCCGCTCTTTGGCATCGAGACCGGCATGTCCGTGGCCGTTCAGGAGGTGAGATCGAAGAAACTCCGGACCAAAAAAGACACCGAGTTGCTCCGCAGCGTCCCGCGCCGCCGACCGGACGCGGAGACTGAGGAGGAAAAAATCGCCCTCCTGCGCGATGTCCGCGCCGCTCTCGGCTCCCGCTCCCATGCTGCGAAGAAACCCAAGATGCTCGGCGTGCCCATCACCTCCGCGTCCAGCACCCGCCGCCGCAATGGGCGCAATCCTCGCACAGGAGATGCGATCCGCATCCGCGCCAGAGCCGCCGCGCCCGCGCCCTACATCCGCCCCACCGCTGGCAGCATGGTGAGCGCCGCGCTCAAGGCCAAGTGACCGTACCTCAGCGCCGCCATGATCCGCATCATCCGCGACCGAACCGCCATCCCCGCTGGTTTCCGCCCGCCGGGGAATGCCAAAAAGGAACTCACCCTCCTCAGCGCGCGCCAGGACCATCTCAAGCGCCTCCAGACCAATCCCAAGGCCGGTCACGACTATGACTCCAGTTGGTGGAAGAACGCCAAACCCCAGCTCATCATCGAATCCGCCGGCAAATGCGCCTACTGCGAGGCCAAGACCACCGCCGTCACCTACGGCGATGTCGAGCACTTCCGTCCCAAGGCCGAATGGTGGTGGCTCACCTGCTGCTGGGACAATTATCTCTTCTCCTGCCAGATCTGCAATCAGCTCTTCAAATCCGAAAACTTCCCCAAGAGCGGCAAGGTATCACCCGCCCCGTTCACTGTGACCGTGAACACCACCCCGGCCCAGTTGCAGGCCATGGCTGGCAAGCTCGGTCCCGATCCGCTCCTGGCTGCCGCTGCCGACGCGCATTTCAAGGCGCTCGCCAAAGTCGAAAAACCCGACATCATTGACCCCGCGAATGAAGACCCCGAGGCACTCATCGCCTACGAGGCCGACGACGATGCCGGCACCGTCAAGGTCATTCCCCGCGCCAGTACCCCCGCCATCAAGCGCCGCGTCAAAGCCTGCCTCGACTGCTACGGTCTCAACCGCGACGAACTCTGCGAGCTGCGCTACGAAACCTATGAAGCCCTCGCCGACGCCCGTGACACCCTCGCCGAGCCAGGCATCAGCGCCCCCCGCCGCGCCAAGCTGCTCAAACGCCTCGAACGCTTCGTGAAGCGCCAGCGCCAGTTCGCAGGCATGAGCCGTTACTACCTCATCGACCTCTGGAAGATTTTGCCCGCCACTTTGCGGAACTAGGCGCGGCCACCCAGACTAACAAGCGTCCAGTTTCTTGGAGAAGGACTCCGCACTCTCAGCCGCCATGGAGCGCCCGCTCATCTCCTCGCCCAGCTTCAACATCGTCATATCCAGTTCTTGAAGGGCATCGGGATCAATCTTCATGGCAGGTTACACATATCAAAGGTTCGGTGCTTTTGCCAGCGGCGGCGGAAAGAATACATCGCGCACCTTCCACACGGCCTTTGACGAACTTGATCTGACGGCTCTTCTTGTCCTTCCGCGCCTTGGAGTTCGCGCCGCCCGCGCAGCACGTCGAGATCCTTCGCCGTCACCTCAGCCGTTCATCGCGCAGCTTCAGCACGGCTTCCTTGGTGAAGTCGTCGCCGGTGAACACGATTTGCTTCACGGGCTTGCCGGCCGCTTTTTTCTGCGCGGCGTGGATGGACTTGGTAGCGTTCATGTAGCGAATTCTGCCGTCGCTGTTGCGGATGATGAGCAGGACATCCGGCTTCCCTTTGCCAGACCAATAGCGCTCGTAGTGGTCCTTCATGTCGAACGTCTCGGTGCCGTCGGCGCGTTTGTAGAGATGCGAGTCGCCCGCCTTGAGTTGCAGGTCGAGCTTTGTGCGTGTCCCACGTCCTTTGTCGTCGTTGAATTCAATCTCCGCGTCCACTCCTTCGTCGCGGTAGGTGACGTGACGCAGGATTTGGTCGACCTCCCCGACAATGCGCATGACGTCCCCGACCATGATCTGTTCTTTCGACGCATTGGAAATCTTCTCCCCAGCGGTGCGCCCCGCTTCATCGGCTTTCTCGCCGCCTTCCTTGCTGATGAATTGCTGTTCCAGCACGTCCTTCAAATCGATCACTCCGGCGTCGTCGGGATCGCAGTAGTTGCAGACGAGCTTCGTGCGCTTCTTGGCCAATGCAGCGTCGATGGCGCGGCGGTCGGTCACTTCCTCTTTGCACTTCGGGCAGAAATAATTCCGCAGCCGCTCCACGTCCTTCGCCTTGGCCGTGAGATGGTCGTGGACGAATTGCTGGAAGGCCGCTTGCACATCGGCGTCGAGCTTGTCGCCGAAGTACACGTCGAGTTCCCCGCACTCGCCGCTTTCCCGCATCGTCAGCGCGGCGAGCCGGCCAGTGGCGGTGGGAAAGTCTGCGGCGTTTCGATAGAGTCTGGGCGGGGAAAAGAGACCGCTGTAATGCAGACGGACCACCAGCGTGCAGTAAATCTCCTCCAGCGGGCCGGTGAAGCGGTACACCACCGTCCTGCCGGGACGCGGCGGCGGCACGGGGCGCGGCAGGCGGACGTAGTTGGGGAAGACCAGCATCGTCCCACTTGAGGTTTCCTGCTTCCAGGCGAGCGCCCTTTCCAGAAAGAGCGCTACCAGCGCGGGCAGGAGCTGCTGCTCGTCTTCGGCGCTCAGGCGCGGCGTGCCATCGGCGGGCAGCTTGCCGGGCTGAATCGTTTCCAGCGGCACATGGCCGAGTTTGTTCTCCGCCTCGCCCGCCAGCTTCACCAGCGTGGAAGCGTAGCAGTTCACCCAACTCGGCTGGAGCACCACGAGGTCGCCGTAAGGCAGCGCGTGGAGCACGCCTTCACCGGCGAGCAGACCCGTCACGGCGCGGAGGTCTTCCGGGGTGAAAATGACATGCGGCGCAGCTTTTCGGACGCGAGCTTCCAACTCTTCGGGTTTCACCACCACGCCGCCGGAGCCTTTGGCATCGCGTACGGCGAGGATGGCATCCTTCAGCGCGGGGAAGTTTTCCTGCGTGCTGCGAAACTCCAGCTTGTCCCACGGCAGCAGCTTCTCGATGAGAGCGCGCAGTTCCGCAGCGCCGGGGTGCTTGCCGTCTTTCGCAGCGGTGAGGATGGGGCCGTAAAATCCATTCTGCGCAGCCCATGCTTTCATTTCCTCGACGGTGCAGCGCTGGCCGGGCTCGTCACATCGCCCTGCCACGAGAATATACGGCCTGTCCGTCGCAGTCGTCACTTCGCCCAGCGCTTGTTGCCAATAATTGGCAGAGGAAAAAAGATCATCGCGCTGCCGGTCCACCACAACAACGGCGAGCGCAGTCTGCTCGATGAATAGCTGGTGCGTGAGCCGGTATTCTGGCTGGCCGGCGAGGTCCCAAAGCCACATCTCACGATCAATCTCGGGATGCGCACTTGTCGCACTGAGCTGCACGCGCCGGACTTCCATCCCGTGCGTACTATCGGTGACCTGCCATGTGTTGTGCCAAAGCCGGTTTGCCAGTCCGGTCTTCCCCACTCGTGATTCTCCCAGCAGCACCACCTTGGCATTTACATACCCGCGCTTCCGGGAAATTGCCGCACGGGCTAGGATCGGCGCGGGGATGTCCCATACGCGGAGGGTCTTGTCTTCGCTGACCGAGGCGATGCGGCGGGCATCGGGGGTGATGGCGATGCCATTCACCCAAGCCGAATGACCGCGCAAAACGGCGAGGGGCTCGCCGGTCTCCGCCGCCCAGAGGCGGACGGTGTGGTCTTCGCCACCCGAGACGCAAAAGCGCCCGTCGGGTGTCACCGCCACGGCATACACACGGCCGCTGTGCCCCTCGAAGGCCGCGACGCGACGGCCCTCAGTTATACTCCATTTCTCTACCTTGCCATCGCCGGAGCCGGTAAAGGCGAAACGGCCATCGGCAAGCAGGCTCACGGAGGACAGGCTTGCGGGGGACCCGTCAAGGTCAGCCATTGTGAAAACGACCGGCTCCGCGCCCTCGCGACCTGACCAAAGGGCCAGCCCTACCGCGGGAATGCCGCAAACAATTTTAGCGGAACGTTGAGCGGATGCGACTGTGAGATCGACAAAGCCCGATACTTCGCCCCAAGTTGCAATTCTCGCACCGGTCTCCGCATTCCAGCGGTGAACATAACCGTCCTCCGCTGCGCTCAGCAGCTCTCGGCCGCCGGCATGAAAGGCCACGGTGCTCACCCTTTCAACGCATACTTTCCACTGGCGCAGCACACGAGCCGTCGAGACTTCGAAAATGCGGATGATTCCTTCCACACCTCCAGCAGCCGCGCGACTCCCATCCGCCGTCACCGCGAGGCCAAAAGATGTCTTCCCCTTGCACAAGATCTTCCCCTCCGCCCCATCCTCCGCCAGCGCCCATCGGCGCACGGTGCCATCGTCGCTACTCGTGAGCGCGAAGCGCCCGTCCTCCGGCATCGCCACGCGCCAGACGCGGTCCGTGTGCCCTTTTAACACCCGCACCCGCACATCCTTCTCCGTGGCTGGCGGCAAGCCGTGCGTGGACTGGCTCGGTTTGGCGGGTATGGATTTCTTTTTGCGCGCTGCCATACCCGCACGTCTATCGTCCTTGCCCTCACAAGGCAAGCCACGATCACCAACCTCCGGTGAGCGGTGATGGGCGCGGCCGTGCCGCAGCATAATGAAACTCGCCGCATTTCCTTCTCGCCTTCCCAACCCATTTCATGATTCAATAGCCTTTCTCCCGTCAAACCAAATCCCGCGCCGGCGATGATCTTGCTGGGGCGGCCTATGCTGCTGGTGTGATGAAAAAGAAGTGTGTGCGGGCCGGGAAGAAGCCGAGAGGCAAAAAACACAAGGCGGAGGAAGCCTACGAGGCGGTGGATCCTGAGGTGGCGAATCATGTGCTGCTGATACTGATGCGGAAGATCGAGGATGAAGAGCATCTGAAACCCTGCCAGATCGCGAAGCTGGCGGGCATCACCCATCAGCATCATCTCAAGCTGCAGCCCACGACGGAGAAGAAGGAAACGCTGATCAAGTTCGTCACCATCATGAACTGGTGCAATGGCCTGAAGAGGCCGCTCCTGAAGCTGATGAGGCGTCTCACGAAGGAGTTCCGCAGCCGTGGGCTTGTGCATTCCTGATCGTGGCGGATGATGGACCACGGCCTCGCGTTTGCGCAGCGGTGGTTTGCAGGGACGGGAAAAAAGCGCTGGCTCGAATTTTTTTCGACCATCGCCAATGCTCGCCGTCCTGGGACTGGCTGGCGCTGGTTTTTGCAAGGAAACTGTAGTTTCCTCGCAGCGGGTGCGGATTGTGAAACACTCCGGGCATGAAAGCGACGGCCCAGCCATTTTTCCTTCCGCCTCCTGATGGTTCAGGCAGGCAGTTGCCGGGTGTCCTGCGGCTGGTCTGGCGGACCGTGGATCGGCTTTGCAGTGACGGGGTGGGGTTTCTCTACTCATTGCGTCGGAAACCAGGCTCGGGCAGCCTTTTTTGGGGTGCGGGGGCTTGGAATCTTGGTTTTCAGGGGCTTTTGCCTCAAAACCGTAAACGGAAATCCGGCGGAGGCGTGCCTGAGCGGGATTTCCGCTTGCCTGAATCTGGCGGAGGCGTGCCTGAGCGAGATTTCCGTTCGCCTAAATCCGCCGGAGGCGTGCCTGAACGGAATTTCCGCTCACGGAAATCTGGCGGAGGAGGACGGTTTTCGCGCGTCGGAGCAAGCTCCGGCGCGGCAGGCAGACATTCATTTTCAGCAGGCAGCCCCGGCGGCGGTGCGTCTGCTTCATCAGGGGCGGGATTCCGCCGTGAGCCGCTGACATTCGAAACCAAACACATCAACTAAACTCAGGGAGGACGCAGGGTGGCTCGATTTGACCAAGGCATTGCACTCGATGGCACGGCTAGGTTTGATGAGTCGCAGGCTCCGACCGCATGGAAGCCCAACCGTATGGCTAAAGTCAAACTCGATCTGGATAACAAGAATCCACAGGAGGTTTTCAACGCCTCCAGCACCCACATCGCCGCGATGGCGACGCCGGAGGGCCTGGCCCTCTTTACCACGCCCGATCCGAGCGTGGCTGAGTACCTGCTGCTGCATAACGCGCTAGGCACAGGTCTGAACCTGGTGACATCACTGGAGGGCCAGCTCCTCGCGGCGCGCAATGCGCTGCCGGGACTGGTGGCCGCGCTTAAAACCGACGGCCTGGAGCTGCGCGCCACCTATGTGGAAGGTAAGACGGGCGGTGATCCAGCGCAGATTCCGATCTCGGGTTTTGCCGTGGCCAGCACGACGAGCCAGCCTATCGGCCCGCTGCCGCGCCCAGAAAGCGTGAAGTCGGTGATGGCGAAATTCCCCGGCGTGATCCGCGTGACGTGCGATCCGATCAATGGCACGCAGACTTATGTCATCGAGTGCCGGCTGCATGATGAGCCTGCCTCGACTTGGGCGCAGGTGAAGCTGAGCACGAAGAGCCGCAATGACATCAGCGGCCTGATCAGCGGGAAGAACTACGCTTTCCGCATGGCCGCCATCGGTGCCGCGGGCCAAAGTCCGTGGAGCGATGAGACGGTGTGCATGGCGCCTTAGCGCGCCGGAGGCGCGGTTGAAGGGCGCTGCGCGCCGTTGAGCAGTTGTTGAACGATGGTTGAACGATTGTTTGAAAAACGAGCGCGAGCGTCTCTTCAACCACGGCTCAACTTTCCACCGGCCACGCTCGCGCGAGCGCAGCCACCAACCACTGCAAACCATTGCTCAACAACCGCTCAACTCATTCCTGCCATGGCTTACGATCCTAATTTTCCTCCGACAAACGCGCATCTGATCTCGGCCCAGTTTCGCGGTCAGTTCCAGGGCCTCAAAACGCTCATCGACGCGGTGCCGGGGCTGACTGATGTCGTCATCGACAGCGTGACGACGCTGCCGCCGGGTGATCCGGCGACGGTGAGCGCGAGTGTCATCGGCACGGTGCTGCATCTCACCTTTGGCATCCCGCAGGGCATGGATGGCGCGCAGGGGCCGCCCTTTGCCGCCGTGATTGTGGATGCAGTGAACACCTTGCCGCCCGGTGATCCCGCGACGGTGATCGCGACCTTCGACGGTGTGAACGTGCATCTTACCTTCGGCATCCCTGCTGGACAACAAGGGCAGCAGGGCGAGCAAGGCATCCAGGGAAACCAAGGCGGCGACGGCGCACAAGGAATGCAAGGCCCGCCCGGAGAAGTGACGCTGGCACAACTGACGGCAGCCACCGCGACGACGAGCGCAAACAGCAATGGCGTGACGACGATGGACACGGCTTTCACCAACGATCCCGCCAGCCTCGCCGATATGGAACTGATGCGCGCGAAGTACAACGAGCTGGTGCTCGCGCTCAGGAGGTAGATTCGATTGGTAATCGAATCATCAAGGCGGAGGGCTTCGATTGCCAATCGAAGCTACGGTGCTGCGGCGCTGAGCATGGAATGCCGACGAGTCGTCGGCGTTCCATGACCCCTGAGCCTCCGGTCAGGCGAGCCTGCCACAGCACTGTTTGAATTTCTTCCCGCTGCCGCAGGGGCATGGGTCGTTGCGGCCGGCTTTGGGGATTTCCTTTTTCGGCGTGAGAGCGCCGAGCATGATGCGCGGGCCTTGCGGTTGCTCGGGTTGTTCTTCGCCCTCGTCCGGTGCGGCCTGACGCTGGCGGGGCGGTTCTCCGTCTTGCTGCTGCACGAGGCGTTGATTGGAGAGCTGCGCGAGGAATTGCTCGAAGGCAGCTAGCTGCTGTGTGCTGCGGAAGAGATTGGCGAGCACCTCGCCGTTGATGCTGCGCATCAGCTCGGAGAAGATGGTGTAGGCCTCGCTCTTGAACTCGATGAGCGGGTCTTTCTGGCCGTAGCTGCGCAGGCTGACGCCTTCCTTGAGCGCGTCGAGATTGTAGAGATGCTCCTGCCAGAGGCGGTCGATGGCATTGAGCAGGATCATCTTCTCGATCTCCTGGAGCGCCTGCGGGTTCGCGTTGCCGACCTTGAGGTCGTACGCGTGCAGCACTTTGTCCTTGAGGTAAGTGAGCGTGCCCTCGAAGTCGCGCGTCTCGAGTGCGGATTCTTTTTCGGTCACGCCAATGGGGAAGGTGGTGTTCACCCAGTTGAGCAGGCCCTTGTAATCCTGCTCGGAGCCGCCGGTTTTTTCCTCGGAGATGAACTCGCCGAGGCGTTCGCGGATGCCTTTCTCGACGGCCTCGGTGATGAGGATGTGCGGGTCGAGGCTGTTGAGCACGTCGTTGCGCCATTCGTAAATGACCTCGCGCTGCTGATTCATCACGTCGTCGTATTCGAGCACGCGTTTGCGCCAGACGTAGTTCCGCTGCTCGACGCGTTTCTGCGCGGTCTCGACGCTCCGATTGAGCCACGGATGCTGCAGCTCCTCGCCTTCCTTCATGCCGAAGCGCTCCATGATTTTCGTCATGCGGTCGGCGGCGCCGAAGTTGCGCATGAGATCGTCCTCAAAGCTGATGAAGAACCGGCTTTCGCCAGGATCGCCCTGACGCGCGCATCGTCCGCGCAACTGGCGGTCCACGCGGCGGCTCTCGTGGCGCTCGGTGGCGAGCACGAAGAGTCCGCCGAGATCGGGGACGCCTTCGCCGAGTTTGATGTCGGTGCCGCGGCCAGCCATGTTGGTGGAGATGGTGACGGCGCCGCGATGGCCGGCGCGCTGCACGATCTCGGCCTCCTGGCGGTGATACTTCGCATTCAATACGGCGTGCGGAATTTTGTCACGCTTGAGCATTCGCGAGACCGTCTCGGAGGCATCGACGCTGGCGGTGCCGACGAGAATGGGCTGGCCCTTGGCGTGCAGCTCTTTGATCAGCTCGATGCATGCGTTGTATTTCTCGCGGCGCGTTTTGAAGATGCTGTCGTTCTGATCCTTGCGCTTGATGGGCCGGTTGGTCGGGATGCTAAGCACATCGAGATTGTAGATGTCGTGAAACTCCGCCGCGTCCGTCTCCGCCGTGCCAGTCATGCCGCCGAGCTTTTGATAGAGGCGGAAGTAATTCTGAATGGTGATCGTGGCGAGGGTCTGCGTCTCGGCGTCAATGTGAACGCCTTCCTTGGCTTCGACAGCCTGATGCAAGCCATCGCTCCAGCGGCGGCCGGGCATTTTGCGGCCCGTTTGCTCATCGACGATCATGACCTTGTTGTCCTCGACGACGTACTGCACGTCCTTCTCATAGATGCAGTAGGCGCGCAGGAGCTGGCTGATCTGGTGGATGCGCTGGCCCTGGTGATCGAGGCGATCAGCTAGCTCGGTTTTCTTTTGCACACGCTGCGCCTCGGGGATGGTTTGGTCGCCGTC
>JANPIW010000275.1:0-4167 GCA_031425215.1 Verrucomicrobiaceae bacterium
GGCCGGCGGCGGGATCAAAGCGGGCATCAGTCACGGCGCGACGGATGAGTTTGGGTTCAACGCCGTCGAGAATCCCGTGAGCGTGCATGACTGGGGCGCGACGGTGATGCACCTGCTGGGCATCGATCACGAGCGCTTCACGTTCAAGTTTCAGGGCCGCTACTTCCGCCTGACCGATGTGCATGGCGAGATCGTGAAGGAGATCTTGGCGTGAGTCGGATCAGGTCGATGAAAACTCGAGGTATGATGAAGGGAGATCGAATGGATCGAGGAGGCCAGGAAGCAGTTCATTGAGGGGTTTTCCGGTACGAGATAACTACCCCCAATCAACCGATGGCCAATCAAAGTGGCACTGTCTCAGTTTGAAATCTCATCCGGGCGGCCGCCGCTGTTCGGGTTCAAATACCACGGCTCCGGGATTTCATCCTTGGGCGTAGGCTCGTAGCTCTTCGGCGTCGTGCGGCGCGGGCTGTAGTGCATGGGGCGCTCGGGAGCGTGGAACTCGGCTTGGTAGGCGTCAAACATGTCCAGCAAGTCTTGCACCGTCCAGATTTTGTCCGTGATGCCAGCCGCCACCGCTGGCGTCGTCTTGATCGTGAGATGCTTCCGGCAGAAATTATACACGAAGAAATGCAGCCCGAGCGCCAGCACATGATTCTCGATCTTCTTGCTGTGGCCGTTGGTCAACCGTGTGAACCGGCGCGACGACATGCGGAGTGTGAGGTTTGAGCGCTCCACCAGCGACGTGCTCACCCGGCTCAAATCAGGCGTGCCGATCACCGGCACCTTTCTGGCTCCCACACAAACATCCTTGCCTTGTCCGTCCTTGCCGTAGATTTTGACGAGTTGGGCGAAGTCCACATCTTCAAAGTTAGCGCCAACAGCGAACCGATACGGCGCGTGGCCGTCGCTGGTGATTTGCAGATGACCAGCAAAGCGGCCCGCAAGATCGGAGCAGAAATCATACGCCGTGTCGGCCCCGCGATCTCCAACAGCCCAGCCCGCCACAAGCTTCGTGTGCGGGCAAAGAGCTTTCCATGTCCACACGTCGCCGGGATGAGCGCCCTTCGCCGTCCTCTTGTTCGCCTCTTTGCACCCCACGAACGACCAGATTTCATCAAGCTGTAGCTCCTTGCATGGCAGGTTCCGCAAATGCTTGTCTTGATACCAGTTGCCAGCCTCGCCGAGTTCGCACACGAGTTTGGTAACGGTGTTGATGCTCACACCAGCGACGCGCGAGGCCGCTCTCATGCTGTTGCCCTCGGTGATCATTTTCACGATGAGGATTCGTTTTGCGCTGTCTAGTCTGTTCATATTTCAAAGTGACATATAATGCAAGCACGGTCAAGCATAATTTGGCAGGAGCCGATGTTTTGTCGGCTCCTGCCTAGCTTCGATTAGAAGGCCAAGGCGAGCTGTTGAGGATCACAGCAGCCGCCCTCCAGGTGAATCACCAGGCATGGATAACCGTAGATGATTTGGTTTGTGATGTGGTGCCGCGCCCATCTTCTGAAGATGATGGGACCGCCGCATATACGGCACCGGTACTGAGCATGGTTTCTAGCCATAGGGTTTGGTTTGTTTTAGCCCCTACCGTTGACAGACCAAACTCCTGTGTTAGGATCACAATCGCCTTCGCCAAAAGGAACTGTGTTGATCTGGCAACCTGCTCGGAGCAATTGCAGAAATTGTGCAACCCTCGGTTTTGAAGTCTTACCTTCTGAGCCGGGGGTTGTGCGTTAAGCGCGGTATTTCAAGATTCTTCCATAGTGGTATTAGACGTGGTATCATCCTTGTCCTCGATCTCGGGCTCGGGCTCGGGCTCGATCTCAAGCTCGATCTCAGTTTGCGAATCGGTGGAATCAGAACCCTTGCCGTTCGACTTTTTGCCACCAGACTTCATCGGCCCGTACCACCGCTTGAGGCCAAACGAGTCATCGCCGATTTTAGAAAAGTGCGAAGTGTTTTTGGTGAGCGAGATTTTCACGGCGCGTTTCGAGTTCTCTTCGCTACCCGATCCGCCGAAACGGTAATTGCCGCTTTTCAGAGCTTCGTAAATCTCATCCACTGAGGCAGGTCGCCCTTTTCCATCGGCAGTTTTACGCGCATCCAGTATTTCAACCACGCAGTCGGTTAGCTGGCGATTGTAAAAGTGAGCCTCTGGCCATTTCACCGCCGATGTGTGCGGTCCAACTAGTGACACCGGGACGTTCACATCTGCGAACGGCTCAGTTAACCCCACTATTTTAGCGAGGGTGTTAGCAGCGAGCTTGAGCGGGGCGACTTCCGCCAGCTTGGCTGCAATCTCGGCTTCCTTTGCCGAAATATCCATCAGGAGGGACTCTATCGCCTCTTTGTATGCTTGGGACATTGGCATCCATAGCGCGGATGGATTGCCGTGTCTAGTTTATTTTTCATCCATTACCATTCATGGCAATAAGACCACACTTCCTCCTAGTGATTCAATGTCATTTTGAATCTTCATGAGTTGCGAGACCATCGAGCCTTGGCGGCTTTTGCTGCAATTTGCTTCCTTTGGCTGCTGGAGAGATTGGCGGCCCTTGCGGCCCCGCCCTTTTGGCCCCCGCGCCTGCCCATTTCCTGCATGACTTGTTTGCGTAGCTCAGGATCATCGAGCGCGATGGAAACATCTGTTTGAGCCTCCGGCGACTTCTCCGCCGTCGCCTCTTGGACGATCCGAAAGGCTAGCTGGCTGAAATCCTCTTTGGGTTTGCGTGTGGTCTTGCTTGAGCGGCTAGGCATGTCCGCATTGTCTCACGACTCCGCGTGAGTTCAAGCTTCATTTTGGCAGCGATCTTCTCTTGTCGTGCGATTTGCCAAGGCGGTGTGATCCCATTGCTGTTTTTCATCACCTCAACCGTGGTGGCAATGACAACGGAAGCGACACAGCCGATGCAGAAGATGCGGCGGATGCGGCGGATGCGGTTATTCACAATTTCAAACTGAGACAGCACCATCAAAGTGGTGTTACTGACCGAATGGCTCCGCGAATCCGTGCGAGGCGCTGTCGTGCCCCCCCGATGAACCGGCCGCTGTCATGGCTGCCGCGCATGAGCTGACCTGATACGGCTTCGACTCTGCGGCTGGGTGAGCTGCTTCTCATGCATCAGCGGCGTTCACGAATCTTAATCAAGACAACCGAATGAAAGCCGCTAGCATGGGCGGGCGTTTTTTTGCGCCGCTTTTCTGCATGACGTTCTTTTCCATCCATTTGATTCTCGCCAACGGACTCCAGTTCGGCTTCGACCACTCCTCGCGCGCGGGTCTCGCGATTTGCGCGGTGCTGGTGGTGCTCTCGGTGTTCAGTTGGTCGGTCATGGTAGCCAAACTCTGGCTGCTCTCACGCGCCAAACGGGCCAACCGCGAATTCCTCCAGTCCTTCCGCGGCAGCAATCATCCGCTGGCGATCTTCCAGCTCCGCGAGCGACACGACCGCTCGCCGCTGCATCACATCTACCACGCGGGCAGCCGCGAGCTGGCGTTTTATCTGCTGGGCAGCGACCAACCCGACGGCGCTTTTGCCACGCGCATGCAGGGCGCGTCGCGCATTACCTCGGCGCAGATGAACTCGGTGCAGAATGCGATGGAGCGCGCGGTGGCTGAGGCGGCATTGCGACTCGAGGCGCGCATGAGCGTGGTCTCGATGGCGCTGAGCGGCGCGCCGTTTCTCGGCCTGCTGGGCACGGCTTGGGGCGTGATGGACAGCTTTGCGGCGATCTCAGAAAGCGGCGGCAACGCCGGACTCCAGGCGATGGCGCCGGGCGTGTGCGCCGCGCTGCTCACCACGGTCGCGGGGCTGCTCGTGGCCGTGCCGAGCTTGTTTGGGTACAATTTCCTGGTGAGCAAAATCCGCGCGCACATCGCGCGGCTCGATCACTTCGCCAGCGAGCTGAGCGGCATCTTTGACCGGCACTTCGTCGATCACTACGCCGCCGACGAGCCGCTGCCGAGCATCGGCTCTCTCGGGACGCCGAGCATGCCGTCATTCAGCAACAGCGCCCCGGAGCCAATGCCCGCCGCCTCCGCCATGCGCGCGATGAGCGTCGCCACGATACCAGCCACGTCAGAGTTATGAAGCGCCAATTGAACAGCCGCCAGCTCCGGCTCATCACGGAGATCAGTGTCACGCCGCTGCTCGATCTCGCG
>JANPIW010000276.1:0-19013 GCA_031425215.1 Verrucomicrobiaceae bacterium
CAAACCTCTCCCCACGCCGCCCACCGCTGATCTCCTCGAACCGCCCGCGCCACCGCCCAAGAAGCGCAAAGAGATCACCCCCGACATGATCGCCGACATGGACGACAGCGAACTCTTCGGCGTGGACATGCCCATTCAAAGTGAAGACAGCGTCTGGACCAGCGACGCCTCGCCCCCACCGCCCATCAAACGCGAACTCGTCATCCCCGACACCATGCCCTACATTGTCGTCATCGTCGATGAGCTGGCCGATCTCATGCAAACCGCGCCAGCCGACATCGAAGTCGCCATCGCCCGCAACACCCAGATGGCACGCGCCGCCGGCATCCATCTCATCGTCGCCACGCAGACACCGCGAGCCGACGTCATCACCGGCGTCATCAAAGCCAACATCCCGTCCCGCATCGCCTTCCAGGTCAGCTCCGCGCTCGACAGCCGCGTCATCCTCGACCGAAAAGGCGCCGAGAACCTCGTCGGCAAAGGCGACATGCTCTACGTCCCGCCCGGTGGCGCGCAACCCATCCGCAGCCAGGGCGCGCTGGTCACCGATGAAGAAATCCACGGCATCGTGCAGCATTGCGTCAGCCAGGGCGCGCCTGATTTCACCATCGGAGCCATTGCCCCGCTCGACGAATCCGGCGACGGCGAAGGAGGCGACGGCGAAGGAGGCAGCAGCGCCGAGGAAGAAGAGACCCTCGAGAAATGCCTAGAAGTCGTGCGCCAGGAGAAGAAAGCCTCCACCTCCCTCTTCCAACGCCGCCTCCGCCTCGGCTACGGCCGCGCAGCAAGAATGATGGACCTCCTGGAGCAACGCGGCGTCATCGGCCCAGGAGATGGCGCAAAGCCGCGCGAGATACTCGTCGATCTGAATTGAGTATCCGCCACCGCTCGTAAACAATCGCGCGTCATGGCTTCAGCACTCCCCGAATTCGTCTGGCTCAACGGCAACATCATCCCGACACGCGACGCGCGCATCTCTCCCTTCGAGCACGGTCTCCTCGTCGGCGATGGCGCGTTTGAGACGCTCATCGCTTATCGTGGCACGCCGTTCGCGATGCGACGCCACGGAGAGCGGCTGCATTTCTCTTGTGATGCGCTCGGCATACCCACGCCTGACATCTTGCTCATCCGCGACGCCATGCTCGCCGTGATGAAAGCCAACTCACTTTCCGAAGCACGCATCCGCGTCACCGTCACCAGCGGCGCAGGCCCGCTCGGTTCCGACAAGGGCGACCATCTGCCCACCATCATCGTCGCCGCATCCGCGCTCAAGCCGTGGCCGCTGACCGACCGTGTCATCATCGTCCCCTGGGCACGCAACGAGCGCTCCGCCATCGTGGGCGTGAAGAGCATTTCGTATGCCGAGAACGTCCGCGCGCTGGCCCACGCCAAAAGCAATCGCGCGAGCGAGGCCATCTTCGCCAACACGCGCGACGAACTCTGCGAAGGCACCGGCAGCAACATCTTCATCGTGCGCGGCGAAGAAGTTTACACTCCTCCGCTTACATCCGGTTGTCTCGCAGGCGTGACACGCGCTCTCGCCATTGAGCTTTGCAAAACCAGCGGCATTCTCGTCAGAGAAGAGCCGCTGCCGATCAACTCTTTGCGCGAATGCGACGAAGCATTCCTCACCTCCACCACGCGTGAGGTCCAGGCCATCAGCCATGTGGATGACCGCGCGCTGCCACATGCGCCCGGAGAAATGACGCTGCGCCTGAAAAAGCTCTTCCGCGAGATGACGGAAAGGGATTGCGATCCGTAGCTTCGATTGGCAATCGAAGCCCGTCGGTGCCATGCATTCGGCTGCCAGTCGAATCTACGTCGGCTGCTACGAATGGTTGTCGCACCGCGCGGGTGCGCTAGTGTCGCGGCTCGCTTTTCGCCGACATGCCCGCTTCTTTGCCAATCCATCACGATCTTCGCACGGTGCGGTGGAATTTTATCTGCCACTGCCTGGAGGGCGGCTTTTACATGGGCGGCATGGCGTTTCTCTCGCCGGACTCGGTGCTGCCAAAGATGGTCGATTCCCTCGGCGGCAAGGTGGCGGTCGTGGCGATGATGCCGGTGCTGATGGGCGCGGCGTTTTCCGTCACACAGCTTTTCATCGCTCCGGTGGTCGAGCGGCTGCACCGGCTGAAGCCCTGGGTGATGCTCTTCGGTTTCCTGCAACGCCTGCCCTATCTCATCACCGGCCTGCTGCTGCTTTTCCGCCAGGACATGGGCCAGGACACGCTGCGCACGCTGGTGGTGCTCACGCCCGTCGCCTCGGGGCTGATCGGCGGCATCGGCGTGGTGGCGTGGATGGAGATGGTCACGCGCATGATCCCGGAGAAGCAACGCGCCTCAGGCTGGGCCGTGCGCTATGTGATGCAGGCGCTCATCGGCATCGCCGCAGGTCCGGCCATTCACTGGATTCTCACGCACCGGCCTGGGGCGGATGGCTATGCGGTGCTGCATCTCATCGCCTTTGGTTTTCTCGCGCTCTCCTACATCGCGCAGGCGCCCATGCGCGAGCATCTGCTGGGAAATGTGGAAGCGGCACCAAAGCCGAGGCTGCCTTACTTCACCTACCTCGCCGGACTGCCGCATCTCTTTATCTCCACACCACATTTGATCCGGCTGGCGTGTGTGCGCTTCACCGGCATGGGCTACCTGATGCTGCTGGGCTTTCTCACCAAGCACGCGCTCGATGTCACAGGCAGACCAGAGGCGGACGAGGGTTTCTTCGTCACCGCATCGCAGATCGGCACTGTCCTCGGCAGCCTGCTCGCGGGCTGGATCGGCAATCGCAGCGGTGGCAAAGTCCTCCTCATCGCCTCGCGCGTGATCTGCATCGCCGTGTGCATGTGGGCCAGTCTCGTCAGCTCCTATCCCGCGTTCCTCGTCGCATTCTTCGTCGTGGGCTTCGGTCTTTTTGTGGATCGCGTGGGTGATCTCACACTCTCCGCCGAGCTATGTCCGGTGGAGAGGCGCTCGACCCTCCAGGCGGCGCTGAGCTTCACCACAGCCATCGCGCTGATGGGCGCGGCATTCATCGGCGGACAAATCTACACGCACACCGCATCGATCACCGCCGTCGCCGGCACGGGCGCGGCGATGGCCGTCATCTCCATCATCATCTTGCGCCGCATCCCGGAGCCACGACACGCGACGATGAATGAATCCGTTTACTCCGCGCCCACTGTTGGAGATTCGTGATCCCCGTATTTGCGACACACTCCAGCCGGACGCGGAGAAAAACATTCTTTCGTTCATCGAAGAAACTTGTAGCTTGGACGGCAAGCCATGAACTACCACGAACGCATCACGATCGACCCGCGTATCCGCAGCGGCAAGCCCTGCATCCGCGGCACACGCATCACCGTGGCGGATGTTTTTGATTACTTGGGCGGCGGCATGTCGGTTGCCGAGGTTCTCGAAGATTTCCCCGACCTGACTGCCGCCGACATTCAGGCGTGCTTTGCCTTCGCCGCCGACCGTGACCGCCGCTTGAATGTCGTCCCGCATGAAGTTGCTGTTTGACGAGAACTGTCCGCCAAAACTTCCCGGTTTGCTCGCGGCGCCCTTTCCCGGCAGTGCTCACGTCCGCGACTGCGGCCTGCTCGGACAACCCGACGAAGACGTTTGGGAATACGCACGCGCCAACGGCTTCACCATTGTATCGAAGGACTCTGATTTTCAGCAGCGCAGCCTTCTTTACGGGCATCCTCCCAAGCTCGTGTGGCTCAGGATCGGCAATTGCACACGGCAACAACTCCTTCAACTCATCACGGCACACGAACAGGACATTCTGGCATTCGATTCGGATCCATTCGAGGCTGTGCTGGTTCTTTCCTGAACCTCGCGCCCGCATTCTCCTGTTAATCCTGAAAATCCTGCAATCCTGTCGAAAAGATACTCTACCATGATCACCCCCGAACCCACCGGCACACACATCTCCCAATGGGGCGAAGGCCCGCTCTGGCATCGCGACCGTTTGCTCTATGTCGATATCGAGGCGCACAAAATCCTCGCCTTCGATCCTGCGAGCGGCCTTGAGAAAATCTGGGACGTGGGCCAGCGCGTCGGCACCGTCGTCGCGCGCGCCAGCGGCGGCCTCGTGTGGGCGGGCGATGACGGCATCTTCGCGCTTGATGAGAGCAGCGGCGCGAGCGAGGCGATCTCCAATCCCGAGGCCGATCTCACGACGAACCGTTTCAACGACGGCAAGTGCGATCCTGCCGGCCGCCTCTGGGCTGGCACCATGCACCTCGGCCCCGTGCGCTCAGCCACCGGCTCGCTCTGGTGCTTGCACACCGATCTGCGCGTCGAGAAAAAATTCAGCCCCGTCACCGTCTCCAACGGCCTCGTCTGGACCCGCGACACGCGCACGATGTACTATATAGACACGCCGCGCAAAAACGTCATCGCCTTCGACTTCGACAACGCCACCGGCGCGATCAGCGGCGAGCGCGTCGCCATCGATTGCAAAGACATGACCGGCGTGCCCGACGGCATGACCATCGACTCCGAGGACCGCCTCTGGATCGCCTTTTGCCACGGCGGTCGCGTGCTCTGCATCGATCCGCGCACTGGCAAAACGGAGGCGACCATCGACTTCCCCTGCATCGAGACAACAGCGTGCGCATTCGGAGGCCCCGATCTCAGCGACCTCTACATCACCACAGGCATCAGCAGCAAAGTGGCCGAGCCGCTCGCGGGGCGTTTCTTTGTTTGCAAGCCGGGCGCGAAGGGTGTCGCGGGTTTTGAGTTTCGCGGGTGAGTTGCAAGAAGCCGGAGCAATCATCTACTCGAACTGAAGCATTCCAGTTTGTTCCGCTTTGGCAGGGCGCTCTTTAGAAAGCTTTCCTTCCACAAAAAACACGCGGCTGGAAGCCGCTGTGACGGACTCCCGTTCTCAGTTGTGCTCACCAGAGCACACCCCAACGGAAATCTTGCGGTGGACCGCGCCCCCAGCCACATCATTGCGGCTCAGCGCTAGGTCGAACCGCCGCGCCACTAAAGACTGAGCACTGAGCACTTCTCCCCCACCCGGCCTCACTCCTGCTTCGGCTCACTCCTTGACGATCTCCTGCGCATGAGCTACGGCTCGCGCTCTCAAAAATTCTAACCCCCAAGGACAAAAAGCATCATGGTCAAAATCGGCATCAATGGTTTCGGGCGCATCGGGCGTCTCGTGTTTCGCGCAATCTGTGATCAGGGCCTGCTCGGCAAAGAGATCGAAGTCGTCGCCGTCAACGACCTCGTCCCTGCGGACAACCTCGCCTACCTCGTGAAGTACGACTCCACGCAGGGCAAGGCTGACGAGACAGTTTCCTCCAAGAAATCCAGCCCCGAGCTGGCTGAGGACGACATCCTGGTGGTCGATGGCCATGAGATCAAATGCCTCGCCGTAAAGGAAGGCCCGTCCGCGCTGCCATGGAAGGCGCTCGGAGTTGACAACGTCATCGAATCCACCGGCCTTTTCACCGAGCGCTCCAAAGCCCAGGGTCACATCGACGCGGGCGCGAAAAAAGTCATCATCTCAGCTCCCGGCAAAGATGAGGACATCACCATCGTCATGGGCGTGAACCACGAGAAATATGATGCGGCCAAGCATCACGTCGTCTCGAACGCGAGCTGCACCACCAACTGCCTCGCGCCCGTCGTGCATGTGCTGCTCAAAGAAGGATTCGGCGTCGCCGAGGGCCTGATGACCACCATTCACAGCTACACCGCCACGCAGAAAACCGTGGACGGACCGAGCAAGAAGGATTGGAAAGGAGGCCGCAGCGCCGCCATCAACATCATCCCCAGCGGCACCGGCGCGGCGAAAGCCGTCGGCCTCGCGATCCCCGAGGTGAAAGGCAAGCTCACCGGCATGTCCTTCCGCGTGCCCACGCCGACCGTCTCCGTCGTCGATCTCACCGTGAAGACGGAGAAAGACACGAGCTACGCCGAGATCAGCGCCGCCATGAAGAAAGCCAGCGAGACTTATCTCAAAGGCATTCTCGCCTGGACTGCCGACGAAGTGGTGAGCACCGATTTCATCCACGACCCGAGCAGCTCCATCTTCGACGCCGGCTCCGGCATCGAGTTGAACTCCAAGTTCTTCAAGCTCGTGAGCTGGTACGACAACGAATGGGGCTACAGCAACCGCGTCGTCGATCTCATCAAATACATCGTGAAGAAAGGTCTGTAACCGCAGCCACCAAAGCATCTCCAGAGCGGGCCGGACTTCACAAGAGTCCGGCCCGTTTTCGTTAGGCGATGGAGTCGTGAGATTCAAACCCGCTCCACCGATCATACCATTCACAATTCCTCATTCCGCCATTCCTAATTCCCCCATTCGACCCGTTCGTCCGCTCAGAAATGGGTGAATTAGGAATGGAAGAAATAGGAATGGTAAGCGGAAGCTTCCTCCCCCACTCCGCATCCCCCGCCCCATGTCCCCCTTCTTCGCCAGCATCCGCACCCTCCCCAAACCCTTCTGGGTCTTGGTCGGGGCGACGTTTGTGAATCGCTTTGGTTTGTTCGTCTGGCCCTTCCTCACGCTCTACATCACCAGCCAGGGAAACACCGTCGCGCAGGCCGGCTACGCGGTGGCGGCTTACTCCGCTGGCAGCCTGTGCGCGGCATGGGTCGGCGGATGGTTTGCGGATCGCTTTGGGCGGAATGTCGCCATGGCGCTCTCCTCCCTCGGCAGCGCCGTGTGCATGATGGCCTTGTCGCAGGCATCGCAATGGGAGACGCTCGCAGCCATCGCCTTCATCACCGGCTTCATCGCCGAGTCCGGCCACCCTGCCAGCAGCGCCCTCGTGCAGGACATCGTGCCCGAGGGCCAGCGCGTCGCCGCGTTTGCCGTGCTGCGCTTCGCCATCAATCTCGGCTGGTCGCTCGGCCCTGCCACGGCGGGCTTTCTCGCGGACAAATCATTCTTCTGGCTCTTCGTCGTCGATGCCGTCACCAGCGCCTTCTTCGGCATCGTCGCCTGGATCGCCCTGCCACGCGGCAACAGTGCCCCGAAAGCCACCGCCGGATGGAAACACGCGCTCGTCTCCATCAAAAGCAACCGCGCCTTCCTCGCGCTGTTCTTCGCCTGCATGTTCGTGTCGTGGAATTTCCGCCAGGCCAGCACCACCTTCGTGCTGCACTTCGATCACGAAGGCCACAGCAAAACCTGGACCGGCATCATCCTCGCACTCAATGGCGTGATGATCTGCCTCCTCGAGCTGCCCCTCGCCGCCGCCACCAGCCGCGTCGCCGCGCGCGTCATGCTCGCCATTGGCTACATCGGCATGGGCGCGGGCTACCTGGTGCTCATCGGCCACGGCTCCATCACCGCCTTCGCCATCTCCATGGTCATCTTCACCGTCGGCGAAATGTTCGCCTTCTCCCGCCATCAAGCCTATGCCGCCAGCCTCGCGCCCGACGACATGCGCGGCCGCTATGTCGGCTTCCTCAGCCTCGCCTGGGGCATCGGCGGCATCTTCGCCTCCATTGTCGGTCTGCACATCTACGAGCGCAGCCCCGACACCGTCTGGATCGTCAGCGCCGTGCTCGGTCTCGTGGCCGCCGTCTTGATCTTCGGCGGAGGACCCACGCGACGGTCCGAATGAGGAACCTCACGGCTGATCAGGGCTGTGCTCCGATCATGAGACGAATCTCATCATGGGCAGCTTGCTGGATTGGATGGCGACGGGATGATCTCCTGCTCGTGCGCGCACTCTTTGCGCAAGTCAAAGCGGCGTCTTCACTCCTTCGGGGTTCCGCCGCCGCACTCCAAAATTTTTGGTCAGTCCAGAATCGTCTTCAGATAAATCGTCTCGAAGGTTTTCAAATTGATCTCCTCCGCCACGTTCACAGGCGCGCCGTCGGATGCTGGCGTGGTCTGTCCGAGCGTCACGCCCTCATCCGTCACCACCTTCACGCGCGCCTCGTGTGATCCCATGATCTCGGGATGCGCCACCGCCACCGCGGCGACGGTCTCCCAAAAGAAATACCAGCCTCCATCAATCCCCTCCTGCACGGCATCGAGCAGCGAGAGCAACAACTCCGATGTGCCGTCGCGCGGTGCGGCACGAAGCCGATCTCGAAAAGCCGTCGTCACAGGAAGTGACCGCGTCGCCTCGACAGGAATGAGGCGCACTTTCATTCCACGGCTCAGGACTTCGGACGCAGCCTGCGGGTCGAGATAAAAATTCCACTCCGCCACGCTGTTGCGGATGCCGACGAAAGGTTTGTCCACATTGCCCGGGCCATCCAGCGCTCCTCCCATGATCACGATCTCGGCGATCTTTTTCGTGATCGAGGGCTGCTGCCGCATGGCGAGAGCCAGATTGGTGAGCGGCCCCATCGCGATGATGGTCACGGGTTCAGCGCTGGCTTCCAGTTGGGAAACCAAGAAATGCGCGGCTGACTCAGGCCGCAGCGGGGTCACGGCCGCAGGCAACTTGGTGCCCGGCAATTCATTGGCCATCGTCTTCCAGAACTTGGGAAACTCACGCTGCCCTTCCAGCGGACGGGCCGGCCCGGCAGCCACGGGAATTTTGCGATTCCCCGTCAGCTCGAGAATGCGCCGCGCATTCTCCGCGCCGGATGGCACATCAGCGATGCCGTGGCTGATCGTGATCGCGCGCAGATCGATGCCAGGTTCTTTGAGCAGGTAAAGCAGGCCCAGAACGCTGTCGATGCCCATGTCGGTGTCGAGGATCACCGGGCGGCGCTTCACGACCACCGCCGCCACGCTCGCGAAACGAATCCGGCCTTCCACCTCCGAGGTCACTTCCGTCAGAGTGCTGATGTGATGGGAGAGCACATCGGCAATGGTGTTGCCCGCTTCTCCACCGACGATGACCCGGCCTTTGGCAAGCATCTCGTAGCCATCTCCACCTTTGAGCATGTAATCTCCCACCGCGACCTGATACTTGCGCGTCAGCTCCAAGGGCTTGCCGACAACGACCAGATCGCGCACGCGATCTCCCACTGGAGCCTTTGCATCCACCCGAAAAGAAATCCCCGCCACCTGCGGAAAACGCCCCACGCTTTCTCCGAGCCTGGACACGCCGTGATTCAATGCCTCAAGGATGACCGCCCCATCCAGCTCGATGTGGCAGATCGTGCCGCCAAACGGATGAATCGAAACCACATCACGCAGACGGAGCACTCCCGGAGGGAAGATGCGATTGCTCCGAATGCTGCCCGCATTCAGGATCGCCACCTCCGCGCCCGTGTCCTTGAGCATCGCGTCTGCGATGAGGTTGCCCAGATTGCTCTCGCGCGCCCGCACATGATCGGACACGGCATCCAGCGGCACCACGCTCCGGCCCACCTCAGCATCCAGGGCATGACCGAGACGATCTTCATAATCGTTCGACACCGCAGCCGTGGCCGGATCATCAGGAAGCGAGGGCCCGATGGGAATGAGTTCGAATTGTTTTTCGATGACTCCAGCCGTGGCAGACGGCAGCAGGTCGATCCTCGCGACATACCGCGCATCGCTTCCTGCCTTGCTGATCAAGGTGCGGCCCACATGCGTCGTGATCGGCACATGATCGTGTCCGCCGATGATCACATCGATCTCAGGACACCGCAGTGCCAGACGCCGGTCATCCGCGTAATCGAGATGCGTGATCGCGATGATCACATGCACACCCTGCCGCTTCAGGTCCGCCACTTGAAGCTCGGCTGTCGCGATCGGATCGTCGATGCGGATGCCCACGCGCCGATCACGGCTGATCTCCTCGCTGGCGAGGCACACACCGAAGTAGCCAACCTTCAGCGTGCCATAACTGCGGACCAGAGTTTTCGCCGAGTCCAGAAGCGGCTGCCCCGTCTTCTCTTCAAACACATTTGAAACCAGCCACGTCCATTTCGCCTCGGCCATCCGCTGGCGCAGCACATCAGGACCGAAGTCAAACTCATGATTTCCGAGTATGCCGATATCCACGCCCGCGACGTTCAATGCATCCACCATCTGCCGCCCCTTAAAAATGCTCGATGCGACCGAGGGCGACAAAAAATCCCCCGCGATGATGAGTTCCACCGTGCGTCCTTCAGCCGCGATGCGCTTCTTGAGCGAGGCCACCCGCGCCAGACCACCTGCCGCGCCTCCATCCACTGGAATGGCGGAGTACACATCATTGATCTGGAGAATCGTGAGCGGAGCGCGATCCTTCGCCAGCCCCTCATCGGCTGTGGCGGCGGATGAAAACCATCCACCTAATCCAATGAGAACGAAGACGAGCCTGATGGTGAGTTTTGACATGACAACGAATTATTGCGGCGTCTGCACCGCCTTGTCAGCCGCGGCCGCGAGGCGCTTCTTCCGCGCACGTTTGTTCAGCACCGCAGCGACCAGCACCATCAGCGTGGCGATCCTGCCCAGCTTGGCACCCGTCGCCCGAACGGGCGCGCCAGGAGTCGTCGCGGCAATGAACAAGATCAGCACCACCCAGTAGCCGAAGCGGTCAAACCACGGCGCGTCGGCGACATCGTCGCGAAGCAGCGCGAACGCCAGAACCAGAAGAATGATGTAGGCCTGCGGATGCAAATCCCAACCCGTGCCGACGGAGCCGAACCCGAGATAAAGCGTCGATGAACTGAAGTCCGGCCCAAAGGTGAGGAAGCCGGTGTTTGCGTCATTGAAATAATAGAAGAACTGCGAGACGAGCAGAAGCCCCAGTGCCGCGATCGCCAGCAGCCGAGCGGGTGATTTGTCACGAAAAAATTCCTTCAGCATAAGCAAGTCTTTCTATAAATGGCTGATCTGGTGTTTTTACTTCAGCGGCGACCACATGATGCCGTCGAAATAGAATTTGTCGGGATTGACCGGAGTGGCGGCATCATCAAACGGGAAGGCGATGGAGCGTTTGATGTTTCCATTACTGCCGGTGAGCGTCATGAAGTAACCGGAGACTTCCCATGTTCCTTCTGAAATCTGTCCGGATGAACCGGCTCTGGCCACGCTCCCATCGCTTTCCGCACTGATGGTCGCGGCTCCGCTCAGGTGAAAGCTCCCGTCGGCGTGCAGGTCGAGTGTGCGGGCGACGGCGGCGCCGATGACGGAGAATCCGCCCTGCCATTTGCCAACGATGCTGCGGGCCGAGGTGAGCGCCTTCACCGGGATGAAGCTGCCTGTGTTCCAATAAAATCCACCTTCGGGCTGCGGTTCATAATCCGCGCTTTCTTTCTTGCCGGCGTTTTTTCCCTTCGTCGGGGTGAAGATGAGGTTCTTGCCTTCCAGGTGGTACTGCCCCTGATCGGAGGCGGTGGCCGAGAGGCTGGCGGCGCTAAAATCGCCGGTGGGGTTTTCATAGGCCATGCCGTCCGGGCTGAAGTACCAGACGGCCTTTTCGAGAGTGCGCGTGGCGATCCAATAGCGCGTCATGAAATACAGTCCGACGGGGCCGGAGGGGCTGAGTTTGGCGGATGCAGGTGCTGTCGCCGGGCCGGTGCCGCTGGAGAGCGCGGGCGCAGCGGGCGTCAGCCGACGATTGGGATCGAACCTTGGCTTTGGCGCGGCTGGGGCCTCGGTGCCTGATGCCTGGGCAGGGGCTGCGTTAGGCTGTCCTCCTTTTTGGCTGATCGCATTTCGCGCGGCCTGAAACATGATGTCGTTGAAACGCGCATCCCTGCGGAGGGAGGCGAGATCAGGGTCCGCGTTCAACCCCTCGGTGTCCGCGTAGCCCGTGCGATTGGCCTCCGTGAGCGCTGCGAAGGCAGCATCGGCGTTGCCTGCCTTCGCCTCAATGCACGCCAGGTTGTAGTGGTGTGTCGGGTTCTGCGGCTCCCACTCAATCGCCTTCTGGCACAAGGAGCGTGCCTTGGCGTAATCCCCTGCCTCGTTGGCCTGGATCATGACCGGATAAAAGGATTCAATGGCAGAGCGACGCGCCGCAGCCTCGGGCGTTTGCGCAGACACGGGCCGCTTCGTTGACAAAAGCGCGACGATAATGAGGGAGAGGATGATGGATGGTTTCATGAGAGGGTTAATCGGATGGTCTCGGGTTCATGTACCACTCATCTGCCGAACCTCAATGCTTTGCCCGTCTGGGAAAGAGATGCGCACCCAGAGCCAGGTGGCTGGAGCGGCCACGATGGCGCGTGTGCCGTCGGCGAAATCCCAGTTGGCAGAGCCTGTGTGGTATTTGCATGCAGCGCCATCACACCAGAGATCGTAGTCGCCCTCCATGTCACCGGGGGCAGGAGAGCGCCGGGCATGGGGCGGCGCTGCGATGATCTGGAGGAGAGACGCCACACGGGATTCTCCGACGCGGCGGGCAAATGGGTTTTGATCTGCAGGATTACTCATGGCGCGAAATCAGTTGGACGAAAAATGCGGCGCACCAGCGGATACACCAGGCAACTGATTCCGAACAACCGAAGCCAGATGCTCCAATCTCCGGCGCGACCGGATTGGAAAATGGCGATGACCGAGAACAGGAATGCGCCGATCATCAGGGCGCCGAAGGTTTTCCAAAGCGGTCCCGCAAAGAAATCATCCTGCCGCAGAGGCGGTGCTTCAGGATGCGCACCGTGCCATGTGACGGCCTGTTCGAGAGCATGATCCAGAAAGCCGCGATCCGTGTCCGAGAGGACGGAAACCATGAGCAGCTTTGGACGGGCGGACCTGCGCAGCATCAGGAACGGACGCCCGCCATTTCCAAACTGGATGATGTTGGCGCTGTCGAGCTGGCCCCAGGCGATCCGCAAAGGACGCCGTACGCCGCAGATGGAAAAGCGGGTCGGTTCAACAAGCAGCGCATCTTCCTCGATGGTCGCATTTCCATGGCCGGACGTATGACGGAAGAGCAGCCAGAAGTAAAAGCCGGAGGCGGCTATGACGCCAACCAATCCCAGCGGCCCCTCCGGCGTGAGGACCACCAAGGCGACATTCCCGAATCCGAGCGTGATCGTGAGCACCACAGCAAACAAGATCTGCCGCCCGGGGAAGCCGTATTTGACGGGAGTCATGGTGATGAAGTCAGAGGAGTCCCGCTGCCCAGTTGCTTATTTCAGAGGAGGCGGGACACTCTTCCGCCGAAACAAATTCATCAGCGCCGCAACCAGCGCCATGAGGAGGGCGACAAAGCCCATGAGCGCACCGTTGGCCCGAAAGGGCGCTCCGGGCGTGGTGGCCACGGCAATCAGGATGAACGCCGCCCAGTAACCAAGGCGACCGAACCATCTGTTGTTAGCGATGTCGTCACGCAGCAGCGCGAAGGCCAGCACCACCAGGATCAAATAAGCCTGCGGGTGCAACTGCCAGCCCGTGGCAATGCCTCTGCCACTGAGGTCGAGGTGGAGCTCCGAGTTCCCACTGAGGGGGCCGGTTAATGACCCTTTGTGTGTATAAGTGAGGTAACTTTTGTCCACGTCATCGAAGTAATAGAAGAACTGCGAAACGAAAAGCAGCGCCGATGCGGCGATCATCAGCAACCGCGCCGCCGACTTGTCACGAAAGAATTCCTTGAGCATATCCATGTTTTTCTCCTCCTGAGGCTGCGCGCACTACACCGTGGAGAAATCGTTGGCAAGCGGACTCCTCGAAGGTCGCGCTTCTTCAATCATTCTGCATGGCTCCTGCGCGCAAGTTCTCCTTGCCCGACAGACGAGGACCGCGAACATCGACCGATTGCCACAGAGTGCCGCCGCATGATCAAAGACGAACGGAAGGAGAAAAGCGCCGACGAATCCGAGAATGTCGTTTCCGACACTCTGAAGTTTCGGTTTCGAACGTTCCTGCTGGTGATCGCGCTGCTCGCCGTCTGTGACTTGATCGCGCTCTCGGTCCACGGCACGCAATGGGCCAAAGCCGCCATCGCCTGCACTGGGATCTTCGTCGGTTTCGGCGTTCCCTGGCTGGGGTGGCATCTGCGCATTCGATTCATCGGGCGGGTCATGGGTCCGCTGCTCCAGCTCTCGGGAGTGGCGCTTCACGGGTGGGATCCGCGCGACAATCTCTGGGCCTTGGCGGACTTGCCGGTGTTGTTTTTCCTCCTCGGCTGGTTTGTTGACCTCTGCTTTTCGGCGAGAAGCAAAACGGGTTCCATCGCGGGACGCTTCCTTTTCACTCTTCTCTGGCTCAGAATGATGAAATCGAACTGGAGCGGCGGCGATGAAGGCGCGTGGCTGGCGGTGAATCTCGCGGGGATTCTGCTCGGCATCATCGCCGTCTGGCTGCCGCGCGGGCAGCTCCTGCCACGGCGTTTTCGAGTGCCGCTCGAAACGCAGATCATCGTGGACCGCGGGATGGAAAAGGCCGGGGGATGGATCGCGAGCCGCGCCGGGATCGCCATTCTCCTGCTGCTTCCTTCGCTCATCTTCCTCGATGTCCTCGAGCTTCCTCCCTTGCTGAGGTCGCAGTTGCAATCGGTGACGCAGGCGGATACTCCGGCACCCGCTCATCAAAGCCTGAAGGACGAAAAGATTTTATTCTGGTTGCGGGAAGGACGCGCGCTCACCGCTGCGGACTGGGATCATCTGGAAGTCCATGCCGCCGCTCCAGATGCGAGCATGAAGGTCATCGATGCCATCCTCCTGCTTCGGCGGTCCCCGCGTGATCCATCACACGTCGAGGCGCTGCGCAAACTTAGCCAGTCCCGCGTTGCCGACATGAAGGAACTGGCACTCTACCGGGGAGCCTTGCCTGTCTTTTATGTTGAGCTGTTACCGGGAGATGATGGACGCGCCACTTCCGGGATGTTTTCCGTTCCGGATTCCAAGTGGGCGGACAGGGATGAATTGCGCCTCATCTCAGGTGCCGACTTGGAGCGCAGAGAGACCCAAGTGAGACGGGCGACCTTTGTCATCCTCGCCAGCGGCATTCTCATCCTGATGCTGTTCGGCGGTCCCAACGGAGGCGGAGCAGCGGCGTGGTGGCTGGCCATCTTCCTTGCCGGCGTGAACATGGGTTGGGCCAGGGAGTCCCTCGACCTCATTGTCGAGAGAGTTCGTTTCGTCATGTGGCGTGACTACTCTGATTTTCAGGCGGGAGGCACGATGTTCTCCATCCATTCGCTGCTGCTGTTTCTGGCGCGGTCAGCAGAATGGCTGACCAACAACCTCGTCGTCCATGCAGGCATCTGGGTCGCGCTTTGCTGGCCCGCGAGGCCCCATCGCCTCTTGCGATCAATACTGGATCGTATCTGGGTGCAGGCTGCCAAGGTAGTCGTTCTGGCCTTCATGCTTTCAGCCTTGCGCCTGCTCCTCTTCCTTTGCGTCTCAAACACGGAACTAGCGTTCACCCTGTGGTTCCTTCTTTTTCCCGTGCTGCTCGTCAGCACCGGTATCTGGTGGCGGCGGCGGACTAGGCCGGGGGTGCGTCTCCCTGTGGTCGGCAAGATGGCGGCACTGGCTTTTGTCTTGCGCGGCTGGGTGCCGGTGTTCTTTGTTTTCGAGGATCACTGGAGCGCGACCGGCTATGGCATCTGGATAGGACATGCGGGAGTCATGTTTACCTTGATCGCCACAGTTCTTCTCATCATGGCGCTGGAGCGGGGCACCTTCCTTTCACCACCGCATGTGGAGGGGCAGGTCTGGCTCATCTGTGTCGCGGCGCTTCCTTTTATCGAAAGCATCGTCGGTGATCCCGTCTCCGGTGTGATCGAAGGAACAGGCCTCTTTTTGGGGACGACCGATGCGTGGCTGGCTTTTGCCGCCGCCGTGTGGCTCATCGGTCCCGTCTCGTCCTTCGTCGGCGCCCGGCTCTCACGCTGGCGCGCGCAAGGGCTCGAACAAATTGAAGAGGCTCATGACAAACTGAAATCGCTCCCATGCTGTCCAACGGCAGAGCATTCCGAATCGCCGCTCGATCTCTGCTTCAAGCTGATCGCCGAACTGAACATCCACCAGCCACAGCTCTGGAGACATGTGGGCATGAGAAATCTCCAGCGCCTAGAAGCCTCCGCCGCGACCGGACAAGCCCCGCAGAAGATTCTATCCGGGCGGCTCGCCGAGCAACTCGGAGAAGTCGAGGGATCTCTGCGCCTGGAAGAGATGAGGCTGGAATGGAAGTGGGCGGGCTTTCAAACTGAGCTGGACCACTGGTTCGCCACGCATGGTGACCTCTTGCTTGTTCCCGCGTCGCACAATGGAGCACTCCTCGGCATCCTATGGGCACCGGATGTGCCTCAGAACCGCTTTCTGCTTCGGCCCGCCGTATCAGCCGCATTGGGCGGCGCCCTGGCCACCGCACTGCTGATTTCCGCGCACCGCCGCACCAGCACGATCGGGCTGTCGGCTAATGCGCCGCAGCCTGCTGTCGCGCCAGTTCCTGTCGCTGTTCGGGCGTCCGCCTGAGATGCTGAGCCTGCCTGCGCAACAGGGCGCGTCTGACCTTCAAAGGATCAGCGCGTCGCGGCCACCAGAATGGTTTTGCCGCCGGCAGGCCATACGACTCCAGGCTTCTGGATTCCAACCAATAGGCCGTCCCCAGAAAAAGCACGATCAAAAACGGCGAGGCACCGGCAGCATGACCAATCCATGGAGCCACGGAATAATCGGTCTTCCCGAGGATCACCTCCCAGTTCCACAACCCATGAAATGTCACCGAGACCAGCCATCCGATGACAATGGCCGCCAGTCGTCGCGAGATCGTCGGAAGCAATGCCGCCAGACCGATCGCGAATGCCATGGGCAGAGAAAAAAGCATGTGAAGAAAAGGAAAGAGACTCCGCGTCTCCCAGACCATCTCAAGATAACCCGGCGCACCGGCAACCCGTGCGGATCTCGCAAAACTCAGCCCGTTCTCCATGAACCCAAACGAGAGAGCCGCCAGCCCGCCCGCCAACATCCCATGCCAAGGGCCCATGACCGGACGAGTGCGGCTCCACATGAGCACCAGGAGGCACATTCCTTTCAACCCCTCCTCGGCCAGTGGCGCGGAGAGGACACTGCTCGCGATGCCTGCGAGCGCCACATCATGACCAGGATCGAACCGCCCGCTTGAAACCACAAGATCCTCCACCCATATCTGGACGTACAGATGCGTGTAGGTAGCGATGAAGGTCGCGACCAGCATCCCCCAGCCAATCGCCCTCACCCAAATCCGCGCACCGAGCGGCACCAGCCTGTCAAACCACGCCAGCAGCGCAAACGCGATGACGACCGGTGGAGCCGCAGCAGCCAGCCCCAGCCAAGGCCAATGGGAAGATGCCTTCAGCGTGAAGACACCCGCGAGGAGAAAAAGACACCACCAAGGCCATTCTGATTTCAAAAGTTTCATGGTTCTCTAAATCCACATCGTCCGGCACCGGACCGCCCCAAGAATGCCGCAGGTCGGTATTCCTGCCAGCCGAAAAACGAAAAGCAGCACCGCAGCAGCGATCATCAGCAACCGCGCCGCCGACTTGTCCCGAAAGAATTCCTTCAGCATTTCCATGTTCTCTTCACCCGAGGCTGCGCGCATGACACTGCGGCGAAATCAATGACAAGCGTGCTATCTCGCACTCATCGGTCACAGCTCGCTCACCGCCTTCGCCCTCTCGATGGTCATCTTCACCATCGGCGAAATGTTCGCCTTCTCCCGCCATCAAGCCTATGCCGCCAGCCTCGCGCCCGACGACATGCGCGGCCGTTACGTCGGCTTCCTCAGCCTCGCCTGGGGCATCGGCGGCATCTTCGCTTCCATTGTCGGTCTGCACATCTACGAGCGCAGCCCCGACACCGTCTGGATCATCAGCGCCGTGCTCGGTCTCGTCGCCGCCGTCTTGATCCTCGGCGGAAGACTCGCGCGCCGGTCCAAATGAGGAACCCCACGGCTAGTCAGGGATTCTGAATCACCACAGATCTGTCAAGACTCGCCTCCTCGGCCAGTCGTCCCTGTTTCAGGTTCGGCGGAGGTTGATGCCTCGTCAGCCTCGGGCGCTAATGGAGGGGAAATGTGAGCGGCAAGACGCTGCTGCAACCGTCGGAGTAGATCGTCAGAAATGCTGCCGAGTGTGCCGGCAACAGCCGATGTGGGAATAGTAGCAATGAGTCCGAGGCGGATCAGTGAATCAACCTTCAGTCCGCTCTGTGCAAACTCGGGACTCGTCGTCAGGATGATCTCGTCAAAGCCTGCGACTTCATGCCGAATCTTCGAGCTGATCCCGCAGATCAATAAATCCTGATATGGCGGGACGATGGAAAGCACCAACGCCGGGCGTGTCTTCAAGCGGCCATCGGACTGCTGGACTCGGGCTAAAAGAACGGCACCAGGGATCATCTGCGAATGTCGGCCTCTGAATACTCGACCTCATCCTCATCGTAAGCATCGGCAAAACTCGTTGCTGATAGCGCAATGAAGTCGCTATGATCCGTGTCTGAATCCTCCAATATCGTCACAAGGAGCCTTGCTTGGCTGGGGATGACGATGTCTTCATCAAAAAGGACCCGTCCCTCGTGAAATCGGGCTGAAACTGACCGCATAATCATGAAAGGACGCTAGCCTGCCAGTGAGGCAAGTCAACGCTCCGTTCGGCTCACCCGCGTCGCCACCCGCGTCATGCTCGCGCTAGGCTACATCGGCATGGGCGCTGGTTACGTTGTGCTCATCGGTCACGGCTCGATCACCGCGTTCGCCATCTCGATGGTCATCTTCACAGTCGGCGAGATGTTCGCATTTTCCCGGCAGCAAGCCTATGCCGCCAGCCTCGCCCCCGACGACATGCGCGGCCGCTACGTCGGCTTCCTCAGCCTCGCCTGGGGCATCGGCGGCATCTTCGCCTCCATCGTCGGTCTGCACATTAACGAGCACAGCCCCGACACTGTCTGGATCGTCAGCGCTGTGCTCGGCCTCGTGGCCGCCGTCTTGATCCTCGGCGGAGGACGCGCGCAGCGGTCGAATGAGGAACCTCACGGCTGATCAGGGATTTTGAATTGCCATAGTTTTATCAAGATTCGACTCCAGCCCCGAATGGCACTTACTTAACATCTTAGGCGGCCTTTCTTCTGTGTTTGGGCGGGGCTGGCATCCGGCGCATCTCGTCGCGCGGTTTGGTCATTAGTTGGTAGCTGTCGCGCCTTCGTTTGACCACCCGCGGCTCGTTGCG
>JANPIW010000277.1:0-3428 GCA_031425215.1 Verrucomicrobiaceae bacterium
GCTTGGCGACCTCGAAGCGGTAGCCGTATTCGTCGTTCTCGCAGGCGACGTTTCGGGTGAAGGAGTTGCGGCCGTTCGCCCACCAGAAGCCCGCACCGTCATTGGGGTCGAAGGGCAACACCTGCTTTGGCAACTTGCGCCCGCGATACGCCTGCACGGCGAGATTGCGGTCGAGCAAGTTGTATTGCTCCGTCGCGTCTTCGAGGAAGTAGCCGTGCCCGACCGACTGGTAGCCGACGCAATCGCGCACGATGAGGAAGTCCGTGCCGTGGATGGTGAGCCAGCGATTGTGCGAATCCCAGATGCTCGCGCCCAGCACGCCGCTGCCGCGCATCGAGTCGCGCACGAGGTGGAAGTGGATGGCGTATTTGCCGAGCACGCCCTCTTTGCCGAGATGCCTGAACTCCGCGTAACTGATGCCGCCCGAAGAGTCGCGGTGATACATCGTATGTCCGCGCACACCTTTAGGATCGGCAGACTCAATGACGACATTGCGTGAGAGGTTGGCGACTTCACAACGCATCATTCCTTCGCCGTGATGCGCCTTGTTGAGCGGGCGATCCAATGTGAGCACCGCGCCTTCGATGGCTGCAATGACACGCTCCTCCGTGCCCACCGGCTTTGGCCTGCGGCTGTCCTTGCGAAAACTCGCCCCAGACTCGATGGCCGGCCATTCGCCCGTGGTAATGATGAGGCGATCACCGACATGCCAGTCGGTCACTGGCTCCTCCACCGTCACCTTCAGATCGCCCGCCTTCGCAGGCGCGGCGAGCTTCAACCAGGTGCGCTTCATCGGCGCGCCATGCACGTCCCAGCGCCCGCCGCAGGCGATGATGGCGGGCAGGGTTTCCGCATTCGTGCCTTTGAACTGACGCAGCCGGATGGTCGCCTTCACACCCGCTGGTATCGGCGAGGCGAGCGTGCCGATTTCGAGCACTGGCAGAGTAGCGCCAGCTTGTGGCACGGGAGCGGCATCATGGCAGTCAAAACCGTCTTCCGTTGTCGTCTCGCCGGGTTCTACTTTGATGAGTCCGACATCGAGCAACGTGGAAACTTCCCGCGAAAACGTGAGCGTACCCGCGACGTGCAACATCCGCAGCGCAGCATCTGAATTCACATCATAGGTCACGACATGACCTGCACGAACTTGAACAAAGTCGCCCGCCTGTGGCTTGCGCCCGCCTTCCCAGGTCTGTGCGTCAGACCATTGGCCGCTGTGCGCGGTGCGTGCGTTGAAGACCACGGGGTCGTTCGCAAAAATCGCTGTCGTAGATAGCAACGTGCAGAGAGTCAGGAGGGTTTTCATGGTGACCGTATGTTCAGCATACCGCGCAGGTCGCAGGGCGCACGCCCCATTCGAGATCGTGGATGTCCGGTGGTTGCCTCGCCATATCCTAACTACAACGCCCGTAGTGGCATGGATCTGAGAGGCTTATGGTAGGGCTTGGCCACGATGCGAGACGCCACTCTAGCGCCGCACCGCTCAGTGCTGCCCCGAAGCGCGGAACTCCGCCCCCGAACGAAATGGGGGCGGCGTTTCAGGGCCAAACCCTGCCGTTATGCCTGGGAAAGCCCTCGCTGGAGGGCAAATCGGCGTTCCCGGTGTCGGGAGGTGGGCTGGTCTGGCGGAAGGGGCGGTCATCGCGAGCATCGTGTGTGATGGTCGCGATTGGAGCACAGGCCCCGCGAGGTGCGTTAGTCCGACATCTCGGACGGCCCTCGTAGCTTCGGTTGGAAACCGAAGTAAGCGGTCCTAAACCGATTCGATTGCCAATCGAATCTACTCACCCTCCATCGTCTCGACGAATTCCGTGAGCGTCTTGTCCACGCCATACGCCAGACGCGCGCCGACGTGGAACGTGGGGATGGACTCACCACTCTCGATGCGGCCAATCATGTCGCGCGACACACCGGTCTTCTGCCAGAGCGCATACTTGCTCAGGCCGCAAGCCTCCCGCAGCTCTTGGAGCTTGCGTGGCAAGCGCTCGCGGATGCGCTCGGCGCAGACTTGGGCAGCGTGGTTGTCCGGCATGGAGAGTTCATGATTGGGAAAGACGTTCCCGGCACAGCAAGAACCTGATCGCTCACTGGCCGACTACCGGGCGACTTGCAGCCTCACGAACCTCCGAGGGACGCCGCTGCCCGCTGGGACGATGGCCTTGATTTGCTGAGTCACACCATTGTCGCTGCCGGGGACGATACTGCTCGTGACGCCGCTCGTGCTCCAGCTTGTTCCGGCGAGGGTGTCGCTCCACTCGACGATGAAGGTCACGTCGGTGGCGGTTTTGCTTTTCGTGTAGATGAACTCCAGCACACCGCTCGTCTTGGTGGCGAAAACAGGCACCGCATCACTCCCGACGGGATTCATCGCGGTGGCGTATTCGAGGAGGTTGGAGACACCGTCGGAATCAAGGTCGGCGAATGGGCCGGTGATGGTGGGATCGGCCAGTTCGCTTGCGAAAAATCTTCCAATCAGCCACGCATGCCAGGCGGTGTTTGGTGCGAGTGCGGCGGTGGCTGTGTTGTTAGCGAGCGTTGAGCCGGTTGGATTGCTGAGTTGCAGCAGGAAGGCTTTAGTTTCGATGGGAGAGGCATTGGGCAACAGGGAGATGGTGATCGTCTTGCTCGTCTCGCCTGCCGCGAAATTCAGCGTGCCGCTGGCGGGGGTGAAGTCGGTGCCCGCGATCGCCGTGCTGTTCATGGTGGTCCACGCCACGCTCACGGCTTGGGTGGAGGCTGCGGAGAGTGTGACGGTGAAGCTGGCGGTCTGCGTGGAGGCTGCGCTACTGAGCAGCGGTGCCATGCTGGACTGGATATAGCCGAGTTTGGCTTGATTCACGGTCGTCCAGTCGTCGCCGACGATGCCGCCGGTGTCGCCGCTGTTGGGATTGAAGCACCACATCGTCCAACTGATGCCGCGTTTGCCTGCGGGGAGATCGTTGCTGCCGTTGAGATCGAAGTCGCCGTCCATGTAGTCGGTGAGTTTGTCCATCCACTGCTGATCGGAAGTGGTGAGAAGCTTGCTGCCGAACTCGCCGACGATGTTGGGAGCGGTGTTGTTTTTGAAGAGATAGCCCCAATAGCTGTCCCACACGCTGCCGAGATTCTGTGGGTAGTTTCCGGCGCTGAACCAAGTCTGTGCTGAGACGCTCGCGGGGTAGTCGTGGATGGAATAGACGAGCTTGTTGGGCACGTTGAGCGTCACTGGCAGAGTCGCCACGCCCATCAAGTTGCCGCCCCACCAATAGGATTGCCCGCCCGACTGCTCGACGCCTTCGACGATGATGAGCCAGTTGGGATTGACGGCTTGGATGGCATTGCCGCAGCGTTCGGCGGCTTTGTTCCAGTCGGTGAGCGGCGCGCTGTTGCCCCAGGTGGCGCTGCGTTTGGGTTCGTTGAAAAGATCGGCCCCGATGACGGTTGGGTTG
>JANPIW010000278.1:0-3040 GCA_031425215.1 Verrucomicrobiaceae bacterium
CATTTCCAGCGAGCTGCCAGCGCCAGACGGCGGAGTCAAAACCGACAGCGGCGAGGATGGCGCCGTCGGGGCTGAAACGCGCGGCGGTGATCTGGCGCGTGGTTTTGGTTTCCGAGATTTGTTTGGGGACCGGTGCGCTCGTCTCGGAGAGTCGAGCTACGTTTGGGGCTGCGTTGCTCATGTCAGCGCCTCCTTGATGGCTTGCATTTCGTCGTGCGCGATGGGCAGGGGCTGGCCGGCGTTGTCGAACTCGACCTTGTTGGGGTCGATGCCGAGGGCGCGATACCAGGTGTGAAAGAGCGCGCCGATGTCGTGGCCTTTGTCCTGCACAAAGGTGCCTTTGTCATTGGTGGCGCCGATCACCGAGCCGTGCTGGATGCCGCAGCCGCTCATGGCTAGGCTCCATGCCTCGGGCCAGTGATCGCGACCGACGTGTCCGTTGATGCGCGGGGTGCGGCCAAACTCGCTGAGGCAGATGACGAGCGTGTGCTCGAGCATTCCGGTGACGGCGAGGTCCTCCAATATCGCGGCGAAGGCTTGGTCGAACTTCGGCACCATGGAGGCGTGAGCGTTGAAGTTATCGCCATGCGTGTCCCAGCCGTAGCTGGTCACTTTCACGAAGCGCACTCCGGCCTCCAGCATCCGGCGCGCGATGAGCATGTGCTGGCCCAGTTCGGTGTGGCCATAGCGCTCGACATCGCGCTCGGGGAGCTTGCTGGTGTCGAAGATGTCAGCGCGCTTCATCAGCTCGCGCGCCATGTCGAAGACGCTGGCGTTGGCCTCGACGTTGCGCGGCGCGCGATGCGCGGCGTAGCGTTTGTCGAGCATGGCGCGCAGTTCATTGCGCGCCTCGTCTTCATCGGCGGTGAGGGCTGGATGGCGCAGCAGATTTTCCGGCGCCTTGCCATCGCCGAATGCGAGCGAGCCGTATTTTGGGCCGAGAAATCCGGCGTCCTCCGCTTTGAAGCCGCCGCTGCCAGGTTTGATCCAGACATAAGGCGGCAGGTTGCTGGAGGTGGGTCCGAGAATTTTCGCCACGCCCGCACCGAAGTGCGGATAGGGCACCCCGCGATTGAGCGGATCACCGCGCTGGATGCGATCCACGCCCGACGAGTGCGCATTGTCCTTGGTACACATGTTCCGCACGACGCAGAGCCGGTGCATCTGTTTTGCAATGCGTGGCATCAGCTCACACACATGCGTGCCTTTGACGGATGTGGGAATGCTGCGGAATGGTCCGCCAAACTCGGTGCCCGGTTTTGGATCCCAACTCTCTAGCTGACTCATTCCACCATCGAGCCAGACAAAGAGTACCTGCTTTTCCTTTTGTCGCAGCACCTCCGCGATCCCCGGCGATGCCAGCCCGCCGAGCGCCCCAAGCGCGCCGCCGAGAAAGGAGCGACGCGAGAGCGCATGATCGAGCGGTGTGCAGAGCGGGTTCATCTTTGGCGTGAGAGGACAAGCCATACGACGCAACATCGTGCAGCCTGTCGCGCCCGGCTCACTTTTCATCGGACGCGAGGAACCTGGCTGACAGAAGTTGAACATCGCCTCGTTCAGCCTGTCCCATTTTCGCCCTCGGCTCGATCGCTCGAATTGACTCAGTTGGAAAATTATTGTGATTCACAAGCCTGCCACCATTCAGCCAAGAAATTGATTTCCCATCTCGCCTCCGATTTGATATTCTCGGCCCGAAATTCACCACCGATGTCCGCCTTCAAACCAACACGCGCTCTGACTCTGGCCCTCTCGGTCATAGCGGTGCTGCCTGTGTCCGCGCAGAATTTCAAACCTTCGAGCACGATCGTCACCAGCGGCACCTCTGCGTCTGCCGGTGCTTTCTCGGCTCCGAAACCTGCGGCTGCGGGAGCGACCGCGATGCCGCGCGTTTTTGTGCCGACGCTGCCGCGCACGGCTTACACACGCTATCCTTGGAAGACGGACATCACGGCCACAGTTTTCTGGGCGGGTGAGCAGCCGACTGCGAATAATCCGACGCCGAACCACGCCAGCTCATGGGACACAGAATGGGCGAAGAATTTCGGCGGCTACGACAATCCCGATGTGGCGAGCCGGACGCCGGATTTCTGCCCGGTGGGATTCAAACCCGGGCTGAATCCTTTCTACATCGCGCTGCCGTATAACGATGTGCTCAATTACAAGACGACGAAGACCGAGGCGGCACGCATCATCCCGTGGTTCAAATTGCGCTTCACCAAGCCGGGCAAGACCGTGCTCAAGGATCAGTGGGTGGCGATCCGATATGGGAACCGCGTCTGCTACGCGCAGTGGTCGGACTGCGGCCCGTGGGTCACGGACGACGCGGACTATGTTTTTGGCAACGCGCGGCCAAAGAACGCCTCGAACGACGGCGCTGGCATCGACATCTCACCTGCCGTGCGCGACTACTTGGGCGTGTCCAGCGGGCGGAAAGTGGACTGGCGCTTTGTCGATCTCAATGAGATCACTGCCGGACCGTGGACGACGTACGGCATGAACAATCACTTCGTGCAGAACAAAACGCGCGCCGTGGCGACGGAAAACCAGGGGTACTCCTCGCGCCTAGAAGAGCTGCGCCGGATACGCGACGAGTATTACCGCAAAAACGGAAGCGGGCCGCAGTTTCTGGGGCGGTGATGGCTGACACAACAGCCAGCGGCATCGAAGTTTCGGGGCTTCAGTTTTCCTACGCGCGTGAGGCTTTCGCGTTGCGGCTTGAGGAATTCCATGCGCAGCCCGGCGAGGCTGTGGCGATCTCAGGGCCGAGCGGCTGCGGGAAATCCACGCTGCTGCGGCTGATGTGCGGGCTGCTCACGCCGGATGCGGGGACGGTGTGCGTCGGTGGTGGCGAGGTCACGCGCATGACGGCGGAGGAACGGCGCGCGCTGCGGTTGCGGCGCATGGGCGTGGTGTTCCAGGATTTTGCTCTGCTGGATTATCTGACGGTTGAGGAAAACTTGCTGCTGCCGATGCGGCTCGGCGGGTTCATCGACGCCGACGCCGCGACGCGAGCGCGTGAGCTGGCGGGGCGCCTCGGCAC
>JANPIW010000279.1:0-18517 GCA_031425215.1 Verrucomicrobiaceae bacterium
TTCGTGAGCCAGCCCTTGCGCGCGCTGCGGATGCCGAAGACCACATCCTTCAATCCGTGGACGCTGTGCGCGTCGGGATTGATGGAGCACTTCACGCCTTTTTCCTTCGCGTGCTTCCACCAGCGCCAGTCCATGTCGAGCCGCCACGCGCTGGCGTTCAGCTCAATAATCGTGCCGGTCTCCGCCGCCGCATCAATGATATCCGCCACGTTCACCGCATAACTCGGACGCTGGCAGAGCAGCCGGCCCGTGACGTGGCCCAGCATGGTGACATGCTTGTTCTCCATCGCGCTGATGATGCGGCGGGTCATCTCGGCCTCGGGAAGATTGAAAATGTTATGCACGGACGCGACGACGTAGTCCAGCTCCCCCATCAGCTCGTCGTCAAAATCCAGCGCACCATCCTTGAGGATGTCCACCTCGCTGCCTGCGAACACACGGAAGCCATCGTCGAACTCGGCGTTTAATTCGGCGATGTCTTTGATCTGCGCGCGCAGCCGTTTCGCGTCGAGGCCGTTGGCTTGAAACGATGACTTGCTGTGATCCGCCACGCCGAAGTATTGAAGGCCAAGCTCGCGTGCCGCGTCAGCCATCTCGCGCAGCGTCGCCTTGCCGTCGCTCGCCGTCGTGTGGTTGTGCAAGACGCCGCGCAGGTTCTCGAGATGGATGAGCCGCGGCAGCGTGCCGCGCTCCGCCGCCTCGATCTCGCCCGTGTTTTCGCGCAACTCAGGTTCCGGCCAGTCGAGGCCCATCGCGCGGTAGATGCCCGCCTCATCGTTGATCGCCGGCACGGGCTTGCCCTTCCCATCATCCTGCGAGAGCGCGTACTCATTGAGCGTCCAGCCCATCGACAACGCGCGCTGACGCAAGGCGACGTTGTGCTCCTTGCTGCCGGTGAAGTAATTCAGCGCGAACGGAAACTCCTTCGACGACACCGCGCGCAGATCGCACTGCACACCATGCGTGGCCCGCGCGCTCGCTTTCGTGCCGCCCTTCGCGATCACACTTTCGATCACGGGCAGCTTCACAAAGGCATCGATCACCTCATCAGGCTTCTTTGTCGCCACGAGAAAATCCAAATCATGCACCACCTCCTTGCCGCGCCGGTAGCTGCCGCACACCTCCGCTCGCGAAACATCGGGATGCTGGCGCAGTGCCTCCACGATCTGCTCCGCCAGCGGCATCACCGTGTCGAGCCGGAACTCGCTCGCGTGCGCGTCGCGGAAAGCGATGCCTTCGAGAATCTTCGCCGCCTTCTTCTCACCAAAACCTGCGAGTTGCGCCACCGCTCCGCTCTCGATGGCGCGCTTCAAGTCAGCGATGGAGCCGACACCCAGCTCCTCAAACATCTGCTTCACACCCTTCGGCCCCAGGCCCTGAATGCTGAACAACTCAAAGATCGTCTCTGGAAACTCCGCGCGCAGCTTCTCGTAAAATTCCAGCCGCCCCGTCGTCGCCATCTCATGCAGCTTGTCACGCAGCGCCTCACCCAGCCCCTTGATGCCCTCCAGCTTCTCCTCCGCCGCCATCTGCATGATGTCCCCCGCATAACTTTCCACGATCTCCGCGCCCGTGCGGTAGGCACGAGTCTTGAACGGGTTCTCACCCTTCAGCTCCATGAGCGTGGCGATGTTCTCAAATACAGTGGCAGCTTCAGCGCGGTTCATCCCCCGAGTGTGGCGCGAGCATGGGGCGCGTCAAAAAATTGTCTCGACTTTGCCCGGCTGATTTCATAGAACATGCCGCATGAAACGCCTCCCCATCATTCTGAGCGGATCGTTCGTGATGCTTATTCATTCTGCTCCCCATCTTCTTGCGCAGATGCCCAAGGGGCTGGAGTTGAAACCGATGGTTCAGCAGCAGCCGCGCACCTGGACCAGCGTGGATGGAAAGGAGATTGAGGCGACTTTGGTCAGTGTGGCGGCAGACCATGCGATGCTCCGCATGGCGGATGGCAAAGAGCACTTCGTTGGCCGGAGCCGACTGAGCGCGGAGGACAACGCGCGCCTGGATGACGTGGCGCGCGTGGCCATGAAACCGATGGAAAAGCTTCTGAAGCAGCATGAGGAGGATGTCGCGGCGAAAATCCAGGCCGCGAGCGTGCCACCGAAGGCATACCGATTCGCAATTAACTGGGACAAAGTCGGAAGCCAGAACGCCGAACCTTCCACTGGGGCTGTGAAGAGCACAGGCAACCCATGCGCCTTTCGAGTCACAAATCTTTGCGGCCAGGGGCTGCTGGGCGCTTTGATGATCTACCAGTTCCAAGTGAGGCTTGATGCAGGAAAATCGAAGGGGCCGTTCGCGTATCCCGCGCAGGTGAAACCCATCTACATGGTGGAAACCAACTTACCTGTCCTCGTCCGCACAAAATCGCTCGCGGAATTGTCCGCGAAGCTCAAACCCGGAGAGGTCGTCCGCGATGCGAGTGGAGTGATACAACCCGATGACATCGCGGGAGTGGTGGTGAAGATTATGCATCAGAACAAGGTCGTGCATGAGTTCAAAAGCAGCCCTGACACGAAGGACATGGTCAATTTCAACGAGGTCATCGATGAGTGGAACAGAGAGCGCAAGGCCGCCGGCAAGGCGTCCAAGTGAAGCGGGCACTTTCTGCCCCACACGGAATACAATCAAGATATGGCGGAGATATGCGAAGCAACAGGAGCCATGTGTTAAGCAGCGGCGACCTCAACGCCAGACGTGAGATGGGATTGGTGAAGTGAGCCAGATGCCTGGTGGCGAGAGGTTGACGTTTGCGCCCTGCGCTGGCACTCGGCGCACTTCGTCTTGGACACCGAGATGATCGCGCCCATGATCCGCGCCGTGACGAATTTTTTCACGCTGCATGATCTGCAACACAACCCGGCGCTCCTCAATGACTCGCTCCCTCCAGCGCGTCTCGCAGTGATTGGCGATCCCATCGCGCACTCGAAGTCTCCCCAGATGCATAACCCCGCGCTGGCCGCCTGCGGCATCGACGCGCAATACATCCGAGTGCAGGTGCCGCAGGGCAGTGTGGCGGAGGCGTTTCGGTTCTTCGCAGAGAAAAACTTCCTCGGCGTGAACATCACCATCCCTCATAAGTTCGAGGCGCTGGCTGCGGTGGATGTCGTTGATCCTCTCGCGGAGAAACTCGGTGCGGTGAACACGGTGGCGTTTCGCGACGGAAAACTGGTGGGCTACAACACCGACGGCCCCGGCTTTCTGCGCTCGGTGAAAGAGGGCTTCGACAAAGAAGTGCGTGACTTGCGCGTGCTCATCCTCGGCGCGGGCGGTGGCGCGGGACGCGCGGTGGCGGTGCAGTGTGCTCTGGATAAATGCCGCGGGCTTTTTCTCGTGAACCGCACGCAGGAAAAAGCGGAGGAGCTGGCGCAGGATATGACTGACGCCGGAAAGGTCAGACCTGTCCGATGGGATCACGAGAGTGTCCGAGCGGCCCTCGCTGAAACTGACCTCATCGTAAACGCCACCTCCCTCGGCATGAAGGACGAGGACGCGCCGCTGTTCCCTGCTGATGCGCTCGAAGCACGCCACCTCGTCTTTGACATGGTCTATCGCGCGGGCGGCAGTCTCACCGCCCTCGGTCAGGCCGCGTACGATGCGGGCGCGCGCTATCTTGATGGCACCACGCTGCTGCTGCACCAAGGCGCCATATCATTCGAGCACTGGTTCCAGCGGCCCGCGCCGCTCGATGTGATGCGCGCTGGACTCGCCTCAGCTTTGCGCTCATAATCGGCGCTCCCTTCTCGGCCCATGTCACCTTCTGGATTTTTTTTGACCAGCTTTATAGCGCCGATCCTCGGCGCCACTGCCGTGTCAGGTCTGCTTTTTCTGGGGCGCAAGTGGATGATCGAGCACGGATTCAGCCTCTGGGTGGTGATCTTCCTCGCTTTTGTCGTCACCTTCTTCATCATGCGCGCGGTGGTGCATTACTTCGTAGCGCTGCTCTGTCCAAAGTGCGGGAACAAAACCGCGTATGAGATGGACGGTATCAGCAGCCGCTTTCGCTGCCGCATGTGCAGCAAGGAGTTCTGAGCACCCCGTGGTTCAAGGCCGGTTCTCCATCTGCCACTCCTCGAAGTGCTCCCTCGGCGTGTTGTACACTGCGTTGCAGCGCGGGCAGGTGATGCGAGCAAAGCCGTCATCGAACACCGCGTCGAGGTCTTCTTTTGGCAGCCGGTTCAGCAGTGGATAGAGCCGGTCCACCGAGCAGCCGCACTCGAAAACATAACGGCGCGTCTCCAGCGGCACGAGATGCTCGGTTTCGTCGATCCTCTCCAGCGCCTCCGCTGTGAGCGCGCGCAGCCACGCCTCATCGGCATCTGGCTCCGCGCACAGCAGCGTGTAGTGCTCGTCATCACCGCGAAAGATGCGCGTCACGCGCTGCTCGCTCTGCTCATAAAAACTCTCCACCGCCGCGATGATGTCTGTGCCCTGAAACTCCACGACGCTCTGGCGCGGCGGATGATGCGGGCGGTTCGTCTGCGCGATGATCAGGCTCTTGCCGCTGTCCTTCACATCCTCGGAGAAAATGCGGCCCGTCACCCGGCCCGGAATGCTGGTGCCGGTGACGAAGAGATTGAGCAGCGGCTTGTGCAGATTGATCGTCCAGGCGCAGGTCTCATCCTGCGGGCGCGAGCACAAATGGAGCGTTATCAGCGCGAGCATGTCTTTGAGCATCGCATCCGGTCCGTCGTCATTGCGGATGCTGTGCTGCATGAGATGCAGGTAGTAATCCAGGTACAACGGACTCATGCGCGCGCGCACCAGCAGCACATTGCGTCCGCGCACATAGAGGGAGCGCGCCTCCACGACTGACAGCTCGCTGTTGAGTATCTGGCTCACCGTGTGTGTGCTCAAGGCAGCGCCTTGATGAAGAGGTCTTTGTAAAACACCTGGCTCTTCGGATCGTGCCCTTGCAGCGCGATGGTGCCCTCGCTGAGCTTGCGCCCCGGCATGTTCTTCAGCGCGGTCGCGGGATCCCAGCCCTCCGGTTCTGTCCAGTCCGTCGTCACCGCGCCGTTGATCTTGATGGTGATGTGCTTTCCCTCGACACGGATCGAATAATCGAACCACTCGTCATCAGGCACGGGCGATGTGTTCATCACATCCTTCACCGCATAGAGGCCGCCGGTTTTCTTCGGGTCCTTGTGCTTCGTCGAGTTCACCTGGCACTCGTAGCCCTTCGTCGGCCAGCCTGACGGCTCATACTGCGTGTGAATGTAGATGCCCGAGTTCGATCCAGGCTCCGTGCCCGCGATCTTCACCTTCGCCTTGAACTCGAAGCTCTTGAACTTCGCCGCGCCATCCGCGCCGGTGTAAAACAAATGCGCGCGCCCGTTGCTCACCTTGATCGCGCCTTCATCGACGCTGAACGAACCCGGCACCTCGTCATTCGACTTCCAGCCGCTGAGGTCCTTGCCATTGAACATCGAAACCCAGCCGTCATCAGCAGCGGTGGCGAGGGAAACCGACATGCCCGCGAGGGCCAGGAGAGAGAGAATGGTTGTTTTCATGCGCGGCGATTTACATGCGGGCCTCGCGTTTGTCCAGAGTGGCGTCGGAATGAGGAGGCAGGCTCAAATGGTCTTGAGACCCTCCAGCTTCGCTAGCTTTGACGCGCGAATGTCGAAGCTCCAGAACGTGCGGCATTTCAAGAGAAGGGCTGATGCGACATGAAGAATGTCATAAGTGCGAAAGCCGTGCCGGGCTGTGTGGCGCAGGGCGATCTCCTCAAACAAGCTGATCAAGGCGTGGAGAGGTACCTCCGTCACCTTCAAAAACAGGCGATCCTTCAGGTCGTCTCGAAACTGCTGATGGCACGCGGCGGCAAACTCGGCGCTGATCCGTGCCCGGCTCTCGCCGTAGCCAGTGAGCACGGACTGCTCGAAGGCGTTGATGATCTCGACGCGCAGGAGCCAGGTAATGGGCAGCAGCGGCTGATCGCGTTTGAAAAGCGCCTCGGCCTCGCTCGTCTCCGGACGCTCCAGATAGAGCCGGCTGAGAAAATTGGTGTCCGCGTAAATGTTCATTCGCCAGCAATGAGTTTGTCTAGCATCGCGCTTTGTTTCTTCGTCATCATGGGCATTCCCAGGGCACGGCGGCGCGCGGCGAAGTCGGGCATGGCAGGCTTGGCGCCCCTGGCCGGTTTCTCCGGCGAACGCGCGCGCAGCTCATACGTCTGCCCTTTGCGGCTGCGGATGCTGATCATGCCCATGCGGTCGCAGGCCGCCAGCACCGTGGCGAGCTGGCGGTTGAGATCACGCACGGTGAATTCTGCGGTGGTGTTCCTTGTCATGTCCGACATTCCTGGAGCCGATGTCAGTCGTCAAGATGCTTTCTCCATCAAGGCGGGCAACGAAGAGAATGCGTTGACTGCATTTGATCGTTGGAAGAAGAAAGACATCATGAATCCAAAAGGAGCGCCCAAATGCCCAAAGTGCGGAGATCGCTCACGGATCATTTGTCTCGGAAAGCGGTACGCGGTGTACCCCGTGGGTTGCCTGCTGATTGCCGGGCTTCCTTTTGCAATGCTCCACCAATCATCAAGTCCGACCGACTACGAGTGCCGGACTTGTGGCGAGAAATTTAGCGTGCGGAGTTTCATGGCCAAGCTCTGTCTCGGCATGATTTATCTGTTCATCGCGCTGCTCATTGGAGCCATTGCGTTCGCCGTGATCAACCCGTAGCCGGTTCAAAAGATGAATTCATCTTTTTGCCGCCCACCTTTTGCCGATATATCACCACAACCCATGCGCTACATCTCCACACGCGGCCAGACCGCGCCGCACTCCTTCACTGCCGCCGTCGAGGCTGGTCTCTGCCCTGATGGCGGACTCTTCCTGCCCGAAAGCTTCCCGGACATCTCCAGCAAACTCGATGCCTGGGCCTCGCTCTCCTACCCGCAACTCGCATCGGAGTTCCTCGCTCTCTTCGCGCCCGAGATTCCGCTCAGCGAATGGCATGACATGACGAGCCAAGCTTATGAGGGTTTCGATTCCCCCGACGTCGCGCCGCTGCGGAAGATCACCAACAGAACCTTCGTCCTCGAACTCTGGCACGGTCCCACCCTCGCCTTCAAAGACTTCGCGCTTCAGCTTCTCGGCCTCCTTTATAAAAGACAGGTCCGCCTCACCGGCAAGAGACTGGCCGTGCTCGGCGCCACCTCGGGCGATACAGGCAGCGCCGCCATCCACGGTTGCATGGGGCAGGACGGCATCCGCATTTTCATTCTCTATCCGAATGGCCGCGTCGCTCCGCTGCAGGAGCGCCAGATGGCCTGCACCGGCGCGGAGAACGTCTTCGCCATCCCCGTCCCCGGCACCTTCGATGACGCGCAGCGCGTGGTAAAAGAATGCTTCGGCGACGCCGCATTCACCTCGCGCGTGAATCTCTCCGCCGTGAACTCCATCAACATCGCGCGCGTCCTCGCGCAATCCGTGTACTACATCTGGGCCTGGCTCCGCCTCCCGCCCGAGGCACGCACGCGCGGCATCGAGTTCGTCGTGCCCACCGGAAATTTTGGCAACGTCCTCGCCGGCTGGCTCTCACACCGCATGGGCCTGCCGGGCTGCACCTTCCGCGTCGCCACGAATCAGAACGACATCCTCCACCGCTTCTTCAGCAGCGGCAGCTACGAGCAAGGCACCGTCATCCCCAGCCACGCCCCCAGCATGGACATCCAGGCCGCGTCCAATTTCGAGCGCTACCTCTACTTCCTCCTCGGCGAAAACAGCGCGCAAGTCCGCGACACCATGACAAAAATGAAAGCCGGGCAGCCCGCCGCACTCCCCCGCCCCGCGCCCGAGTTCCGTTCCACGCGCATGGACGACGCGCACATCGCCCGCGTCATCGCCCAAATGTGGGCCGATCACCGCTACGTCATCGACCCCCACACCGCCTGCGCCTTCACCGACATGGTCGAGGGCAAAACCAGCATCGTCCTCTCCACCGCGCATCCCGCCAAATTCCCCGATCTAGTGAAACAAGCCACCGGCACCGAGCCGACGCATCCCACCCTCGAAGCCCTCAAGTCCAAGCCCCTGCACACCCACCCCCTCACCGCCGATGCAGCTGCCGTGAAGCGCTTTGTCACCGACAACGTCTGAAGCCACCCGGCAGCCAAGCCAGTGAGAAGCAACGTCATTTGACGAGTGGTAGCTTCGAGAATGAGGCACCCCTGGGAGCACTGCGACGCCCGGGATCACCGTGCTTCTTGCTGGCAAGGGCGCCCTAATCTCACGATGACGCGGTGTGCCAGCGCGCCACCCAAACCCCCGAGCACGCCGCCGAGCGCGTCTGCCAGCCAGTCCCAGAAATCGTTGCCGCGCCGGTTCGGCGTGAAGGTCTGGTGCCACTCGTCAAACCAGCCGACGCCCGCGCAAAAAACAATCGCGCCAACAAGCGCTGCGCGATTTGAAAAAGGCGCGGCGCGGAATCGCAGGGCGAGGAAGACGCAGAAACCGCCGATGGCGTAATAGCCTGTGTGCATCACCTTGTCCTGAAAGGGAATGTCAGGCCCGGGCGGCAGCCTCGGCATGGAAGAGATGATGAAGAGCATGATGAACCAGAGAAGGGCGATGGACCACCAGAGGCGAGGAGAACGGAGAGCGGCAAGCATGAGTTAGCTAGATGGTTATAGAGTTAGAGCCTTAGTCATGAGCGCCGAAGTGGTGAAACATGCTGAGAAGGGACAGAAATCTAAAGCTCTAAAGCTCTAAAGCTCTAAGGCTCTTCGCCTCTTCCCCCTCTAATTATCCCTCGTCTCCTGCTCCATGCGCTCGCTGAGCCACTGCTTGATCATGCTCTGGTAGTTCAGGTAGCGGCGGCGCGCGACGCGTTTGATGCGCGAGAGCATCCGCGGATCAAAGCGCAGGGTGATGGTGGTACTCTCGCGCACGTCAGGGCGGTGCATGGAGGTCTGCATGAGGCGCGCTTCGAGCTGATGGCGCATCCAGAAGGCGATCTCGGCCTCCGGCTCATCGAAAGATGGAACATCCTTCCACGAGCGCAGCACGGTGAGCGGGTCGCCGCGCGGAGGGTTCACTGATGATTGCTCGTTGCTCATGCGTTTCGATCCTCCCGGTCAGATGTCCTCGGCTTTCTTGCGCTCGTAAAAATCATTCTCCACACTGGTCATCGGGCGCGCGACGATGACTCGGTAGCGCTTGCCGTCCGTCCAGAACACGGAGAACACGCCGCGGCTGTTCACGGACTTGCCCAGGTTATAATACCGCGCGCTGGCCTCGTCCTCGTGACCGTCTGGCAGGAGCTTGAGCGAGAACGGATCCTCAAAAGACTCCTCAATGTCCTTCGGTGGAAGGGGCGCGAGATCAAAGGTAACGTCGAGCCAGTCAAATTCCATGTTGTCGTGTGTTTCGCATCGGACACCGGCGGCGCTATGCCTTCCGGTATTGGATCAGCTCAATCTCATACCCCTCGGGCGCGTCAATAAAAGCAAAAGTTCCGCTGCTGCTCTCCGTCGGCCCGTCGCTGAGCGGAAATCCTTTCGCGGCGGCATGCTTCGCAAAGGCGTCCAAATCCTCCACCTCAAAAGCCAGGTGCGTGAGATCGCTGCAAAACGAAACCGGCCCGCTCGCCGGGTAGCTGCATATCTCGATCAGCTCCTCGCTGTTTGGAGTCTTGAGAAAGACCAGCTCGGAGCCACGCGGCGATTTGTGCCGTCTGATTTCCTCCAGACCGAGCACGTCTTTGTAAAATGCGATTGTCTTTTCGAGATCGTTCACGCGGTAGCGGGTGTGGAGAAGTTTTTTGACCATGCACCGGAGCGTACCGCGATTTCACCTCGCGGCATCTGGAAAAACGGCGGCTCACTTCCAGACGGCGAAGCAGGCTTGCGCCGTGCGACTGGCAAGACATCCGGCGGCCAAGCGTTTGGAGCGCATGACCGCGTCACTTCGTGCATGGCTTGCGCCAGCCATCATCGTCTCGTCATTCTTTATTTGTCATTCGTCATTCACCGCGCAGCCAAACGTCGTCTTCATCCTGCTCGACAATATCGGTCAGGAATGGTTCGGCTGTTACGGCAGCGAGGAGAAATGCACGCCGAACATCGACCGGCTCGCGAGTGAAGGCGTGCGGTTCCAGCATTGCTACACGATGCCGATCTGCGGCCCGAGCCGCACGGTTCTGCTCACAGGGCGGCAGCCCTATCGCACGGGCTTCACGCTGCATCACGACGCGGCGCTCTACAGCGGCGGAGGTCTTGACCCGAAGCGCGAGATACTTTTTCCACGGCTGTTTCGCAGCGCAGGCTACGTCACGGGCATCGCGGGGAAATGGCAGATCAACAATCTCTACGATGAGCCTGATGCATTGACGCAGCACGGCTTCATGGAGCAGTTGGTGTGGCCGGGGAGCATTGATGCGGATCACGTTTCGGCGGCTGAGATGGAAAGGTTTCGTGCCGCGGTGAGGCGCGAGTCCGTGCCCGACACAGGCGCGTTCATGAGCAAGATCGAGAGCCGCTACTGGAATCCGGTTTTCTTCCGCAACGGCAAACGCGAGGTGATCACGGGCAAGTTCGGCCCGGACGTGACACAGGAATTCGCGCTCGATTTTCTGCGACGGCATCGAGAACGTCCGTTTCTGTTCTACTACCCTATGCACCTCGCACACGGACAGAGCTTCAAGGAACCAGTGGTCCACACGCCGCTCAACGCCGACACGAACCGCCCGCATCACGAGATGTATGCCGACATGGTGCGCTACGCCGACAAGCTCGTGGGCGATCTGGTGCGCGCGCTCGACGCTCTCAAGCTGCGCGACAACACGCTCGTCTTCATCGCCAGCGACAATGGCACCGAGAGCGGAATGACCGCGCGGCGCGGTGGTCGCCTGGTCAAAGGCAGCCTCTACACGCTGACGGAAGCCGGTGGCAATGTCGCGATGCTCGCAAACTGCCCCAAGCAGATTCCCGGCGGACGCACCGTGCCGCTGGCAGATTTCAGCGATGTGTATCCGACTCTATGCGAACTAGCCGGCATCGCTCTGCCAAATGACGTGGCCCTCGACGGAAAATCATGCGCCGCATTCCTGCGTGGTGAAACGGGCGCGAAGCCGCATCGCGAATGGATCTTCAACCAGCTCCACACGATGCGCGTCGTGCGTGACGAGCGCTACAAGCTTTATTCAGATGGCCTACTCTTTGATGCGAATGCCGATCCAGATGAGCAACACCCCCTCACAACACCAGAATCTGCCGCCGCACGCGAGAGGCTCCAACGTGCTCTCGCATCGCTGCCGCCCGACGCTCCCCCGCCCTTTCCGCTACGAAGCCAGGCGGTGTTCAAGCTGCGCGCTGCTGAACGCGAGAAGACCATCACAAAACCATGAACACTTTGCTTTCGACATTCACCCGCCGCCGCTTTGTGCGCGATTCCGCCGCAGGCATTGCATTGGCAAATCTCTCGCCTGGTCTTGCCGCTGAATCGCCGAGACAATTCCGCCTCTGGGCCATCGGGGACGCGCACGTCGGCACGGACATCCGACGAAAGCGTGAATCACTCGCAGATGCGATCCGGCAGTCGGAGCAGAGTTTTGACTGGGATATCGCGATCAACGTTGGCGATTTCTCCGGCAATCAAGGTGAGCCGGATGATGAGGAGGGCCGCGAGGTCGTGAAGCAATACGCCGTGTCGAAAAAACATCGGCGCGAGGATTTCTACGACATCGCGGGCAATCACGATGCGAGCGCGGAGCAGTGGTGGTTCCGCAAGTATGTCGATCCGCTCGGCGAAAACACAGCGACATCGGGCGTGAACCCGAAGCGCCGCCGCCATCCGGTGACCGGGAGCTGGGAGAACTATGAGTTCCGGGTCGGCAATCTGCTCTTCCTTATGATGAGCGACCGCAACGACCTCCCTGTGCCCGTCGGTCGTGGAGTGCGCGGCGGCTATCCGGCGGGCGCGGTGACAAGTGCGACGGTGGCCTGGTGGAAGGAACGCGTGGATGCCAATCGCGATTCCGTCATCATCAGCGCGCATCATCACATGCTGCGCGAGACCACGGTCGGGTCCGGCGATTTCGAGGGCGGCACTTTGAAACCCGACGGCACTTATGTGAGCCGCTACCACGGCCATCAAAAAGACGGCGGCAGCCCGGAAGGCTCGTCGTATCTCTATTACGTCGATGACAAACCCAAGGCGATGGTCTTCGAGGATTACCTCGCCGCGAATCCCGGCGCGATTGATCTCTGGTTCGGCGGCCACACGCACACGAACCCCGACGACAACCTCAACGGCCGCACCCACATCGAGCGCAAATGGGATGTGAACTTCATCAACTGCTGCTGCCTCACACGCTTTCACGCCTCCGCAAACTCACGCCCGCTCAGCCGCTTGCTCACGTTCACCGAAGGCAGCGATGAAGTGCGCGTGCAATGCTACCTGCACACGAACGCCCACGCGCCGCAGGGCTGGTATCCAAAGGCCGAACGCGTGATCCGCCTGGGGAAGCCGTTTCGATTGGCATGAGTCCGCGCAGTCGCTCGCATCCAGCTCTGCCAGGATTTGCCGGAAACTTTTCTCAAAGAATCTTGCCCGCGATGTCCTCTCGGCTTTGGTTGATTCGTCGTCAGTCCTGAAAACGCCGGCCTTCACCCAACGCACACACCACCATGATCAAAAAAATACTCATCGGCCTCGTCGCCGTCATCGCCATCTTCTTCATCGTCGCAGCGTTGCAGCCGGCTGACTACCGCGTGGAGCGCAGCGCCACCATCGCCGCGCCACCCGCCGTGCTGTTCGACCAGGTGAACGACCACAAGAAGTTCGAGACATGGAACCCTTGGGCAAAGATGGACCCCGAATCGAAGACCACTTACAGCGGCGCTGACTCCGGCGTGGGCGCGGTCGCCAGTTGGGATGGCAAGATCGTAGGCGCAGGCTCCTCCACGATCACGGAGAGCAAACCCGGCGAGCTGGTGCGTCAGCGCATGGACTGGCTGCGGCCCATGGAAGGCACCAGCACTGTGGATTTCACCTTCAAACCCGACGGCGACAAAACCATCGTCACCTGGGCCATGTACGGGAAGAACAACTTCATGGGCAAAGTCGTCAGCCTGTTCATGGATTGCGAATCGATGTGCGGCCCTGAGTTTGAGAAAGGTCTCGCTGATCTCGCAAAAGTCGTCGCCTCGCCAGCCGCGAAGTAACAACCCAAACACACACATGAGCCAGTACATTGATGGATTCGTCCTCTCCGTTGCGAAGGACAAACTCGCAGCCTACAAAAAACTCGCCACCAAGGCGGCGAAAATCTGGAAGGACAACGGCGCGCTCGAATACCGCGAGTGCGCCGGTGATGACATGGAGGCCAAGGACATGATCGCCTTCCCGAAGCTCGCAAAGTCCAAACCCGGTGAGGTCGTCATCCTGGCCTATGTTGTGTTTGAATCACGCAAGCATCGCGACGCGACGAATAAGAAGATCATGACCGATCCACGAGTGCAGACGATGTGCTCGGAGGCGCAGGCTCTCTTCAATTGCAAAAAGATGGCCTACGGCGGATTCAAGTCCCTGGTTCATGCCTGATCCTCATTCCTTGAATCCGCTCGATACCATCCGTGAAGTCTATCGCGCGATGCGCGCTGGTGATGACGCAGCCTTCATTGCGCTTTGTGCCGACGATCTCGTCTGGCAGCAAAGCGCAGGCTTCCCGGGCGGCTCCACCTGGCATGGAGCCGCCGCAGTCATCGAGAACGTGTTCCGCGCGAATGCCCGCCGCTGGTCCGGTTTTGCCTTCACCGAGGAAGAAATGTTCGCCACTGGAGATCGCGTCGTCGTGCTCGGTCATTACTCCGGCACAGCGCCCGCGACAGGCAAGCCCATGCGCGCCGCCGTGGCTCACGTCTATGATTTCCGCGATGGCAAACTCCGCCGCTTCCGTATGTTCGCCGACACGCATCCAATGTGGGAAGCGCTTAGCGCGTAACTTGGATTGCTAATCGCAGCCCGCCGCCCTGATTATTCGGCTCTCAACCAAATCTCCACCAACTCACGGCAGCCCGTCGATGGCTCGAGGCTTCCACCCTCGGTCCGGTCTGGCTCACCGCTTCCAACCTTGATCCATTGTCACCCCGGAGGCCCGACTTCCCTTATGCGGCGACGGCTTCGAACGGCATCACGGGGGTGAGGTCGTTCACGCCTTGTGGGAACATTCTTTCGCGCCAGGTAAGTATCTCCGGCTCTCCCTCGGTCACGAGCACGACGTGCTCGTAGTGCGCGGAGGGTTTTCTGTCCTGGGTGATGGCGGTCCAGCCGTCGGGAAGGACGCGCGCTTTGGCAGTGCCCATGTTCACCATCGGCTCGATGGCAAGGGTCATGCCGGCGCGCAGGCGTGGCTTCTGGCCTTTGCGTCCGAAGTTGGGCACTTGCGGTTCTTCGTGAAGCTTGCGGCCCACGCCATGACCGACGAATTCGCGCACGACGGTGTAGCCGTACTGGCTGACGTGCTCCTCGACGGAGGCGCAGAGATCGCCGAGCATGTGGCCGTCCCGGGCGAGATCGCAGGCGACGAGGAGGGACTCCTCGGTGGCGGCGAGAAGGTGGAGTGTCTCGGGGGCGACGTTGCCGACGGGGACGGTGAGGGCGTTGTCGCCCACCCAGCCGTCGAAGAAAATGCCGACGTCGATCTTCACCACGTCGCCGTCTTCGATGACGCGGATGCCGCCGATGCCGTGGACGATTTCCTCATTGATTGAGATGCATATCTGGCCCGGAAAGCCGCGGTAGCCGAGGAAGGCGCTCTTGCATTTGCGCGCGCGCATCTCGGCGGCGGCGAGGCGGTCGATCTCGCCGGTGGTGACGCCGGGTCCTATGGAGGCGGCTATTTTGAGAAGGATGTCACGCGCCATGCCGCAGGAGCGCCGCATGAAATCCTGCTGCGCCCCATGCCTGACCGGGATGCGTCCTGCGTCAAACAAGCCCATGGGTCAGCGAGCCTCGCGCATGAGGAGATAGACGACGCCTACGAGAGCGATGACCGCGATCCCCGCCCACATCCAGACGATGGTGCCGGAGTCCATGGTCTTGCCGCCGGCTTGCACGCGGTCGAAGCGTCCGCGGATGCGGCCTTTGCGCAGGAAGCCGTCATAGTGGCTCTGGAGCAGATGCGTCTCGATCTGGCGCATCACGTCGAGCACGACGCCCACCAAGATAAGCAGGCTGGTGCCGCCGAAGAACTGCGCGGCCATGGAGGGTATCTGTGCGATGCGGCCGATGAATGCGGGCAGGATATAGATGAGGGTCAGGAAGATGGCGCCGGCAAAAGTGAGGCGGCTCATGGTGAAGTCGAGGAAGTCAGCGGTCGGCTTGCCAGGGCGGATGCCGGGGATGTAACCGCCGCTCTTTTTGAGGTCCTCGGAAATCTGCGTGGGCTGGAACATGGTGGCCACCCAGAAGTAACTGAAGAAGAAGATCAGTGAGGCGGAGACGACATAATAGACGGTGCCGGTATTGATCCACTCGGTGAACCAGCGGACGCCGCTGCTCTCGGGAAACAGGCCGCTGAGAATCTGCGTGGGAAAGAGCAGAATGGCCTGCGCGAAGATGATGGGCATGACGCCTGAGTAATTGATCTTGAGCGGCAGATACTGCGTCTGCCCGCCATAGACTTTGCGCCCCACGACGCGCTTGGCGTACTGGATGACGATTCGTCGCTGCGCCTGAGTCAGTGCGATGACGCCGGCGATGACGAGGATGAAGAGCGCCACCAACAAGACGAGCGTGAAGGCTTTGGTGGCATTGGCGTTGTCGCCGCCGACGAAGGTCTGCCACACCTGCACGAGCGCGCCTGGGAGGGCGGAGACGATGTTCACGCAGATGAGAAGTGAGACGCCGTTGCCGATGCCGCGCTCGGTGATCATTTCGCCAAGCCACATCATGAGCATGGTGCCGGCGGTGATGGTGGCGACGGCGGTGATGATGAAGCCCACGCCATAATCGGGCACGAGTGGCCGTCCCATCTTATCCATCGTCTCCTGGAGGCCGGAGAGGAAAATGTTCTGGCCGGGATTTTGCAGCGACTTGGCGAGCAAGTAACCCTGGAACAAGCACAGGATGATCGTTCCAATGCGGGTATATTGCGTGATCTTCTGACGGCCGCCTTCCTCGCGGGCCATCTTTGCCCAGCTAGGGACCACGGCGCTGAGGAGCTGCATCATGATCGACGCGCTGATGTAAGGCATGATGCCGAGGGCGAAGATGGCGCAGTTTTCGAGGCCGCCGCCACTGAACACATTCAGCAAGGCTGCGACTGCCGCCGCGCCGGTGGATGCGTCTTGAGTGCGATTATAAATCCACTCCTGGAGCACCTCGGGGTCGATGCCCGGAAGCGTGATCGCGGTGCCGATGCGCACGATGACGACCATCGCGAGCGTGAACATGATGCGCGCCCGGAGATCGGGAACCTTGAAACTGTTAACGAATGCTGAGATCATAAATCCGTGACGGTCTTGGTTGGCGAAACCGCTCGCTACCCTGCCCCGCTGTTAGTTTTTAAATCACTGACTCAAACCACTGCGCGAGCTGCGATGCGGCCTGCTCTTCCAGTTTTCACCCTTACATGCGGAGGCGCGGGCGCTGCGATGCTGCCGCCGGCTTTCTCGATCTTCTCCTTGGCGGACGCGCTGACGGTCATGCCCTGGATGGTGAGTTTGCGGCTGAGTTCGCCCATGCCGAGAATCTTCACGCTGTCGCAGGTGCGGTTGACGATGTTCTTCTCGCGCAGCATGGCCTCGGTCACGGTCGCGCCGTCGTCGAAGCACTCGAGCTGGCCGACATTGACGATCTCGATCTTGTCTTGGAAGAGCGTGTTGTTGAAGCCTTTCTTGGGAAGACGACGATGCAGGGGCATCTGGCCGCCTTCAAAGCCGGGGCGGATCGCGCCGCCGGAACGTGCGTGCTGGCCTTTGTTTCCGCGACAGGATGTCTTGCCGTGGCCGGAGCTTTCGCCGCAACCGAGGCGCTTTCTGCGCTTGTTCGCGCCGGGACGGGGTTTGAGGTCGTGGAGTCTCATGGGATGAAAAGCTGAAGGATTAAAGATGAAAAATGAAATGGAATGAGTCGAATTGGGCGGATGCTGTCGGGTTTTATCTTTTAGCTTTCCGCTTTTAGCTTTTCCTCACAGCGCCTTGCGCTCTTTGATCTCCTTGCCGCGGGCGCGGAGAATTTCGTCTTTGGGACGGAGGAGAAGGAGGGCGGCGATGGTTGCTTTCACCACGTTGGCGTGGTTGCTGGAGCCGAGGGACTTGCCGATCACGTCGCGCACACCGGCTGCTTCGAGCACAGCGCGGGCGCCGCCGCCAGCGATGATCCCGGTGCCAGGAGCGGCTGGCTTGAGCATGATGCGTCCGCCACCGTGAGTGCCGAAGACTTCATGCGGGATGGTGTTGTTATTCAGCACAATGGGGATCATCTCCTTCTTGGATGCCTCGGTGGCTTTCTTGATCGCGTCGGCGACCTCGTTGGCCTTGCCGAAACCGAGGCCCACTTTGCCCTGCTGGTTGCCGGAGACGACGAGCGCGCTAAAACTGAAGCGGCGACCGCCTTTGACGACCTTCGCGCATCGGTTGATGTGGACGACCTTCTCGGTCGTGTCCTTGTCACGGCTATCGGAACTGCCGCCGCGATCGCCTGAATTGTGTGGTGCTGCCATAGTGCTGTGTCTTCGGAATTAGAATTTGAGTCCGCCTTCGCGGGCGGCGTCGGCGAGCGCCTTGACTTTGCCGTGATACTTGATGCCGCCGCGGTCGAACACGACCGCTTCGATCTTCGCGCTCTTGGCGCGCTCGGCCAGCGTCTTGCCCACATTCGTGGCACATGCGACGTTGGCTTTGCCGGGACCGACAAAAGCTTTCTCCTTGGTAGAGGCGGAGCAGATGGTCTTGCTCGCCTCGTCGTCGATGATTTGGGCATAGACGTTGGTGTTCGAGAAGAATACGGCGAGGCGCGGACGTGCCGCTGTGCCGCTGACTTTGCGGCGGATCCGCTTGTGGATGCGCTCGCGGATGATTTTGCGATTGATGGTGGCCATGTCGTTGGTTCTTCTCGGTTACTTGACGCTCTTGCCTGCTTTGCGGCGGATGTGTTCGCCAGCGTAGCGGATGCCCTTGGCCTTGTATGGCTCGGGCGGATAATAACTGCGGATGTCGCTCGCGACCTGGCCAACAAGATGCTTGTCGATGCCTTCAACGGCGATCTTGGTGTTCTCAGCGACGGTGATCTTGATGCCGTCCGGAATAGGATGGAGCACGTCGTGGGAATGGCCGACGCTAAGATCGAGTTCCTTGCCCTTGACCGCCGCGCGGAAACCGACGCCGTGGATTTCGAGGTCTTTGCGGTAGCCCTTGCTCACGCCGATGACCATGTTGCTGATAAGTCGCTGCGAAGTGCCGTGCATGGCACGCACACGACGGTCCTCGGACAGACGGGTGACGTTGATTTCATTGCCTTCCGCGGCGGCGTTGATGCCGACCGGGAGGATCCAGTTGAGT
>JANPIW010000280.1:0-24639 GCA_031425215.1 Verrucomicrobiaceae bacterium
GCAAGCCGCTGAGCTATGACTCCTCGTCGGGTGTCGTTTTCTCCGTCGGCACGAATCTCAAGGCCGATGACACCGACGCCGCCGAGGCATCGCTCTCCAATGTGATGGAGCCTGCGGCGCACACAGGCACGCTCACCGCGCGCACCACCCAATGATCCGACGCGTCACACGCGCTGTGATTGATGCCGTGATGCCGCGCTCGTGCCTCGCGTGCAGGACACCCATCCCCAAATGCCGCGCCGCGGAGGATCTGCGCGCATGGCTTTGTGCAAACTGCATCCGCGAGCTGCCGCGCCTCACACCGCCTTTTTGCTCCAAATGCGGCGAGTCCTTCGATGGCGCGATCACCACGACGTTCCGCTGCGCGAACTGCGCGGACCGGAAACTGCGCTTCGATTTCTCCATCTCCGCCTATCGCGCGGACGGCCCTGCGCGCGAGCTGATCCATCGTTTCAAATACAGCCGCACCCTCGCGCTGCGCCAGGTCATCGGCCGCATGTTGATGCATGCGCTCGACGACCCGCGCATCGCCGCCGACCCGCGCGATGGCTGGCTGCTCGTGCCCGTGCCGCTGCACCGCTCGCGTGAGAACGCACGCGGTTTCAATCAAAGCCGCGAGGCCGCGCTGATGCTCGCGGAGCTGACCGGCATGACCGTGGTCGATTGCCTCGCTCGCATCCGCGCCACCGAGACACAGGCATCGATGGGCAGGAACGAGCGGCTGCAAAACATACGCGGCGCCTTCGCCATGAGCGCGTCTGAGAAAGTCCGCGCGCGCATCAAAGGCGCGCGCATCCTCGTCGTGGATGACGTGCTGACCACCGGTGCCACCACCGATGAATGCGCCCGCATCCTGCTGCGCGACGGCGGGGCGAAAAAAGTCGTGGTGATTACCGTGGCACGCGGCTAGACTCGCGCCCGCGTCTGGTCGCAAGACCGGGCCGCTGTGCCGAACTCGTCTTCATTTGCGAAGGAGACGGGACTCCCGCGACTGCCATTCGGGGAGACCGGCGCGCGGTCCGTCTTGTCCGCCCGACGTGCTTTGCATCCAACCAAAAGCACCATGGGAATTTTCAAGAAACGATCCGTATCCGACCTCGGCGAAAAGAAAAAAGACATGCCCGAGGGCTTGTGGACGAAATGTCCGTCCTGCGCCGAGACGCTCTTTGAGGACGCGCTCGCCCGTAACCTCCGCGTCTGCACAAACTGCGGCCACCACTTCACACTGAACTCGCCCGAGCGCATCGCCAATGTCGCGGACGACGGCAGCTTTCAGGAAATGGATCATGCGCTCGACAGCGTCGATGCCCTCGGCTTCAAAGGCTACCTCGACAAAGTGAAGGCCTATCAAGCCAAGACCGGGCTGACCGAGGCTGTCGTCACCGGTCGCGCGACCATCGAAGGCATCCCCATCGTGCTAGCCATCATGGATTTCCGATTCCTCGGCGCCAGCATGGGCAGCGTCGTCGGCGAGAAAATCACCCGCGCCATCGAGGCTGCGACCACCGAGAAAAAACCTGTGATCATTTTCTCCGCGTCAGGCGGCGCGCGCATGCACGAGGGCATCCTCAGCCTCATGCAGATGGCCAAGACCAGCGGCGCGCTCGCGCGTCATTCCGCGGCCAAGCTCGCCTTCATCTCCGTGCTCACACATCCGACGACCGGTGGCGTGACCGCCAGCTTTGCCACGCTCGGCGATGTCATCATCGCGGAGCCGAAGTGCATGATCGGCTTCGCCGGTCCACGCGTCGTGAAAGAGACGACGCACAGCGACCTGCCGCCCGGATTCCAGACCGCCGAGTTCATGATGGAGCACGGTCTCGTCGATCTCATCGTGCCGCGCAAAGAAATGCGCGCCACGCTGGCGAAGGTGCTCGGGTTTGTCAGCGTGAAGTAGCGCGGGAAGCGCTCACGACCCCGATCTCGGATCAAACGCATCGCGCAAACCGTCGCCGAGGAAGTTGAGCGCGAGCAGGCTCAGTGACATGAGCGCGGCGGGGAAGGCGAGGAGCCACCATTTGCTCTCGATGGGATTGATCACCTGCGCGCCGTCTTTGAGCAGCGAGCCCCAGCTCGCCGCAGGATCCTCGATGCCGAGGCCAAGAAAGCTCAGGAAGGACTCATCGCGGATGACTGCCGGGATGGTGAGCGTGAGGCACGTCAGAATGATGGTGCTGAGATTCGGCCAGAGATGTTTCCAGAGAATGGTCCAGCCGCTTTGTCCCATCGCACGGCTGGCGATGACGAAGGTCATCTCGCGCAGCACCAGCACCTGACCGCGCACGATGCGCGCCATCGTGAGCCATTGCACGAGGCCGAGTGAGAGCACAAGAATGGCGATGCGTGAGTACGGAATGAGCGCGCCAGCTGCGCCCTCGATGCTGCTCCATCGATGCACCTGGCCCCAGAGCCGCAGCGCGTCGAGCCAGTCTTTGAAATAACCGTCAAGCGTGGAGATGAAGATCATCACGATGAGCAGGCTGGGCACCGCGTTGAGCGTATCGACGAAACGCATCATCGCTCCATCGACGCGTCCGCCAGCGTAGCCGCTGATCATTCCATACACACCGCCGATAACGAGGCTGACGAGCGCGCCGATGAGGCCCACGCCGAGGCTGACCTGCGCGCCGGTGAGCAGGCGGTAAAAGAGATCGTTGCCGTTCAGATCGGTGCCCAGCAGATGAAACATAGCGCCGTCGGCAGAACGGCTGAGCGGCTCCAAAAACGAACTGGCGCTCACTTCCTTGATCGCTACGGGCAGGAAGAACGGGATCACCACGGCGCACACGGCGACGATGACGAGGAACCAGAAGGAAACCATCGCCGCGCGATTGCGTCGCAGCACATCCCAGCCGGTGGGCGGCGCTCCAGTCCAGCGATTGGCGGCGGCTTCAGGCATGGAGCTTGATGCGTTTGTCGAGGAAGACGTAGAGCACGTCCACCATGAGATTGAAGAACACGATCAGCGCCGCATAGACGATGACCGCTCCGGTGAGAAGAAAGGGATCGACATTCTGGATGGCGTTCACAAACACGCCGCCGATGCCTGAGATGTTGAACACGCTCTCGACCACGAACGACCCCGTGAGCACATACGCCGCCATCGGGCCGAGGTAAGTCACCACGGGCAGGATCGCCATTTTCATCGCATGTCGCGCCAGTGCCGTGGCCGCGTCGAGTCCTTTGGCTTTTGCGGTGCGCATGTGTTGCTGGCTCATCACATCGAGCAGGCTGTTGCGCATCAGCCGCGCGACGTAGGCCATGAACGGCAGCGCGAGACAGATCGAGGGCATGATGAGATGCGCCGCGCTGTCCAACCCGCCAATGGGCAGCCAGCGCAGCTTCAAACCGAACAGCCACACCAGCAGCGGCCCGGTGATGAAGGTCGGGATGCTGATCGCCGCGAGCGCGAGAAACATCGCGCTCACATCCGTCATCGTGTCTTTTTTCATCGCCGCGATGAAGCCCGCCATCACGCCGCCGATCGATGCGATGAGAAACGCGCAGGTGCCCAGCGCGAGGGAGTTCGGCAGCTTCTGCGCGAGTATTTCAGCGACGGTACGGTCCTGGTAGCGCACGGACACATTCAGATCGCCCTGCAGGAAGAGCCGCTTCTGATAGCGCGCGAGCTGCCACCACTTGGGGCCGTCCAGCTCGTACTTTTTCTCCTTCGCCGCTTTCGCGGATTCGTTGAGCTTCTCCTTGTCAAACGGCCCGCCACGCTGCGAGATAGACAGGAGAAACGTGATCGAAGCCGCGCAAAACAGCACGAGAATGCTGCTGAGAAGTCGGCGCAGAAGGAAGGCGGGCATGAGCGGCCTGATCATGCAGAGAATCCGGCGCAATCACAAGCAGGAGGTTTGCTTCCAGCATTGAAAAGCACGCGCTCATCCGCATAGTCGGCCCGCCGCTCCGCTGCCTCGATGCTTTCCTTCCTCAAAATCAAAAACCTCGCCCTCGTCGATGATCTCGCCTGGGAGCTTGCGCCCGGACTCGTGGGTGTGACGGGCGAGACGGGAGCGGGCAAGTCCATCATCGTTGGTGCGCTCAAGCTCGTGCTCGGCGAGCGCGCGGACCGCACACTGATCCGCACGGGCGAGGATGCCTGCTCGGTGGAGGCGGGTTTTCATCTCAAGCAGCCGCGCGCAGTGAACGCCGTGCTCGCGGAAGCCGGCCTCGATCCATGCGAGGGCGGCGAGCTGCTCGTGAAGCGCGTGGTGAGCGCGAGCGGCGCGAACAAGCAGTTCGTCAACTGCTCTCCCGTCACGATCAATGTCCTCAAAGGCATCGGTGAGTTCCTCGTCGATCTGCATGGGCCGCACGATCATCAATCGCTCAACTCGCGCGAGCGCCAGCTCGAGATGCTCGACAAATACGCGGGCATTGAGGACGCGGTGACGCATTACACCGACGCGTGGCGGCAATGGCGCGCGGTCGTCGCGGAGCTGGACGAGCTGGAGAACTCCGAGCGCGCCGGGCAGCAGCAGATCGACATGCTCAAGCACCAGATCAATGAGATCGCCACCGCAAAACTCAAGCCCGGCGAGGACGAGGAGATCGAGGCGCGGCATCGCGTGTCCGCCAACGGAGCGCGCCTCGCCGAGCTGTGCGGCGGCATCGTGGAGCGCATCGGGGATGGAGACGACAGCGTGCTGCATGCGTTGCGCGAAGTGGCGAAGATGACACACGAGCTTGAGAAGCTTGACCCAACGGCCACGCGCTTGTTTGAGGAGTTCGAGTCCGCGCAGATCACGCTGCGCGAGATGGAGGGCAGCGTGCGCGACTACGCCGAAGAGCTGGAGCTAGATCCGAAGGAATTTGCCCGCATTGAGGAGCGCATGGCCGCGCTGCAAAGCCTCAAGCGCAAGTACGCGCCTACCATCGCCGCCGTGCTCGAATACCAGGCCGAGTGCGAGGCAAAGCTCGCAAAGATAGAAGGTCGCGGCGAGGAGATCGAGCGGCTGAAGAAAATCTCCGCTGAACGCAAAGCCGACGCGGAGAAACAAGGCCGCGCCATTTCAAAGAAGCGCTCCGAAGCCGCGCCGAAACTTGCCAAAGAAATCGCCGCGCATCTGGCCGACCTCGGATTCAAGCGCTCCGTGTTCGAGGCGCAGCTCGCTAGGCTCGATGCACCACAACGCACCGGCATGGAGGAGGTGGATTTTCTTTTCGCGCCGAATCCCGGGGAGCCGCTCAAGCCGCTGCGCCTCACCGCATCGAGCGGCGAGATGTCGCGCGTGCTCCTCGCGGTGAAGAGCGCGCTGGCGAAACAGGATGCGGTCGGGTTGCTCGTCTTTGATGAGATCGACGCGAACGTCGGCGGCAACATCGCCGAGGCCGTGGGCCGCAAGATGAGCGAGCTGGGGCGCACGCATCAGGTCATCGCCATCACGCATCTGCCGCAGGTGGCGTCGCTCGCTCGCAGTCATTTTGTCGTGACGAAGGAAACCGAGGGCAAGCGCACCCGGTCAACGATCAGCGAGGTGCGCGACGACGATCGCCTCGACGAGCTGGCCCGGATGCTCGGCGGCAGTGCCACCTCCGCGCGCAAGCACGCGGAGAGCCTGATGGCAGGATAAGGGGCGAGGCCAATCGCGCTTCCCAAGAATTTCACACCCTCACCGTTGGATTGCCTGTCCGCTGTGCTCTAATCCCGCCCCCAAACGAAAAATGAAATCACTATTCTTCACCATCATCGTCTTCGCGCTCGTGATCCTCGGCTACGATTACTTCTTCGCGCCCGTCGGACAGAAAATGATTTTCAAAAGCCTGAATGTCCCGCCGCCATCAGTGCCGATTGTCGTGGCTCCCAAACCGAGCGCGCCCAACGCACCAATCGCAACGCCACAAACTCCGACGGCTCCCACGCCCGCGCCCGCGATGCCCGCGCCATCGACTGCTCCCGTTGCCACAGCACCGACGACTGACGCGGATGGCTTCCCGCTGCCGAAGTATGACAGCATCGATTCTCTGACCAAGGGCTGGACGTTCATTCCGAAATCCGCCTTCCCCCGCCAGGTGAAATTGATGCGTGAGACGGAGTTCAAACTTTCCGTCGGCGCGACCAAGGTTCCCGCAGGCGGCATCGCTTTCGCGATGGCGATGGACAACGGCACGCTCACTGTCGCGCCGACGGAGACATCGTCCGCTCGTGCTTTCGTCGGCCTGGATGACACGGATTTGAAGTCCACGCTCGTGGCGGGCTACGAGAACTGGAAACCACTGCGCACCGCCGCACTGAAAAAAGTATGGGCGCGCCGCAAAGCCGCCGCCAGCGCTGGCGACACAAGCATTGGCCTCGCAGGATCGACGGATACAAACGGCATCCCTCTGAAAAGCCCCACTGGCGGCTACGCGCTTCTTTTCGCCAGCATGTCGTCGGGACAAGTGACCGACATCACGCCCGAGAAAATCAAGCGCTGGGGCGATCCCGAGCAAAAGACCATCGAAGGCGTCGCCTACTGGACGGTGCCCATCCGTTACGACACCAACACCATTTTCGGCCCCATGGAAGCCGAGGCCGAGGCGCGCATCAAAAACGGCAAAGTGGTGGGCTGGTATTTCACGGGATCGGGCGAGGAGGTGCCGTGAGAACAAGTGCTCAGTGCAAAGTGTTAAGTGCCGGTGGCATTCGGACTTAGCACTGAGAACTCAGCACTTTCATTTCAGGGCATCGAACTTCCGCGTCCGAGTCACTCCACCTCGAACACCCCTTCGATTTCCACCGCGATATTCCCCGGCAGCGATCCCATGCCGACGGCGCTGCGGGCGCCGATGCCGTTCTGATCGCCCCATACTAGGGCAAAGAGTTCGCTGCAGCCGTTGATCACTTTCGGGTGATCGGGAAAATCCGGCGTGCTGTTCACCATGCCGAGGAGTTTGATCACGCGCTTCACGCGGTCGAGGCTGCCGAGTTCCTTTTGCAGAGTGGCCAGGATCGCCAGCCCCGTCTGCCTCGCCGCAGCCTTGCCCTCATCCAGACCGAGATCAGCGCCCACCTTGCCTGTAATATAGGTGCCGCTTTCACGATACGGCCCGTGGCCGGAGACATAAGCGATGCCGCCAACGACGACGACGGGCTGGTAAACACCGCCCTTCGGCGGCGCGGGCGGGAGTTCGATGCCGAGCTGCTTGAGTTGTTCTTCTGGTTTCATGATCCCCGAGGATGCGCCAAAGGGCACCGAGCGCAAGCCACCTCGATCAAGTTCGCCGTCACCTCCGATCTCCCCATTCCCCTCACGCCGATTGACAATTCATGCCCCGGATGACAGCATCAGCGCATGATAGTCACTCTGGATGAGCAACACCGACTGGTTGTGCCCGCCACCGTTTGCAAGACAGACGTTGGCGAGCAGTTTGACGCTGTCTTTGATGAAGACCAGGCTGCCATCGTGTTCCGCCGTGTCGTGCCGCAGGAGGATTGGTTTGATGTGATGAGCGCCTGTCCGGTGGAAATGGATGATCTGCCCGCGCGCAGTCGCGAGCTACCGAAGCAAATCAATCTATGAGCTGGCTGCTCGATACCGATGTGCTCTCCCAGCCTGCGAAACGCATTGGTGATGAGCGCGTGGTGGCATGGCTGAAACAGGAACGGGATCGCTGCTACACCAGCGCAGTGGTCATAGCCCAGCTAGCGTCCTGGGTTCGCACGAAGGAAGGGGCACGGCGCATCGAGCTTCAGCGATGGCTCACCCGCCTCATCCAATCGATGAAAGGACGCATCCTCTCCTTTAACGTCAGCGTGGCCCACACCTGGGCCGATCATCTCGTGGTGCTCCGCGCGTCGGGTCAGCAAATGCCCGTCGAGGACAGCTACATCGCCGCCACCGCGCTGCGGCATGGTTTCACCATCGCCACAGGCAATGACAAAGACTTCCGTCGCCCCGGCGTAAAGGTGTTCAATCCGTTCAAGGATTTGCCGTCACCGTAGCCACCGCCTTCTTTTGATGAAGGCTTTCCAGAAGTCGGCATTCGGGTGTATGTCACCATTGCTACGTGAGCGCCGAGCAAATCATCGCTGGAAATGCCCGGTGATCCGGTTGAAATAGCGCGCGCATGTTCCTCCGCAAAATCATCTGGCTCCCGTTCACCGTCATCGCTGCCACTACTGGCCTGGCGCTGTCGCCGGTGCGCGTGGTGGCGCAGGACAAGGACAGCGCGCCGAAGCCGAAGCTCACCAGTGAAGAAAAGGCGGCGAAGAAAACCGCCGAGGAGAAGGCCGCGCTAGATGCGCAAAAGCGCGCAAAGATGATGGCGGCCCCGCCGGACACCGCAGTGGAGCCGACGGTCGGAAAAAAATCATTCGATCTTCTCCCCGACCAGGTTGCGCGCTTTCAAAAATCCCTGCCCAAAGCCTACGCCAAACTCGTGAAGCGCGAGCCGGTGCATGTCGTGGCTGTGGGTGATTCCGTCGCGGATGTGTCACAGCCGGTCGCGGACGAGCGCGAGCTGATGAAAAACTGGCCCGCTGTTTTCACGCGGCAGCTAGCGGCGCAGTTTTATTACACCGGCGATGTGCGTGTGATCCAGCCCGTGGCGGCCAGCAAAAAAAAGGACAAATCAAAAACCGCGCCGGCAGCGCGCAGCGGCCCCGACATCACGCTGCGGATGCTGGGTCGCGGCGACAAGACGATGATGCATGCGATGCAATCGCTGACCACGCATGGCGCGGAGCACAAGGCGGATCTCGTGCTGTTGAGCTTTGGCCTCGATGAATCCGTCATCGGCAAGAGCCTTGGCAGTTACGCGAAGGCGCTGCAGGAAGTCATCGAGCATGTCCGCGCGAGCGGTGCGGAGCTGGTGCTCGTAGGTCCCACGATGACCATCGAGGAACCGGCGGAGGCCAGCATGGGCCGCACGCGCGCCTTCGCGGACACGATGCGTGACATCGCCGCTGACAGCCAGGTGTTCTTTGTGGACGGGGGTGATCTTGCATCGCTCGTGAAAGTGCCGGGCGATTTGCTGGAGCCTGCTGAGATTTTCCAGGAGACGGTGAATCAATACCGCCGCTTTTTTTCCGCCGAAGTTGAGCAGGATCTCATTCATCCCGGCATCGAGCTGGAGCAGCGCATCGGCGTGCGTGCTTATCGCGAGCTGATCGACGGCGCCACCGCGTCACCCTGGAGCTTTGGCGCGGGCGTGGCCACGCTGGAGGCCGCGGACAAAATCACGCTCACTTATGAAGTGCGCGGCACGGGCAAGGAATCCATCGAGCTGGCCGTGCTCCCGCTCATCACCGGCGCATGGAAGCCGATGGACGCGGTGCCGAAGATCACGCTCAAGCCCGGCGAGGCGCAGACCATGCGCGTGAGCTACGCGCTGCGCGCGGATCAAAGCGGCGGCGCGCTCCCGTCGCACGAGCCGCAGCTCCGCCTTCCCATTCTTTTCAGCGGCGGCGGCGTCACGCGCGTCGAGGAAGTGCGCGCTGAGATCAGGCCGCTCACCATGCTGTGGAAGCTCGATGTGCTCTGGAATCAGGACAAACCTTTCACGCTCGAGAATTTCCTCGTCAACACTTCCGATGCCGCGCAAAAGGGATCATGGGTCTCCGAGTGGCGCGGCCAGAAGCGCGCGGGCGAGTTTTCCATCGAGCCAAAACAATCGCAGGCGCTCGCGCTGACCTTTGACCTGCCAGATGCCGCCGCGCCGTGGCGGCAGACCTCACCGCTCACGCTCGAAGTGACCAGCGGCGCGCTGAAGCTCCATTTTGATCGCGTGATCGAGGTTTCGCGGAACATCGGGCTGAAACAATTCGTCTCACTAACCCCTGAATCCGCCGCCGATACTGCGCCCGATAATGCAGCAGCCAGTCCCGGCGTGCGTCTCAAGGCAGACGCGGACGCGAACGCGCTTTATCTGACCTATGAGATCACCGGCATCGATCTCGACGATGCGCCGCAGAACCGTGGCGCGTTTCTATTCGAGCTGGGCCTCGATGCCCGCTCGTTCGGGAAGCGGCTCATTTCTGGCGCGGTCGATGCGCTGCGCCTCGCAGGTGGCGCGGCGGACGGCGCATACAAGATGGCCGAGCCGCAGCCCTGGGCATTCGGCACCGGCTATGCCGCGCGCTTTGACCCAGCGAACATCCGCACCCAGCTCAGCAGCGTGGGCAGTGGCGCGCGCCGCCTCACGATCACAATCCCGCGCACTTATTTGTATCTGCACGAGTGGGCGCTGACGAATGGCAACAGCCAGCTCGGCATCGGCACGCGCATCGCTTTCTGGCAGGACTCTCACGAGCCGGGCGTGCCGGGTGAATACTCCGCTGACCGCGCCTTCACCCTCACAGCAAATGGCCGTCACCGCGACGACGCCGGCGGCCTCGCCGTTCTCGAACTCACCGACAAACCAACCGGACGCTGGACGGTGAATCCTTTCTGAAATGCCAAAGCCCACTGAAGAACGAGCTGGACGCAAGCTATGGGATCGCGAGGCATGGCAGGGGACGAAATTCTTCCTCGATTACCTGCGCCCGCATAAAGTCGTCTTCATCCCCGCGATGTTCGCGCTCGCCGTCTCCGGTGCGTTGTCGATGTACTTCTTCTACCTGCTCTTCGATTTCGTCGGGCGCGTTCTCAGCGGCACGGAAGGCGCGGCGGAGCTGCTGGCGGACTCCAACCGCACTACGCTCAAAGTAATCGCCGTCGCGGGCGGACTCGCCTTCCTCGCCTTCTGGCGCATCTGGCTTTTTGCAAAGGCGTCGGAGCGCGCGCTCGGGTCGCTGCGCATGGATTTGTACAGCCGCATCATCCGAATGCCGATGGAGGCGCTGAACCGCCACCGCATCGGCGAGCTGGCATCGCGGCTCTCAAATGATGTGGAGACGCTGCGCGAGACGCTCGTGGCCACCATTCCACAGCTCATCCGCCACACGGTGATGCTGCTCATCAGCGTGGGCATCATTCTTTTTGTGTCGGTGAAGCTCTCGCTCTTCATGCTGGCGTGCATCCCGGTGGTCATCGTGCTCATCGCCATTTTCGGCTCGCGCATCCGCAAGCTCACGCGCCGCGCGCAGGACGATCTCGCAGCCTCGCAGGTCGTCGTCGATGAGAGTTTGCAGTCCATCATCAGCGTGAAGGCATTCGCCAATGAGCAGCATGAGATCGGACGCTACCGAAGGTTCATCGACAAGTTTCTCAACACAGCCATCCACGCCTCGCTGCCGCGCGCGACCTTTGTGGCCTTCATCATTTTCTCATTCAGCAGCGCTCTGGCGCTCGTGATCTGGTATGCGCTGCGCATGGTGCTCAATGGCGAAATCACGCACGCCATGCTCATGAAGTTCGGCGGCTTCAGCGGTATGGTCGGCGCGTCGTTCATGGCTTTTCCGGAGCTGGTCACCCAGCTCCAGCGCGCCCTCGGCGCCACCGAGCGGGTGCGCGAGCTGCTCGCCGACACCATGGAGCCTGGTCCAGCCCCCACTTGCGAGCGCATTCGCGGTGAGATCGAGATGCGCGACATCAAGTTCACCTACCCGTCGCGGCCCGATGTCGTGGTGCTCCAGGATTTTTCATTCAGCGCGAAAGCCGGCCAGCGCATCGCGCTCGTGGGTCCGAGCGGCGCGGGGAAATCCACTGTCGTCTCGCTGCTGTTTCGTTTTTATGAGCCGCAGGAAGGCCAGGTGCTCGTCGATGGCAAACCGGCGGGCGACATGCCGCTCTCATCGCTGCGCAAAAACCTCGCGCTCGTGCCGCAGGAGGTGCTGCTCTTTGGCGGAACGATCCGCGAGAACATCGCATACGGGAAACCCGGCGCGACCGAGGACGAAATCATGCACGCGGCCACGCTGGCGAATGCAAAGCAGTTCATCGAGACGCTGCCGCAGGGTTTTGACACACTCGTTGGCGAGCGCGGCACACAGCTCTCCGGGGGACAGCGTCAGCGCATCGCCATTGCCCGAGCCATCCTTGCTGATCCCGCCATTTTGATTCTCGATGAAGCCACCAGCAGCCTCGACGCGGAGAGCGAGCGGCTCGTGCAGGACGCGCTCGACAAGCTGATGCAGAACCGCACGAGCATCATCATCGCCCACCGCCTCTCCACCGTAAGGCGTGCGGATCAGATCCTCGTCCTCTCCGCAGGCACCATCATCGAGCGTGGCACGCACGACCAGCTCGTGGCGAATGAGCACAGCCTCTATGCGACGCTGGCGCGCTTGCAGCTCGAATAGAGTCCCTGCTACTTCCGCTCCTCGATCCGATACAGCGCGGATTTCGTCCTGATATAGATCGCGCCATCGGCCACGGCAGGTGACGCGGACATGGCGGCATCAGCTCCGCCTGCAAGCGTGTTGGTGGCGAGGAGTTCAAACTTCTCACCCGCGCGGATCACATTAGTCTGGCCGCGATCATTGCAGAAATAGAGGCGGTCTCCGGCTGCGATGGGTGATGGAAGATGCTGGCCGTCGAAACGATCCTCCCACACGTCCTCGCCACTGGCAGCCTTTACGCAGCTCACCACGCCGCCGCGCGTGACCTGGAAGATCAGGCCATTGACCAGCACCGCGCATGACTCGCTGGAGTTCCGTTTCGTGCGCTCCCATTTCAAATGACTGGTGGTGATGTTACCGCTCATTTTGTCATCGAGGCGCAGCGCCATCAGCTTGGAGCGCTCGGAGCCGGTGTTGATGATGATGCTGTCGGGCAGCACGAGCGAGCGCGGCGCGGCGTTCATGTTTTTGAAAGCCACGCTCCACAGTTCCTTGCCCGTCGCAGGTTCATAGCCAAAGCCGCCGCAGGAGCCGACGGAGATGATCTGTGGTTTGCCGTTCACCGTGGCAAAGACAGGCGTGCCGTAGGCCTTGCGGAAATCGCCATCAAGCTTCGGCTTGCCCGTCGCAGGGTCGATGTCGCCGTAGTCTGTCGTCCGCGGAGTCTTCCAAACGGTGGCACCGGTTTTCTTGTCCAGCGCGATGGTGAACTGCTGGTCGATGCCGTCGAAGGTGAGGATGAGCAGGTTTTCAAACACAACGGGTGAAGAGCCAGGACCGCGAAAGTGGCGCACATTGATGTCGCGCCGCTGCCACACGACCTCGGCCGTGAGCGGATCGAGCCGCGCGGTGCCGTATGTGCCGAAGTGGATGTACACCGCGTCAGCTTCGAGGAAGGGCGATGGTGCCGCGTAGTTGTTGATCGGATTGCCCAGCTCCTCGGGCGCGGGATTTTCAAAGAGCAGCTTATGGTGCAGCACTTTGCCGGTGTGACGATCCACGCAGTAAACAAACTGCTTCTTCCCATCGACTGTGGCGGAGGTGAACCAGATGAGGTCGCCGCCGATCACCGGATTCGAGTGCCCCACATTTTCCAGCGGTGTGCGCCACACGATGTTCTTGCCTTTCTCCTCGTCCCAAGTGAGCGGCAGCCGCTTCGCATCCGCATCAGGAACGATGCCGTTCATGGTCGGCCCGTTTTTATCCGGCCAGAAAAGCGGCGTGGTGACCGGCTGCGCGAGCGCTGCGGATGCGAGGGAAATGACAAGAAGTGTGCGGATCATAAAGAGACAAACAAACGCCCATGTGCGCGGAGCCTTGCGCGAATTATCAGCACCCGATCTCCATCTCCACCGGGCAGTGATCCGAGCTAAACACGTCCGCGCGGATGGTGCAGGATTTCAGTTTTGCGCGCAGTGATTCGGAAGCCAGCCAGTAGTCGAGCCGCCAGCCGATGTTTTTCTCCCGCGCGCTGCCGCCGGTGCGCATCGTCCACCAGGTGTAGCGGCCGGGGCTTGGGTCGAAATGACGGAACACATCGATGAACCCGGCTTTGAGATGCGCGCCGAAGCTCGCGCGCTCCTCGTCGCTGAAGCCCGCGTTCATGCGGTTGGATTTCGGATTCGCAAGGTCGATCTCCTCGTGCGCGCAGTTCAGATCGCCGCAAACGAGCACTGGTTTCTTTTTCTCGATCTCCTTGAGGTACTGCCGGAAATCCGCGTCCCATTTCATGCGGTAAGGCAGCCGCGCCAGCTCAGCTTTTGAGTTCGGCGTGTACACATTCACGAGGAAAAACTTGGGAAACTCCAGCGTGATGACACGGCCTTCGCGGTCATGCTCCGCATTGCCGATTCCGAGCGTGCAGCTTTGAAACGGAACCTTCGTCAGCACACAGGTTCCAGAATAGCCTTTCTTCTCCGCTGAATTCCACACCGCTTCGTAACCGCCCAGCCACGTGAGATCGGTCTGGTGATGCTCCGCCTTCGTCTCCTGCAGGCAAATGATGTCGCATCCGCTTGTCTCCAGGTAGGCGCGCAATCCCTTGCCCATCGCGGCGCGGATGCCGTTCACATTGAAGGTGGAGAGCTTCATTCGCGCTGGTCAGGAGAGCGGGGGAAGGGCAGCCTGGAGCTTCGCGAGGAACTCGCTTTCAGGCGCGCCGAGTCCGTCACGACCGATCACACCACCCACTACGCCCAGGGCCTCCGTTTGCGACGCGTGATCGGTGAAGGCGGCGGCACGCTCCGCGATATAGGCGTCCGTCGCCTCCTCCGACTCATCCGCCTCGCGCGCACGGGCGAGCGACTGCTCGAGGAACAAGCTCTTGGGATGCTCCGACTCCCAGCCCTCCGCGATAAAGGCCGACTCCGCGAGCTGCTCCTCGAGCAGCGAGATGTGCGAGTCAGCATACTCGGCAATGATGATGAGATCGAAAAGTGCTTCACGTTGGGCCTGGGTCATGATGGAAGGTGGGGTTCGCCAGCATTCTGGCCTGCGCGCCAGAGCGGACAAGCTGATTGTTCGCAAGGATCGCGCGCGGTGAGCGACTACTTTTGTCTTCCCAACTTCCGCGCGGCCCGCTAGCCTCGCGCGAAAATCCAAACTCGCACCCCGCCTCCCAACCATGCAAACCCAGCTCAAGATCAAGCTCTCCATCTTCATGTTTCTGCAGTACTTCATCTGGGGGTGCTGGTATGTGAGCATGGGCGCGTATCTAGCGAACACGCTCAAGTTCGAGGGCGCGCAGATCGGCCTGGCGTATGGCGCGTTTGCCATCGGCGCGATGATCTCCCCCTTTCTTGTGGGGCTGATCGCGGATCGATATTTTGCGTCGGAGAAGCTGCTGGCGGTGCTGGGCATTCTCGGTGGCGTGGTGTTGTGCCTGCTGACGCGCATGCATGAGTTCGGCAGTTTTTATCCGATGCTGATCCTTTATTGCGCGCTCTATGTGCCGACGCTCGCGCTGGGTAATTCGCTGTCACTGCATCATCTCGACAATCCGAAGACGGACTTCCCGCGTGTGAAGATGCTCTCGGCCGTGGGCTGGATCGCCGGGCTGTTTGTGCTGAATTCCATGCACGGTGCCGAGTCGCCCGTGCAGTTTTACCTGGCGGGCGGCGCGTCGATTGTGTTCGGCCTTTTCTCCCTCACGCTGCCGCACACACCGCCGATGAAGACCGGCGCCAATGTCAGCCTCGGCGAGATTCTCGGGCTCGATGCGCTGGCGCTGCTGAAGAAGCCGTCGTTCGCCATCTTCATCGTGTGCATGTTTCTCATCTGCATCCCGCTCTACTTCTACTTCGTGAATCTCGGCATCTACCTCACCGAGCTGAAGTGGCAGGACATGCTGGTGAAGACCTCGCTGGCGCAGGTGTCGGACATTGTTTTCTTTTTGGTGCTGCCGCTGTTTCTGAAAAGGCTGGGCTACAAGGTGACGATCTTCATGGGCATCGCCTGCTGGGTGGTACGTTACTTTGCGCTGGCCGGCAGCGTGGATGCGGGCGCATCGCAAGCGGCGTTCATTTTCACCGCGATTCTTTTGCATGGCGCGTGCTACGACTTCCTCTTCATCGCCGGCCAGCTCTACGTCGATGACGAGGCAAACGAGCGCATCCGTGGCGCGGCGCAGGGCTTCATCGCCTTCATTCTCTGGGGTGTCGGCGCGTTCGTCGGCACGCTGCTCGCAGGGAAGGTTCTCGCCGCGCATAAGCTCGCCACGCCAGTGAACGGCCTGTCACACGACTGGAACGCCATCTGGCAGACGCCGGCGTGGGGCTCCGCTGCGGTGCTCGTGCTGTTCCTGATTTTCTTCCGCAATCCAAAAGTGGGGCAAGCCGCCGGCTTGCCGGGTGAAAAATGAATTTCACCTTTTTCTTCAGCCTCGCTTTTGTCGTCACGTCGGCGGCGCTGGCGCAATCGTCGCGCGTGCCGTGGACGACCTCGCGCATCCAGGGCTCGCCCGAGCCGCCGAAGCCATTCGTCGCGGAACAGGTCTTCACTGGCGTCACCTTCACGAACGCCCTGGACATGGTGCCGGTGCCTGCGCTCGGACAATGGGTGGTGGCCGAGAATGGCGGCAAGATTTGGGCGCTGCCGAATGATCCGCAGACGAAGCAGGCCACCGTCGCGCTCGATCTGAAGGCGCTGCATCCAAAGGTGGACCATGCGTATGGCATTGCGTTTCATCCGAAGTTCGCAGCCAACAAGCAGGTCTTTGTGACCTACACGAACGGCGACAAGCTCGATGATGGATCGCGTCTCTCGCGCTTCACCGTCGCGCAAGAGCGGCCGCTCGTGATCGATCCTGCCAGCGAGGAAGTGCTCCTCACGTGGCGCAGCGGCGGGCACAACGGCGCGGCGGTGGCGTTTGGTAATGACGGCCTGCTCTATCTCTCCACCGGCGACAGCGAAGTGCCCGCGCCACCTGATCCGCTGAACACCGGACAAGACCTCACGGATCTGCTGAGCTGCGTGCTGCGGATCGATGTGGATCGCAAAGATGCAGGCAAAGCGTATGCGGTGCCGAAGGACAATCCGTTCGTCAGCCACGCGAACACGCCAGCAAGTCGTGCGGACACGCCAGCAAGTAATGCGGACACTCCTGTCCGCATTCAAAAACCAAACGGCGAAGGCGCGGCGAAGGCAAACCCGGACGAGAGTGTCCGGGTTACTGCTCGCCCGGAGATCTGGTGCTACGGTCTGCGCAATCCATGGAAGATGAGCTTCGACCGGCCGACGGGAAACCTGTGGTGCGGCGATGTCGGCTGGGAGCAGTGGGAGCAGATTTTTCTGCTCAAGCGCGGCGAGAATTACGGCTGGAGCGCGATGGAAGGGAACAATCCCATCCTGCCCGGGCGCAAAGGGCCGACGCCGATCTCGCCGCCAATCGTCACGCACAGCCACACGGAGGCGGCATCCATCACGGGCGGATTTGTGTATCATGGCAAGCGGCTGCCCGAGCTGGAAGGCGCTTACATTTACGGCGACTACGAGACGGGAAAAATCTGGGCGCTGTGGCACGATGGAAAACAAATCACGCGGCACGATGAGATCGCTGACACGGCGGCGAAGATCGTCAGCTTCGCCCAGGGAGAGGACGGAGAGGTGTTATTCATTCACTACGGCACCCCGGCCACGGTGCACCGGCTCATGCGCAATCCTCACACGGCGATCACCACCACCTTTCCGCGCAGACTGAGCGAGACAGGATTATTCGCCGACGTGGCGATGCAGACGCCGGCAGCAGGTGTGCAGCCGTTTGAGATCCGCGCGCCGATGTGGGCGGATGAGGCTGTCGGGCAGCGCTTCATCGGCATCGTCGGCTCGGGCGGCGCGGCGACAAAGCTCTCGGCCAACAAAACGAAACGCCGCCTTGATGCCAAGGTGACGTGGCCGAAGGACACCGTGCTCGCCAAGACGCTGCGCATGAGAATGCATCACGAAGCAGCTACATCCGAGCGGAAGATCGAGACGCAGGTGCTGCACTATGATGGCGAGAGCTGGAACGCATATTCCTACCGCTGGAACAACGACGAAACGGATGCGGAACTGGTCGGCCCTAATGGCGACGAACGAACGCTAGACCTCACCGGCAAGAATTTCCCGGGTGGCAAGCACCGGCACACATGGCGCTTTCACAGCCGGGGTGAGTGCATGCGCTGCCACAACTCGTGGAATCAATTTGCGCTCGGCCTGCAACCGCCGCAGCTCACCGATGAAAGTGCGCGCACGCTCACCGCGCTCGGCCTCATCGACGCCGATTACACGAAGAAAAGCGCGGCACGGCTGTCCGACCCTCATTCAGAAAACCTATCCTCAGAGGCGCGCGCCAGATCGTGGCTGCACGCGAACTGCGCCCACTGCCATCGGGAAAACGGCGGCGGCTCCGTGGCGCTGATGCTGAATGCGGAGCTGGCGCAGGATGAGATGCGCGCGCTGAATGAGAAGCCCCTGCGCGGCGACTTCGGCATGAGTGATGCGCGCGTGATCCTCCCCGGCAGTCCGTGGAAGAGCGTGCTGCTGCATCGCATCGCCACTAGCGGCGCAGGCCACATGCCGGCGGTCGGCGCGCGCGATGTCGATGGTCATGCCATCGGCTTTCTCGCGGAGTGGATCCTGTCCATGGCAACTGTGCCGCCGCCCGCGCAGCCAAATCCGCTCACCTCGCTCGCCTCGCCTGATCGCGCGCTGGGGTTTCTCATTCTCCGCGACATGCTGGAGGCCGAGGATTTTGCGGAGGCCGCCGAACTCGCCGCCTCATCGCCCAACGCGCACATTCGCGGCTTGTTCGAGCGCTTTCTGCCGGACGACAAACGCGTCGAGACTCTCGGCCCGCTGGCGACCGCTCAAAAAATCAGCGCGCGAAGAGGCGATGCAAAGCGCGGCGCGGAACTTTTTTCTCCGACTGGAAAAGCCGCGACCTGTCTCGCGTGCCACTTCCTGAACGGCAGCGGCCGCGACTTCGGTCCTGAGTTGTCCCAAGTCGGCGCGCGGCTCACGAAGCCGCAGATCATCGAGAGCCTGATCGCGCCATCGAAGATCATCACGCAGGGCTTCCAGCCTGTGGTGGTGACGCTGAACGACGGCAGCGTGCAGACCGGCTTCGTCGTGAAGCGTGATGACGAGACCTTGTCATTGAAGATCGCCACAGGACAGACGCTTCCTTTGAAAAAGGCGGATGTGAAGACCGAGCAGACGATGCCGATGTCACTGATGCCCGAGGGCCAACTGCACAGCCTCACCGCGCAGGAAGCCGCGGACTTGGTCGAGTACCTGGCGGAGCGAAAATGAAAGTGGTGCAAGCCGCTGGCTTGCAGTCGGGCAATCGAGCCGATTGGCCCACTTTCACACTTGCCAGCCTCCCATGATCCGTTGTTTCATCACGCAATGAAATCACTCTCCAGCATTCTTGTGGCCTCCCTCGCTCTCGCATCATCCGTCCACGCCGGTGACACCTCGCTCGTCTATTTCGGCACCTACACGAACGCCAAGAGCGGCAGCAAGGGCATCTATGTTTCCAAGTTCAACTCCGCCACCGGTGAGCTTAGCGCGCCGGAGCTCGCCGCAGAAACGGGCAGCCCGAGCTTTCTTGAGATTCACCCGTCGAAGAAGTTTATCTACGCCGTCGGCGAGATGGGCACACCCGGCGCGAAGGGCGGCGGCGTTTCGGCATTCTGCGTGTCGCTTCCATCTGGCAAACTCACCCCGATCAATCAAGTGTCCGCCGTTGGCCAAGGCCCGTGCCATGTGAACATCGACAAGACCGGCAAGCTCGCGATGATCGCCAATTACGGCGGTGGGAGCTGCGCCTCGTATGCGATCAAGGACGACGGCTCGCTCAGCGAGGCCGCCAGCTTTCATCAACACACCGGCTCGGGCGGCGATCCCAAGCGCCAGGCCGGACCGCACGCGCACTCCGTCAACTTCAGCCCCGACAACAAGTTTGCGTTTGTCTGCGATCTCGGACTCGACCGCGTGAATATCTACAAGATCGATCCCGCCACCGGCAAGACCGAGCCGCACGGCGAAGGCAAAGTCGCGCCAGCCAGCGGTCCGCGACACTTCGCGTTTCATCCGAACGGCAAATTTGCCTTCGTGAACAACGAGATGTCAATGACCGAGTCGAGCTTCTCATATGACGCCGCTCAAGGCGCGCTCACCGAAGTGAGCACCGTCTCCACCATCCCCGAAGCCGACCGCAGCCAAAAAGGACTCAGCACCGCGGAGACCCGCGTGCACCCGAACGGCAAGTTCGTCTATGCCTCCAACCGCGGTCACGACACCATCGCCGTCTTTTCTTGCGACGCGGCAACCGGCAAGCTCAAGCTCCTCGACAACGTGAACTGCGAAGGGCAGACCCCACGCAACTTCAACCTCGATCCAAGTGGCAAGTGGCTCATCGTCGCGCATCAAGGCAGCAACAGCGTCGCGCTTTTCAAAGTGGATCAGGAAACTGGGAAGCTTAGTTTCACAGGCACGAAACACGAAGTCGGCGGACCGTGCTGTGTGAGGTTTTTGGCGTTGTAAAGTGGTGCAACCTTCCACGTTGCACTCAATCAAGCTGCAAGCGGGAAGCTTGCGCCACCTTCAACAACCATGCGCTCGCTCATCTCACTCATCCTGGTCATAACTACCACCGGCGCATATGCCGCCGAGAAACCCAATGTCCTCTTCATCATGTCTGACGACATGCGTCCCGAGCTTGGCTGCTACGGCAACGCGCAAGTGAAGACGCCGAACATTGACGCGCTGGCAAAGGCTGGCGTGCGGTTCGAGCGCGCGTTTGTGCAGTATCCGCTGTGCAATCCTTCGCGTGCATCGCTTTTGACGGGCCGCTATCCGACGAAGACGGGCGTGCTGGACAACACGGTGTGGTTTGGCGCGGCGCATCCGGAGATCATCTCGCTGCCGAAATGGTTCAAGCAGCAGGGTTACGCTTCGCTGCGCTGCGGGAAGATTTTTCACGGCGGCATTGATGATGCCGATGCTTGGACGGAGGGTGGCGAGGAGCGTAAGTTCGATGGCGGCAAGAACACCAAAGCCAAGGGCCAGGTGGCGTCGAACTCGGATCGTATCATCATTCTCGATGAGGACGGCGAGGCGAAACACGGCGATACGAAGACGCGCATCGCGGCCATTGAGTATCTGGAGCGGCACAAGGACAAGCCGTTCTTTCTCGCCTGCGGATTCACCAAGCCGCACAGCCCGCCCACCGCGCCGAAGCGGTTCTTCGACATGTATGATTCCGCGAAGATTCCGCTGCCCCCGGACTTCGCCGCCCGTCCCGTAGCGCCTGCCGGATTTCCCGCCGCAAGCATCAACACGCGCAACGGCGACCTTTTCATCGAACGGGATGCGTCGGAAGCTGAGGCGCGCGAGATGAAGCGCGCCTATCACGCCTCCCTGACGTGGGTGGACGACAATGTCGGCAAGGTTTTGGCGAAGCTGGACGAGCTTCATCTTCGCGAGAACACGATCATCGTCTTCTGGGGCGATCACGGCTATCACCTCGGCGAGAAAGGCAAGTGGTCGAAACACAACAGCCTCTTCGACATCGGCACGCGTGTCCCGCTGATCATCGCCGCGCCCGGCGCGAGAGGGAACGGCACATCGTGCGCGCGCATCGTGGAAACCATCGACATCTATCCCACGCTCTCCGAACTGTGCGCGCTGCCAAAGCAAGACGCACTGCAAGGCGACAGCCTCGTCCCACTGCTAAATGATCCAGCCACCGCATGGGACAAGCCCGCGCTGTCGGTGACGAAGCTCAAAGAGAATCTGCTCGGCAAGGCCGTCCGCACAGATCGCTGGCGCTACGCGGAGTGGGGCGAAGGCGGCAAGGAAGGCGCGATGCTCATCGACGAGCAGAGCGATCCGCACGAACTGAAGAACGTGGCCGCTGATCCGGCGAACGCGGAGGTGGTGAAGCAGATGCAGCGGGCATTGCGCGCGCTCGATGAATGATTTGCCTTTTGTAATGACGCGTGCAATCGACCTCCCATGCCCAGGCGCGAGCTTTCAAAACCCAGCCAGATCATCGATTGGCTCGACGACTGGGGCGCGCGGCTGACCCAGCCGGCTGAAATGGTTCTCATAGGCTCGGCTGCCCTGCTCTGGCACGCTGCATCCAGAAATCTCGACATCTCCCTGCCCGAGAACAGCATGGACGTAGATCCCGTCACGCAAAGCGAGGAGCTTGCGTGGCTCTGCTACGACGCGTTGATCGGCAGCGACTTCGAGCGCGAGCACGGCTGGCATGTGAACTTGATGCCCGGCAGCGCGCTTGACGAACTGCCCTCCGGCTGGCGGGAACGATCCTCGACGGCCGTGCATGCCCGGCTCACGGTTGAAGTTCCGTCCGTTCCCGATCTTCTGGCACCCAAGCTGCGGCGCAACGAACCGCGGGACCGTGCCCATGCCGCGTGGGCACATGAACACGGGCTCGATTGATCTTTGCGCGCCATCTCGTATTCTCCGCTCGGATGAGAAAACTGCTCCATCAAGATGAGTCGCGCCTCGAATACGGACGGCTGCTCTGGCGCTCGCCGCGTGGTCGCGCGCGGCTGCTTGGGCACTGGCTCGACGCCCGCCACCCGTACCATGAGAGGTTCGCCAAGCAATGGAGGCCTCAGGTCGAGCGCGTGCTGACCGCGCGCGCGGAAAATGATGACACGCTGGATCGCGAGCTGCAGACAGAGGGCTTGAGTCTGCGCGTGGTGGTGAAGGAGATACCGCCTGTGTTCGGCGCGTTTTGGTGAGATGTCAGCCGTTCGATCGCCCCGCTCATGATCCCCATCGACTTCTCATTCAAGACCGCGCTCATCACCGGTGCATCCCAGGGCATCGGCGCGGAGATGGCGCGGACGTTTCATCGCGCAGGCGCAAAGGTCCTCATCGATCATCCCGGGCTGCCAAACACCACGGCAGACGCGGAATTGCTCGCCGCAGAATTGAACAACGTGCGCACCGGCAGCGCCGCAGCCGTGTCGGGCGACGTGTCAAAGCCCGAGGAGGTGCAGGCGATGATGGGCCGCATCAAGGCCGAGCACGACGGCATCGACTTCCTCATCAACAACGCCGCCATCATCCGCGACCGCACGATCTCGAAGATGTCCGTCGATGAATGGGACGCCGTGATGGGCGTGAATCTCGACGGCGTGTTTTACTGCTCGAAGTTCGCTCTCGAGATCATGCGCGACGGCGGCGCGGTGGTCAGCTTCGGCAGCATCGCGGCCATCCAGGGATTTTTCGGCCAGGCGAACTACGCCGCCGCAAAAGCCGGCGTGCAGGCGATGATGCGCGTGCTCAGCCGCGAAGGCGCGCGACGCAACATCCGCGCCAATGCCGTCGCACCGGGTGTCATCGACACGGCAATGGCCGCGACGATTCCGGAGAACGTGCGGCAAGAAATGATGAAGAACGTCCCGCTCGGCCGCTTCGGCGAGGCGGGCGAGGTGGCGAATGTGGTGCTCTTCCTCTGCTCGCCGCTGGCTTCGTACGTCACGGGGCAGACCATTGAGATCAATGGCGGCTGGCGCGGGTAGCCGAAACGCCGTCGTGCATGAGCTCATCCGTTGCTCAATGGCATTGCGGCTCGCCGCTCACGGGACCTGCTGCGCAGATGCTGTCCGCTGATAATGTACCGCCGGGCGGTTGAAATCGACGGGCTTTGGCGGGAGGCTGGTGGTCGGCCTTTGAACCGAAACCTCCTTTCCGGTTTGTTGGATAGCTTTCTAACAAACCGGAAATTAGATCGTTCTCGAAGCCCAACCTCCCCACCCCACTAACCTGTGAGAAAGCCACCGCACCTCTACCCTTGCGCCCTCGTTCTTGTCCTTCTCTGCGCATGGATCGCTTTCAAGCGAAACGGCCTCACGCCTCCGAAAACGCCGAAGCTTGCTGTGGAAACGAAGGCACCGGCTCGCGGCGCGCCGCCTCCCGCGATTCCAGGCATCGACGCCGCGTCGGTATCATCCGAGAAGTCTGCGGTGGCTTTCGTTCCGCCGGCACCGGCGCTCAATGCCATCAACGCGTTCTCTTGTTGGACACGCAACTACATTGCCGCCGCACCCGCCGAGAGGGCGAAGATGGACGAGGCGGGTGTGCGCCTCGCCACGGAGCGGCGGGTGGTTTTTAAGGAGCTGATCAAGGAGGATCCAAAGGCGGCGCTCGAGCAGGCGGTGCCGATGGTGGTGCGGCAGGAGCTTCCGGGGGAGATCGTGGTCTTGCTGGAGAAGCGCATCAACGGCATCGGAGCTCTGCGCGTGATGCAGGGTGTGCCGTTGAAAGCGGATGATCCGCCTGTGCCGACGTATCGCGAGGTGGAGCTGGAGAAGGGCGGGACGTATCGCGCTTATGTTTATGGCGAGCGGGAGCAGAAGCTGACATGGACGCCGGGCGCGTCGGTCAATGGCGTGGCGGTGGATTCGGAGTTCGCGATCAGCGATGAACCGACGCGGCGGCTGGAGATCGGAGAGACGCTGCCTTTGAACAAGCCGGTGGTGACGGAGTGCCCGGTGTCGGGTAAAACGGTGCTGGCTGCGGACGAGGTGCCGGCGGTGATCGCGGAGAGTGTCGCGGCGGTGGAAGGTGCGACGGAGATCACGCTATTCTGCGATGGGTCGCACATCGCGGTGCGTAACCAAACGATCCTTTATGGAGAGGGTGTGACGGGCGGTTCGTTCGCGTTCTCGGGCATCCTGCCTTCCTCGCCGACGCCATCGCTTGGGCAGGTGAAGGTGCTGGTGATGAACACAACGTATGCGGATCAAAACGCGCTGCCGTCCACGGAGGCGCAGCTTTACGCGACGTTGCGCGACGTGGCAGATCATTACTCGAAGGCGTCGTATGGCCGTCTCTCGCTCGTGGGCGTGGTGGCACCGCCGATTAAGCTGCCGCACAACGAGCTCTGGTATGTGAACCGCGATAGCAGC
>JANPIW010000281.1:0-2416 GCA_031425215.1 Verrucomicrobiaceae bacterium
GCGCCGCGCTCCTGGGGCGTGAACGTGCCCGATGATCCCTTCGAGATCCCGATGGGCCGCACGGTCGCGACCGCCTACGCCATGTCCGCGATGCGGCATATGCATGAATACGGCACCACCTCCGAGCAGCTCGCCTGGATCAAGGTCGCCGCGTCGCACCATGCGCAGCACAATGAGCACGCGATGCTGCGCAAGGTCGTCACGGTGGAAGACGTGGTGAATTCGCCGATGGTGGCGGACCCGCTGCACCGTCTGGATTGCTGCGTCATCTCCGATGGCGGTGGCGCCTTGATCGTGGCCCGCCCCGAGATTGCGCGCAGCCTCAAGCGGCCACTGGTGAAAGTGCGCGGCACGGGCGAGGCGGTGAAGCACCAGGCGGGCGGCACCATCGACGTCACCTATTCCGGTGCGCGGGCCTCGGGCGCGCGGGCCTTCGCGATGGCGGGCTGCACGCCGGCGGACATCAAATACGCCTCCATCTACGACAGCTTCACCATCACGGTGCTGATCCAGCTGGAAGATCTCGGCTTCTGCGAGAAGGGCCAGGGCGGCAAGTTCGTCTCCGACGGCAACCTGATCTCGGGCGTCGGCAAGCTGCCCTTCAACACCGATGGCGGCGGTCTGTGCAACAACCACCCGGCCAATCGCGGCGGCATGACCAAGGTGATCGAGGCGGTGCGCCAGGCGCGCGGCGAAGCGCACCCGGCCGTGCAGGTGAAGAATGCCGACCTGGTGCTGGCGCATGGCACGGGCGGGCTGCTCAGCATCCGCCACGGCAGCGGCACCGTCATCCTCGAGCGGGAGTAAGCATCACATGGCAACCATGGCCTTTGAGCGCGCCCTTCCGGCGCCGGCGATCGACCCGACCAACAAGGCGTTCTGGGCTGCGGCCAGTGAGCACCGCTTCCTGATCGGCCTGTGCAAGGACACCGGGAAGCACTTCTTCTACCCGCGCGGCTGCTCGCCCTTCACCCTGTCAAACAATGTGGAGCTGGTGCCGGCCAAGGGCACGGGCGTGATCTACACCTTCACCGTTGCCCGCACGAAGGAGCCGCATGCGGTCGCCTATGTGGAGCTGGATGAGGGGCCGCGGATCATGACGAACATCGTGGACTGCGATCTGGACGCGCTTCGGATCGGCCAGGCGGTGAAGCTCGTCTGGAAGCCCACCCAGGAGGGTGCGCCGCCGATCTACATGTTCACCCCGGCGTAAGAGTTTTTGCTCACCTTCCATGGTGTCGTTCGGCAGGCAAGCTGAACCTTATCCACCGCGTCGGAAAGGATATCAGTGCGAGCGATCCAACACTGTGCAGAACGCGCTGGGGCGCGTTCGAACTGGCGATCTGCCGGCAAAACTCCCAAATCAATCGTATTAGGTATTTTTTCCTTGTAATCGCTCGTGAATCGGCATGGTGTCCTTTCTTTGAAGGGAGCCAACAATGCCAGACCGGATTCCAATGACTGAGGCGCGGCTGAGGGAAGCGATGCGCGATCCGCGCTATTGGCAGCAGGGCGATCCCGATCGTGCGAGTTACAACGCATGGGTTTCCGAAAGTTTCCGCGCGTTGAATGCCGAGGCCGAGTCCAGCGGAGGTGTCGTTCATGTCCGAGCGTATGTCCGCAACGGTCGACACGTGGCGCCCACGATCGCGCGGCAGCGCCGAGTTCTGAGGGCAATTCTGCGACAGACGCCGAAACAGACATCGAAGGATTGCGCCTTGTGCAGGGCACGCGTCCTTTTCGCAACACTGCTGCATGCCGCGCCCAGTGGGCAATCGATGAACTAACCTGCGCCGGCCCAGGTGTCGCGCCCTCGGCTCGCCGCGCCTGCTACGCGAGCGCTGCCGAGCGCTTTGCTCAATGTGGCCGAGGTGGGTACATCGCGCCGCTTAACACGGGGAGATGAAAATCATGACAACCAAAGCCTCGAACCCGGATTTCGATGAAATCGCCACGCGCACATACTCAGTTGAAGGCAAGTCGGATTTTATCATTCGCCTTGGCCGCCCACGCCTCGAACCGAATGGAGAGACCTGGCGCAGCGATTACAAAATCGAATCTCCAAGCCTCGATTTCGAAGGCCATTTCTCTGGAATCGACGGTTTCCAGGCGTTGCTCAACGCGATCTACTGTCTCGAGATGCACGTCGCCACCTCGGATGAACGCCAAGACGGTCTTTTGAGTTGGGATGGACAATCCGAGCATTTCGGCTTGCCGCCGATCGAGTCCGACCCCGGCACTGCCGAACTCCAGCGCATCCGCGCTCGGAATGCGGATACCAGTAGCCAAAAATAAAAGAAGAGGGTCCGGGAGAATTCCTTCTCCCGGCCTTTTCTTTTTGGTGGGCCCGGCAGGACTCGAACCTGCAACCAAACCGTTATGAGCGGTCCGCTCTAACCATTGAGCTACAGGCCCA
>JANPIW010000282.1:0-2708 GCA_031425215.1 Verrucomicrobiaceae bacterium
ACAGCGAAGCGGTCGGTGACGGCGAGAACCATTGGGCGATGACCAAGGGCATCACCGACTCCTCACCCGCGCTCACACCGCTGGTGTTTGAGAACCCGGTCTCCACTGGCTGGCCGCCCAACTGGAACTGCGATGCCATCGGCAAAAAGGAAAAAGGCCGTGCATGGAGAGGCGGGAAAGTTCTCGTCGGCTTCAATGACAGCAGCGTCCAGGCCGTCCAGCTCGAAGCCGCCAAAGGCTCCAGCGTCGGTCCGAAAGACCTTGGCGGTGGTGGCAAGAACATCTTCACCCAGGCCTATGAAAGCGGTGAGATGCTCGACGTGCAAGGTGACTGATCGCCTCGCGACTGACATCTGGCTCAAACATGAAACGCCGCGAGGAAACTCGCGGCGTTTTTCTTTGCCGGTGCCTCACCGTGCTTCCACGCCAAGAGCCTCCGCGCCCTCGCAGTCGAGAATGGCCAGCCGCTTCTCCCCTGCGATGTCCATCCAGCCCACGAGCACCTTGCCGAAATACAGCTTGCCCCAGTCCACCTGGCGTTCGAGAAGCCGGCCCACCGGGCTGTTCTTCGACGCATAGGCGTGAACCCGGCCCGACGCGTCAGTGGAGCCATCGATGTCGAAGCTGATGTACTCCGTCCTTGCAGACTCGGGAAGCTCGAACGGATGCGTGACGCGGACACCGACATGAAACCACTGCGGCTCAGCCTGCTGGTCGGCGACAAATTCCGCCATGCGTTTCTCGTGAGTCTGATGGAAGAGCGGCCAGTGAATGACGGGTTTCTGATCAGCGCCGCTGACGATCCAGACCAGTCCGCCCATGGGATTGGTGCTCGTCACGGCCATGAACACCGGCATCATCTCATGCGTGGTGAGCGAGAGCGGCGGCGTGTTGAGCGGGCGCGCTTTCACGAGTGCGGGCTGCTTCGCTCCACCATCGAACATGGCCGCCACCTCGGCGCGATGACTCTCCGGCTCCGCCACAAAACGCAGGCGCTCTTCCAATGTCTTGCTTTCAAAGAAGCGCTTGATCACAGGCTCGCCCACAGTGATCGCCTCGACGACTGCCACGCGGCTCTCCACCGCATCCCGCATCGCGGCCTCACGCGCCGCGGCGACGGTGGTGGCCTGCGCGGCGGCGATGGGCGCGGTCGAGCTGCGCGTCTGGCGCAGTTTGCCGAGCTTCCTCAAATGAAGCTGAAACTGTTCCCACCCCAGCATCCCCGTCACCGCGCCAGCCAGGACAAAGAACACAGACACCGCGAGCCAAAGCGGCCAGGTTTTTTTCTTCATCGGCGCGATAGCCTCATCAATCGGAGCTGGCCGCGACTCCGGCGCGGCGCTCATGCCGGGCGAATTCGTCGGCGTCATGCGCGCGATGGCGTGCTGTTGCTGCGGCTGTGGCGGGCCTGGCTGCGGGTGATAGGCAGCCGGCGCCTCCGACATCACTCGCGGCGCGGCGTGAAAAAGCGCCTCGGCGACGGACATCGGCGCCGTCGGCTGCGCTGCCGCCTGATATTGAGGGTGCTGCCAGTGCGGCTGAGGGGGAATGCCAGCCGGAGCGTGCTGCGACTCACTCACCCTCGGCACGCGGCGCACGATCTCGATGGGCTGGTGCAGAGGACGCGTGAAAGCGTGAAAGCCGGCCATCGGCCCGCTGTAGGCACAGTGCGCGCACACCGCCGGGGTGTCGGGTCGTGATTGCATCGACATGAAAACATGTCCGCAGGCTGGGCATTGGAGATTCGTCGGGCCGATTTGCACGTCGCAGTAAACACGTCTCAACGGACGCGGCGAGGCAAATCTCGCGAGCGAGCTTGTTGCGTCATCATCACGCCGCTGCCATGATCCGCCGCTCTCATCATGACCATCGCGCAGGACAAGACATTGCAGATCGGCATCGCCGGATCGCTGGTGATGCACGTGCTCCTCTTGCTCGCGTTCGTCTGGGTGTGGAGCCAGAAAGGTGCCGCCCCCTGGCTTGGCGCGCAGAAGATCGCCGAGGAAAAAGAAGTCGTATTGCTCTTCCCGGATCAAGTGATCGAGGCGCCGCCGCCACCCATCGCGCCGCCGCCTGCTCCATCAAAACCGCAGCCCCAATACGTGCGCACAAACGAGAGCCAGAAATCTGCCGCCGCCCCGCTGCGCGCTGATTTTGTCTCGGATCGCAACACCATCGCCGCCTCAGCCAAGGCACCAGCGCCTGATGCGACGGCGAATGTGCCGACGATGGATGGCCTCGACAAAAAAGGGATCGACCTCGCGAATCAAAAACAAAACGACGCGACACCTCCGGCGATGCGTGTACCCGAGACGCCATCGCCACGCAGCGCGCTCGACGAGCTCGACAAAACGATGGCGCGAGTGGAGACGGCGCGCCTGCCGCTTGAGGTAAAGAGAGCCGAGCCGCCCGGCGCGCAAAGCGAAACCCGTGCCACCAAACTCAAGGGCACCATCAGCAATCTGGGCGAGGCCTCGGTAAACGCGATGGAGACACCGAAGGCGCGATTCATGCACATGGTCGATTCTGCGGTGAACCTCAAATGGGAGGCGGCGAAAAAGAACGCCACCTCGCCTCCTCCTCCCGGCGAGGTGTCACTGCGTTTCTACGTCACCAGCACCGGCAAGATCGAGGAGATGGAGATCACCTCGGACAAAGCAACGACCGATCCACGATTGATGGATTACGTGTTGCGGGCGCTGGCGGCG
>JANPIW010000283.1:0-28316 GCA_031425215.1 Verrucomicrobiaceae bacterium
GACGAGTAGGAGAACGAGGAGGAGGAGGACGAGCGCAGCGGGGCGCGTGCCTTGTTCCAGGCGCAAGTCACTAGGTGTGTCGCTCAGTCTCCTCCGCAACCGCCGCAGCCTCCTCCGCCGCCACCGCCTCCACAACCGCTTGAGCCGCAGCCTCCCGATCCGCATCCGCCGCCTGAATCGGTGGCGCCCGGACGATGAATGGCGCTGTGCAACGGCTGGAGCGAAGGAGATGCCAGCGCCGCCGTCCCGCCGAGGGCGACCATGGTGGCCGCGAGCGTTGGATCAAACATGCGCGCACCATCCCGCTCGATCACTGGATTGATCCTGCCGCCCGAACTGACTCGGAGCCACGCAGCATCGCCCGCAGCGGTTCGTTTTCGCACCGCGCCGAGCCGCAGCGCCAGGATGACGATGCTGAATACGAGGCAGAAAATCAGGAAGAACACGGGCTTGTCGCGATTGATGCCGATGAAGCATTTGATCACGCCAGCAACCATCATCAGCGCCATCGGCAGCGCCGCCAGCCAGCGCACGCGCGCGAGCTGCGCGATGGAAAGGATCAAACCCCTGCCCGCCAAAGTCTCCTGCATTTCCAGTGCGAGATGCTTGAGACTCTCGCGCACCGTTCGCACCTCCATTTTGCATCCTCCTGGCAGCGACTGCATCAGTCGCTTCTCCACCGGATGCATATCAGCCGTGCGATCCTTGTGAGAAAGCATAAGCGTCGCCCGGCCAGCTCCGGATGTGCGAGCCACCAAGATGCCGCGAGTGAACAGAGCTGTGAGCGCCGCATCCACCAGGCGTCGGCCGCCTCCGCCGAGAAAGGCAATCTCATAAGGATCGTTCGGCGCCTCCGCCCCGGCCCCATCCTTCCACCTGCTGCGCTCCCACTTCACGAGCAGCAGCGACATCAGCAGCGCCATCACGAAGCCCGCGATGTAAAAGCGCAGAAATTCCGGCCCTGTGAAATCGAATACATTCGCCTCCCGGCAGCCGGCGATCATCAGCACGAGCATCACGACCGCAGCAGCCGGGACGACGCGCCGTGACCGCAAGCGCCGCAGCCACGCAGGCTTTCTCAGCGTCCAGTGACGCGAAACATCCACCCAGCGGTTCCGCTTGGGACGGAACGCCTCGTCCACGCCGGGCCAGATGTCGGCAGGCGGTTCGGTGCCAAAGACGAGGCGGTAGCTTTCCAAGGTGCGCGCGTATTGCAGACGGAACTTCGCGCTTTCATACACGCCTCCTGCGGTCGGCTCATGGTGCAACGGCCTGCCGAGCACGTCCGCGCACAAACGCTGCCAGTATGAGCGCGTGTAAACCAGATGCAGATGCCACGCCTGATCCACTGCCTCCGGTGGAGTCACCGGATGTCCCGCGTGCATCGCCAGCAGCAGGAAGCGCTTGTACTCCACGATCACCCGATCTGAAAATGCACGCTCCCAGCCGTTCTCGTTGCCCAGCCGCGCCGTGAAATCGAACACAACATCTTCATCGCTGAACTGGAACCCTTCCAGCCTGACCCACAATGCCTGAATCTCAGGCGTCCAACATGATTGGCTCATAGTTTCTGTGACGGACCATCCCTCGGTCATAGACCTCGTCCTTGCAAGGCCCGACATGTCACAGGATGCGACGCACTCGCCATCGACCTTGCTGGAACACGCCAATCGGACGGATTCTTTGACGGCCTGAAAGTCTGGAACGGGCGCAACAACGCCCGTAGCTCACGCACCGGCTCAAACTCAATCCAGCGTCTTCTTCGGCGGCGCGATGACGGCGGCGGGTACTGTTCCGGGCACAACGGGGCGCGCTTGGGGCGTCTCGGTGAAACGCTGCACGACGTAGCCTGTGACATTCACGTTGATGTTCAAATCGCGTAGGAATTCCCACGTCGCTGGCACTCCGACCTCATCGGCGATCGTGCGGGCGTCGAGATAGGTCGGGATGGCGTCGGGCATGATTTGGAAGAGAGCGACACCGTCAGGGTCTTCCTTGATGTTGCGCAGCGCGCGCACCAGGCCGGAGTTTGGCTGCTTCATTTGGTCCGCGCTCTCGCCGCCGCCGGAGCGCGGGGTGAGCGCGAGCTGAGTGTAAATAGCGCCGGGCCTGATCGATGGCGTCATCGTGAATGCCTTGGTGATGATCTGGCTCGACGCAGCCTTCTTGAGCACTTCGACCACCCGGAAGGCATCGTAGATCACGACATTTTTGCTCGCGGCTTTAAACGCATCTTTGTCAGCGAGTGTTTTGAAATACCCGAGCACGTCCCTGGGCGTGGCACGAACCTCTTCAGGCGCGGCACCATAATAAAAGGTGACCTTGTTCCCTGCTGGCACGACTTTGATGATCGGCGGCGCAGGCGCTCTCGCAGGATCCATCGCCACCCACTTGCTGTAGTCGCCCTTTGTCGCGGCAACGACTGCGCTGGCCACGTCGGGCAAGGTCTGGCGTAACACCAGCGAGATGTTGCCGAGACCTTGCAACATGGCCTTTGACGGCTGCACTCCACCAGCGACGAGGTTTTTGTAAGCCTTGGCAACCAGCTCCATTTGGTAAACGCCGGCGAGCGGCGCTAGTTCGGGCCAGGCTTTCTGCGCCTCAGCCTTGCTGCCGAGAATCTTCTCCAGCATCGCCATGAACGGCTCATACTTCACCTCCTTGTACTCCAACTGCGACCGCACTTGATCGAGTCCGTCGAGGATCGGCTTCATGTACTCCGTCTCGTTGTAAATGAGCACGCCTTGTTTGGCCACGAGGATGCGGGTCTCCTTGGGTTTCTCGGGATACGGACGTGGATTGGGCAGGCGCACGATGGATGGCGGCGGCGGCTGGTACTTCGGCGTCTGATCGAGGCGCGCTTTCATCGCGTCCATCTCGGCAATGAGTTTTTCAATCGCGGCCTTGTTCGCATCGCGCGCTTTCTTTTGCGCTTCGATCTGCTTGTCGAGGTCGTCGATCTTCACGATGTCCTTGTTGTCCTGCGTGAGATCGAGCGTCTTAAGATCCTCGATGGCCTTCTTGAGCTGCTTCTCCAGCTCGGTGGCTTTCTCGTCGATCTTCGCCGGGTCTTGCAGAGGAGTCTTCAAAGCGATCACCTGCTTTAGCTCCACGAGCGTCTTTTCATCGACTGGCGGGAGGTCGGACAAAATTTTCTTCACCGCGCTGGCCACGCTGAGACCCACGAGGACGAGCACGATGATGAGCACGCCGACGACGTTTGTCATCGTGTCCATCAGGGCGACGAATGGGATTTCCTGTTCCTCTCTGGGTCTGGGTTTGGCCATGGGATTTCAAATCACAGATTTCAAATTTCAAATCTTTGGAGCAGGCGCGAGCTTCGCGTCGGGTGGCGGCGGGATGATGCCGAGGAAGTCCTTGAACATTTTCAAATCAACCGCGCCGCGTCCCGGGATGGGCAGCTTGGCCACCTGCGCCGGTGTGAAGCCATGCGTCTGCTGTGCCCAGCCGGCGGCGTTGTTGAAGGACGTAATGCCATCGTCGCGCACCAGGTAGATGATCTTGGAGTTCGGCACGGCCTTTGCCGCTTTTAGAAACGCGTCATACGATGTGTCGGCGATGATGACCTCGGCGGTGGAGCTGACCTGCGTTTTGCGTTCCGCGTCCCAGAAAATTAATATCTTCCCCAGGCTAGCCTCGACAAAGAATGCCTTCGATCCCGCAGCCATGCCGGCTCCCGCGGGCTGCACCACGACTGCAGGTAGCGGCGCCTCCTTTGGCGGCTTGCGCTCCTCGATCTGCGCAAGCAGCGCGGTGATTTCTTTTTTCAACTCATCCGCCTGCTTCTTGTAGCCGTCTATTTCGAGCATGAGGTTGTCGAGCTCCTTGAGCCGGTCCTGGCTCATCTTTTCAAAGTTCTTCTTCATGTCCGCCGATGATGCCAGCAGCTTGCGAAACTCCGCCAGCTTCAGCTCTTGCTCCTTTGCTTCTTTTTCGAGCGTGGCGAGCTTCTCCAGCTTCACGCGCACCTCTTCCTCGATCTTCTTCGCCTCGATTTGCTGCTTAGTGAGCTTCTTATATTCAATGGCGCGGTTGATCTCCTCCTGTGAGCGGCCCTCGGTTTGCTGGGTTTGCGAGAGGGTGAGGAAAACGATGATGAGCACCAGCACGCCGATGAGCGAGCAGAGGATGTCCAGGAAGGGCACCATCAAAATCTCGTCTTTTGCTGCGTGTCTGCGTTTGGCCATGTGAGATTTGAAATTTCAGATTTGAAATTGAATCAGCCTTTGCTGAACCAGCTCTTCTTCACCGTCTGATGCACCACGACTTGTTTGTCGCCCAGCTCCTTGAGCACCGTGTTCAGTCCGACGATGCCGCTCGAAAGCGCGCGCGTGTAGTCGGTGGTCATCTTCACCGAGTCCTGCACGGCGCCGGTCATGTCCTCGCGCATCTTGTTGAGCATTGTGATGAACTCGCGCGCCACGACCTGCTGATGCGCGTCGGCGCGTCGGTCGAGATTGTGCGCCTGCTCCACGATCTTGGCGGAGAGCGTGTTGAGATCGCCGAGGAACTCCTTCTGCGCGGAGGAGACGGCGCGCGCCAGCTCGTCCATCATGCCCATCGGATTACCGGCAGCGGCGTGGTCGCCGCCATCGTTGAGGCGCGGGATGAGCACTTCGTTACAGAATGAGTCGATGTCGTTGAGGTTGTCATCCTCAGCCTTCATCAGCGCGTTCATCGGGAAGTTCAGGAACATCGCGAACACGAGGCCGACCAGCGTGGCGTCAAAGGCTCCGCCGAGGCCACCAATCACGCCTTGAAGCACGCCAACCATTTCGCTCGGTTTATCCATGTTGGTAAAGTTCAGACTCAGCAGCGCGTGCGAAAGACCGAGCACCGTGCCCACGAAACCGAGGATCGGAATAGCCCACAAGAATGCCTTCACCGGCGAGTAGCTGCCGCCGATTCGCGAGCTGTCGATGTCCGACTGCGCGGACATGAGCGCGACGGCATCGCTCGTATTCTGCTTCATCTCGAAAAGCTCCAGTCCTTTGCGAATGCGGTTCACCATCATGCTGTCGCGCAGCCGGCGCGGCAGGCCATAAACGTGATCAATAAAGGCGCCAACAGTGTGCGAACTGATCTCGCCACCAAGATCAGCAGGCAGAACATCGAGCAGTAATGCCTGCCGCTGATGCTTGAGCTTCTTCCATTTCAACCACAGCATCGCCATCGCCCAGAAGAAAAACAGCGTGTTCAACCCGTTCACCGGAAGGTGGCCTTTCCACACATTGGCGAGGTACTGCATCAGACTGAAATCCGACGAGGGAACATCCGGCCCGGGAGCAAAAGCCATCAAGATGCCCAGGAATGCCAGCGTGATGACCGTGCCAATGCCGAGGCTGACCCAGATGCTTGCATTCGTCGGATCCGTCTCGACCCAGCCCTCGCGCACGGACTGCTGCTGCTCGGTCGCTTGCTCCATCAGCTCCTGCTGCGATTCTGCGCTGCCCGGCTCAATGCCGCCTGCGGGCGGAGGCAGCGCGCCATCACCATCGGGCGCGGGCGTGTTGGGAGAGGCGGGCACTTGCAGCTTCGTGTTGCATCCCGGACACCGCACCACCCTTCCGGCGTGCTCGGGTTCCGCTTTGAGCTGCATGTTGCAAGACGGGCATTTGAATTTCATCGGAGTGGTTAAGATGGGGTTGAATGCTAGCTGGCCAGTGGCCAGCTTCTTTTGGTCGGACTATTTAGTTAAGGGACAAGTGCCGCGCGCGACAAGCTCTTTGTTCGCTTTTGTCGCAGCACACGCATGGTCCACGATCAGGATTGAGCTGACGTGGGTCAGGCGGGATCAACGGGACGGGACACGCTGAGGCTCCCGCCGGACACCATCGCTCGAAGAGAAACCAGCCGGGCCAGAGTGAACGATTCTCTCCCTGCCCCCCGTTCCACTCGCGCCATGAAACTCTGCCTGCTCCTCTACATTCTCGTCGCCATCACCGTGTCCGCGCAGGATGCGGCGAAGAAGCCTGCTGCTAAAAACAACGCGCTCGCGCCCATTGAAGATGTCGCGGGTCTGCCGCGTGTGCTCATCATTGGCGACTCGATCTCGATGGGCTACACGGGGCCGGTGCGTGGGCTGCTCAAAGGCAAAGCCAACGTGCATCGCATCCCTGCCAATGGCGGGCCGTCCAAATCAGGCGTGGCGAACCTCGACAAATGGCTGGGAGCCGGGAAGTGGGATGTGATTCATTTCAATCACGGCATCCACGACCTGAAGATCATGCCCGACGGCAAACGGCAGGTGGAGCCTGCTGACTACGAGGCAAACCTGCGCGCCATCACCGCAAAGCTCAAAGGCACAGGCGCCACCGTGATCTTCGCCACCACCACGCCGATCCCCGATGGCGAGCTGAATCCCTCGCGCAAATTCGGCAACGTGGCCGAATACAACGACATCGCGCTACGCGTGATGAAGGAGAACGGTGTGCGGGTGAATGATCTCAACGCCTGGATCACCCTGCGCTTCGCTGAACTGCAAGTGCCCAATGACCTGCACTACAAGCCGGAGGGATCGAAATTCCTCGCGCAGAAAGTGGCGGAAGAAATCGAGACTGTACTGAGGCCGGCAAAATGAACCAGCCACCTGGCCTTCCTTTCGGTGATCCCACCGCCGTCCAGCAACAGAACCGATCCGCTGTGGGCAAGGGCGTGGGGCTCGCTTGTGGCGGCTGCGCGGCGTTGTTCCTGCTGGCTGTGATGAGTTCCATTGCCATCGGGCTGTTTGTTTTCAGCACAATGCTGAATAGCGATGCGGTCAACGGCGCGATGGCGCGGGTGAATGCATCGTCCGAGGTGCGGCAGCATCTCGGCACGCCGGTGGAGAAAAGCTGGTATCTGACCGGAAGCATCCACACCTCGACTGGCGGTGGCAGCGCTGACATCAGCCTCCCGGTCAGCGGTCCGAAAGGAAAAGCCACCGTTCACCTGATGGCGCGACACGATGCTGGAGGGCCGTGGGTTTACACCAGGCTCGTGGTCACGGTTTCCGGCACGGAGAAGAGCATTGATCTCTTGCAGCCACCACCAGCCGAGGCGCCGGATGTTCCGCCGCGCTGATAGCGTGCATGAGACGATCGTTGGAGTCGCTCGGTGACTACGCAGAGCATGCGGCCCCCTGCGGCAGATCGAGTGTCACGCCCTCGTGATGGATGGCATTGATGCGCGCGCCGACGGAGAGCAGGCTGGAGTTAGCCTAACAGCTCGCGCACCACCTTCGCATGACTGATGCCGGTGAGCTTGCCATCGAGGCCCTGGTATTTGAAACTGAAGCGGTCGAAGTGGAACCCGAGCAGATGCAACACCGTGGCGTGGAAGTCGCTGATGTGCAGCGGGTCCTTCACAATGTTGTAGCTGAAATCGTCCGTCTCGCCGTAGATCGCGCCGCCCTTGCTGCCGCCGCCGGCCATCCACATCGAGAAGCAGCGCGGATGATGATCGCGACCGTAGTTTTCCTTCGTGAGACCTCCTTGCGAGTAAATGGTGCGGCCAAACTCGCCACCCCAGATGATGAGCGTGTCGTCAAACATGCCGCGCTGTTTGAGGTCTTCGATCAGCGCCGCGCAGGGCTGGTCCACGTCTTTGCATTGCGATGGCATCCGGCCGCCGACGTTGCTGTGGTGATCCCAGTTATTGTGATAGAGCTGGATGAAACGCACGCCGCGCTCCGCGAGCCGCCGCGCCATGAGCACGCAGTTTGCAAAGCTGCCGGGCTTTTTTGCATCCTCGCCGTAGAGATCAAAGATGTGCTGCGGCTCCTTGGTGATGTCAGTCAGCTCTGGCACGCTGGCCTGCATTCGGAAGGCCATCTCGTATTGTTTGATGCGCGTCTGCGTCTCGGGATCGCCCACCTGCTGGTAGTTGATCTCGTTGAGCGCGTTGAGCCCCTCGATGGTGCGTCTGCGCACACTGTCGGGCACGCCGGGCGGGTTGTTGATGTACAAAATCGGATCGCCCTTGCTGCGAAACGAAACTCCCGCGTGCTCGCCCGGCAAAAATCCCGCCGACCACAGCCGCGCAGAGATCGCCTGCTCCTGCTCGCGATTCGACGGCGTAGCGACGAGCACGACAAACGTCGGCAGGTTTTCATTCGTTGTGCCGAGACCATAAGAAGCCCACGAGCCGAGACAGGGCCGGCCCGTGATTTGATTTCCCGTCTGCATCGCTGTGATGGCCGGCTCATGATTGATCGCCTCCGTGTGCAGCGAGCGCATGAAGCACATGTCGTCCGCCTTCTGCGCGAGGAACGGCAGCAGCTCGTCATTCATCCACATCCCGCACTGGCCCCTTTGCGCGAAGCGATACTTCGACGGCGCGATGGGAAAGCGCGCCTGCCCGCTCGTCATCGTCGTGAGCCGCTGCCCCTGGCGAATGCTGTCAGGCAGGTCCTTGTCATACCACTTCTGCATCACCGGCTTGTAATCAAAAAGGTCCATCTGCGAAGGCCCTCCGACCATGTGCAGATAAATCACCCGCTTGGCTTTCGGAGCGAAATGCGGCCCCGGCGCGCGATGCGAGGCGGCGGCGTTTGCGAATGATTTCCCCAACAGCGAAGCCAGCGCCGTGCCGCCGAGGAGATTGGTGCCGTGCGTGAAGAATTCGCGGCGAGATTGTGCTGCGTGGAGGAATGAGATGTTCATAGGATTCAGCGGAGTCCTTTGGCTTTGAGAAGCTCGTCGAGCCATGCGGTGTCTTCAGTGGAAAGCGGTGGCTCCGGATCGCGGGTGTAATCGGTGTCGTCGTAGCCGCCTTCGACGTAGCATTGCTCGATCATGGCCTGCAAGTCGAGCGTCACATCCGCGTCCGTCTCGCGCAATGGCACACTGATGACCGGCAGCTTCTCACTCAAACGCACGGGATACAGCTCGCGGGCATCAATCTCCTTCGCGCGAACCACCGAAACAAGATACGGCGGCGACGACTTCCATGCGGCCTCTTCGACGAAAGGCGCAGCATCAAACAAAACCGCAGCCAGTCCGCCACTGCGAATGAGATCGATCTCCACAAGGTTCACGCCGGAGTCGATGAACATGTCGCGCTTCCGCAGGTAGCTGGCGGAGTCCCTGCCGCGTTTGTTTGATGGGCTGACAACCTCAATGGCGGTGATGAGCTTTCCGCGCGAGTCAGTGATCTCAAGATGCCGGCGGTAACGCGATGGAAGCATGACCTTCTGCGGCTGAGTGGAGGCAGGAGTATCCAGGACTGCGGCATGAGCGCGTCCGCCGCCACTGTCTCCAGGCCGTTGCCAAATCACCACATCAGGAATCACCCTCTTGTTTTCACCTGGTCCTTCCGTGATCTGCAAGTCCTGCTCGACACGGGCTTTCAATCCTGGTGGCAACTCTCGCTGCAAATGGGCGCTAGCATAGATGAGCAAGCGAGGATGCACGTCAGCCCATTCCGCCTCGAGGTAGGGGTTCATGCCTGGGAAGGGATTGGTCTGCGCGGTGTTCATGCGGGTCAAAGTAGGTGCTTCAATGAAGGGTTCAAGATCACTTGTTCAGCACCTCGTCCAGATTCAGCATCTGGTTGCAAAGCATCGTCCACGCAGCCAGCTCGGGTTTTGCCAGCTTCTCGTTGGCGGGTGAGTCGCCGACTTTGATGAGCGCCTCGGCATCCGCTGCGTTCGCGCTGTAGTGCGCGCGGAGGTCTTTGAGACTGGCTTGAATGATGGGCTTTTCCTTTTCGGTGAGCGGGCGGGAGAGAACGCGTTGCGCAATGATGGCGAGGGCTTTCGCATCGTCGCCGCTACTTTGCTGGATGGCGCTCTGCGCGAGGTGGCGGGCGGCTTCGACGAATTGGGGGTCATTCATCGTCACGAGCGCTTGCAGCGGCGTGTTCGTGCGCTCGCGGCGCACGGTGCAGACTTCGCGGCTGGGGGCGTTGAAGACCTCCATGTTGGGCGGCGGGGCCATTCGCTTCCAGAAGGTGTAGAGCGTGCGGCGGTAGAGGTTCTCGCCTTTGTCCTGCACGTAGTTGCGCGTGTCGCCATTGGGCAAGCCGACGACATCCCAGATGCCTTCGGGCTGGTACGGCTTCACGCTGGGGCCGCCCATTTTCGGCGTGAGCAGTCCGCTGGCGGCGAGGGCGTAATCGCGCACCATCTCGGCGTCCATGCGGAAGCGCGGGCCGAGGGCGTAGAGCGAAGCGCGTAGGGCGTAGGACTGAGCTAATTCGCTTTCTTCGCTCTGCGCTCTTTGCGCTACGCTCGCTGCCTGCCGATACGTCGCACTCATCACGAGCAATTTGAAAAACGCCTTCACATCCCAGCCGCTCTCGCGGAACTCGACGGCGAGCCAGTCGAGCAGCTCGGGGTGCGTGGGCGGGCTGCCCATGATGCCGAAGTCCTCGCTCGACCACACAATGCCCTGGCCGAACAGCTCTTGCCAGAATCGGTTCACCACGACGCGCGACGTGAGCGGGTTCGCGGGATCGATGACCCACTGCGCGAGGCCGAGGCGGTTCTTTGGTGCGTCCTTTGGCAGCGGATGCAAGGCGGCGGGCGCGGCGGCTTCGACTTTGTCACCGACTTTGTCGTATTGCCCGCGCATCAAGATGTTTGCCATCGGCGCGACGTTCATCACTTCCTCCTGCACATGCGTGAGCGGGCTGCGCGCCTTGATCGCGTCGCGCTCGGCTTCGAGTTTTTTCATGGCGGCATCGAGCTGCTGATACGGCTCATCGCGCGTGACGAGGTAGTGATTGTAAAGAGCGTTGCGCTGCTGCGGTGTGCGTTTGCCAGAAGTGGCGAGGATGGCGCGCAGCGGGCCGATGTCGGTGATGCGCTTCACTTCCTCAGCAGCGACGAGGCGATCATACACGCGCACGTCCTGCACGGAGCCGCCGTCGAAGACTTGCGTGTCGCTCCGCTGGCCGACGCGCAGCGGTGTCTTGGTGCGGATGCTTGCCTTGGGCTGCAACGTGTTGGTGTCGGTGAGGAGTCGCTTCTGCTCCTCGCCGTTGATGTAAATTTTCACACCGCCGGGTTTGCCGTTGCCGTTGTAGGTGACGAAGACGTGCTGCCACTGGCCCGGCTTGAGAACGGACTCGCGCGTGCTGACCTTGAGCGCGTTGTCGGGCCATTTGCTGACGATGTGTACGGCGATGGCGCGGTCCGCCTGAAATATGTCCCAGCCGCGATAGTCGCCCTTCTCGTCCATGCGCGCGATGATGCCGCCGAAGACACCGTTGCGCCCGGCCTTTACCCACGCGCCGTAGCTGAACTTTTGCGTCGCTTCAAAATCACCAACATCGCCGAGATCAAACGTGCCGCCGAGTTTCATCACGGGCGCCGCGCCGAATTTGCCGTCCGGTGTCCATGTCACGTCGCCAGTGGACTTCACTTTCAGCGCGTTCTCGCACGCGTTCGTCACCTCATTGCCCTCGCCCTCGTTGAGCGGCAGATGCGCGACGAGACCTTTGCCCGGCAGGTCTTTGTCGAGCGCGTCAGGTGTGGCGGATGCGAGCCAAGCATTGAAATCCTTCATGCCGGACTTGCGCCGTTCGTCGCGTTTTGCCTCGGCGAGATCGATCTCCTTGGGCAGCGCGTCCCAGCGTGGTTTATCCTCGGGCGAGGCGACGACGAGGATGGGGCCGCGGCCGTCCTTGATGTTGCCGTCTTTCGCGGGCTGCATGGTGTTGCGGAAGAAGGCCGTGAGCGCGTAGAAATCTTTTTGCGTGACGGGATCAAACTTGTGGTCGTGGCATTGCGCGCAGTTCGTGGTGAGACCCATGTACACCCAGCCGAGAGTTTGCACACGATCCACGGCATAGTTCGCGAGGTTCTCCTCATCAATGGTGCCGCCTTCATTCGTGGTGATGTTGCAGCGCTGGAATCCGGTGGCAATGAGCTGCTCGTCGGTGTGGTTCGGCAGCAGATCGCCAGCGATTTGCTCGACAGTGAATTGATCGAAGGGCTGATTGCGATTGAAGGCGCGCACGACCCAGTCGCGGTACGGCCACATCTCTCGGTAGTTGTCGAAATGCATCCCGTGCGTGTCACCGTAGCGCGCGGCATCTAGCCAGTAGCGGGCGCGGTGCTCTCCATAGGCGGGGCTTTTCAAAAGCTCATCGACGAGGGCTGTGTACTGCACGTCTGTCAGCCGTGTCTGACTCGTCGGAAGAAAGCGCGCCATTAGCTCCGGCGTGGGCGGCAGGCCGGTGATGTCCAGCGACACACGACGGATGAGCGTGTGCGCGTCCGCCTCCGGTGCTGGCTGCAAACCTGCGCCCTCGATTTTCGCGAGCACGAAGCGATCGATGGGGTTGCGCACCCATTTTTCGTTCTTCACCGGCGGCAGCGGCGCGCGCACGGGTTTGATAAAGCTCCAGTGCGGCTGCCACGGCGCGCCTTGCGCGATCCAGTCTTTGATGAGCGCGATCTGCGCCGGCTTCAGATCCTTGTGCTCCTTTTTCGGCGGCATGATCTCGTCCTCATCATCCGTCGTCAGACGAAGATACAGCGGACTCTTCTCCGGGCTGCCTTTCACGATGGTCGGGCTGCTCTTCGTTCCGTCCTTCTCCTCGCGCGGCGCAAAAAAGCCTGCCTCCGTGTCCAGCCGCAGCCCGGCCTTGCGCGATCCCGGATCAGGTCCGTGACAATGAAAACAGGTGTCCGCGATGATGGGCCGGATGTCGCGGTTAAATTCAATCGTCGCCGCTGTCACGCTGACAGCGGCGCTGTTGATGAGGATCAGAAGGTTGCGGAGGTTGGTTCGCATGGTGTCACAATGTGGAGGCTTTCCGCCCCTCATAAAGAAACGATTGGAGCCGGATGCTATTTCTTGCCGAAACGTGTGTCGATCCTGGCACGAGGCCGGTCGGCTGAAATCAGTCGCGCACAGCCCGGAGCGCGTGACGCACGATGCGCTCGATGAGCTGCGGGTAGGACAGTCCGGCCTTCAGCGCGGACAGGGCGAAGTCTTCGTCTGAAGCGAGAATGGGATTGGGGTTGGCCTCGATGAAGAAGACTTTGTTGTCGGCGGTGAGCCGCAAATCCATGCGGGCGTAACCGTCGAGTGTGAGCAGGCGGTAGATGCGCTTGCAGGTCTGCTGGATGTCGCGCACCACGACGGGATCGAGGTCTTCGGCGAATTGGTTCTTCAATCCCCAGCGCTCACGGTACTCGTCGTCCCACTTGGCTTTGAAGGTGGCTATCTTTGGCTCGTCGGGCGGGACTTCTTTGAAGACCAATTCGCGAATGGGAAACTCTTCGAGGCGGAGATTGCCCAGCAGACTCACATACAGCTCGCGGCCCGCGATGTATTCCTCCGCGATGACGTCGTTGGCGTACTTGTCGTGGATGAATTGCACGCGATCGCGGAACTGATCGTCGGTGGAAACAAAAGACGCCTGCGAGATGCCGAGCGAGGCTTCTTCTTTGAGCGGTTTGATGAGAATGGGGAACTTCAGCTTCGCGGGCCGCGAGATGCGTTTGCCACGCGCGATGATGACAAAGGCTGGCGTGTGGATGCGATGGTAGCTGAGGATTTTCTTGGAGATGCCTTTGTGCTTGCAGAGCGTGAGGCCGGTGGAGCCGCAGCCTGTGAATGGCACGGCGTGCATCTCGAGGAAGGAGACGATGTTCTGGTCAAAAGCGCGGTTGTTTTTGAACTGGTCAGCGAGATTGAAGATCACGTCGGGCTGGAAGCTCTCGATCTTTTGCCTCAGCAGGTCGAGGTCGTCGAAGATCGCGAGATGCTGGGTGGTGTGGCCGAGCGCGCGGAGTGCTTCGAGCACGTTGACCTCGGTCTTCCAGTCCTCGGTGAGAAACTCCTCGGTGAGATCCTGGTCGATCGTCGTGGGCGAGATCGCATCGAAGAGGGCTAGGACTTTGAGCTTCTTTTTCGCAGACATTTATTTGGTGCGTTTGAATTTGCCTGTGAAGAGGTAGTTCATCACGAGAGTGGTGATGTAGGCGGAGACGCGCACGTCGAGATGCGGATCATCGGGCCGCACATGGAGGTCGAGCTGGTTGCAGCGCTCGATAAGACGCGCGAGGAGCTTGTTGACGCGGTATTTGTTCTCGTTCGTCCACTGGCAGACGGATTCCATCAGCGGCTTGCGACGCAGACGCAGATGAGTGGAAGCCTTCACGCGCCCGATCACCTCCGGGCCCGCGCTGAATAGCTGGCGCAGATCGTTGTCGTAAAAGTCGGGGTAACTGTCCTCGTAGAGTTTGCGCTTTTTGGCGTAGTGCGTTTTGAGCTTGGTGTTGAGGAAATTGAAATCGGCCTCGCGATACTCGGGCTGATGCACGGGCGGCTTGCCTGCGAGAGAGCGCATCAGCTCGTCGGTGTATTCGAGCTTTTGCAATGCGCCCCATCCTTTGTAGCGCTCCCGCCAGTCGAGTCCGGGCGTGAGCCACACGGCGAAGGTCTCGGCGAAATCCTCGTCGGGATGGCTCTGCGCGTACCAGTCGTCGAGATGCACGACGTAGCTGCGACTGTAAGGGCGCGGCCTGTAGAAATCCGTCTCCTCGGTGGAGGCTAGCCCGAAGGTCTGCTGCCAGCGTTTCTTTTTGTAGAGCTGATACGCGTAGGAGTAAGCATGTCCGGCCTCGTGACGCATGAGCCGCATGAACCACTCCGGCGTCTCACCCTCAACCTCCAGGATCATCCTGCGCTCCAGCTTCCGCAGGCGCTCATTGACGAGGAAGAACGGGATGAAGATGGCGGGAATGCCGACGGGCACGAACCATTCATCACCGACATGACAGGGCGGCATGAAGGTGAGGCCCTTGGCTGCAAGCTCATCATGGAGCTGCTGAATGAGGGGCTGGAGTTCCGTCGCCTCGAGTTTCAGCCCGAGATGGGAGATTCTTTTTTCAAGCAGCTTCTCGTCGTCGAGCGCGGCCCATGCGGCGGGTTCCATGGGCAGCACTTTAACATGCACGAAGGCTGGAGCGCAAGCGGGGAGGGAGCGGGGAGCAGCGGCGACGGGCCATGACCTAAGGCGCTGATGGCGCCGATAGCCGCGACCCTGACCGCGCGCACGAGGGTGAAAGACCCCGCTGCCGCGCCTCGTAAGCGAGCACCGACGATGACAATCCTGCGCCAAAACTTCCGCACCCTGCCTGCTTGCTCAGGATTCGCCGCGCTTATCTCTGCGTTCTGTTTTCCGCATTCCGCCTTCTCAGCCGAGGACAGCACCGAGTTCTTCGAGTCACGCATCCGCCCGCTCTTCGTCGAGCACTGCCAGCAGTGCCACGGCGCCGACAAACAAAAAGGCGGCCTGCGCCTCGACTCGCGCGAAGGCTGGATGCGTGGCGGCGACTCGGGCCCGCCAGTCGTGCCGGGCAAACCGGAGTCGAGCCTGATGGCGAAAGCTATAAGCTACACGGATCGCGATTTGAAAATGCCGCCGAAGAAAAAGCTCTCCGACGCGCAGATCGCCGACCTGCGCCAGTGGATCGCGCTCGGCGCACATGATCCGCGCGAAGCGCCTGCTAGCGCATCGGGTGCGAAGCAAAAGCCGCTGACCGTCGCCGAAGGAAAAAACTTCTGGTCCTTCAAACCGCTCGTCGCCCATTCGCCGCCTGCTGTGAAAAACAAATCCTGGCCGCGCACTGAGATCGATCATTTCATCCTCGCGAAGCTGGAGGGGAAAGGCATGTCCCCTTCCCCGGACGCGCCGCAGGATGTGCTGCGGCGGAGATTGAGCTTTGATCTCACCGGTCTGCCTCCATCAAATGAGAGTTCAATCGACGCTCTCCTCGCCTCCCCCGCCTTTGCTGAGCGCTTCACCTCGCACTGGCTGGACATCACTCGCTTCGCAGAATCATCCGGCGGCGGACGCACGCTCCCTTTCAAAGATGCGTGGCGTTACCGCGACTATGTTCTCGAATCGTTCCGCGACGATGTGCCGCTGAATCGTTTTCTCACTGAACAGCTCGCTGGCGATCTCCTTCCCGCCGCCACGCCCGCCGAGACGCGTCGCCATCTCACCGCCACGGGCTTTCTCACGCTCGGCCCCACAAACTACGAGGAGCAGGACAAGCAGATGCTGCGCATGGACATCGTCGATGAGCAGCTCGACACCATTGGCAAAAGTTTCCTCGGCATGACCATCGGCTGCGCGCGCTGCCACGATCACAAGTTTGATCCCATCCCCACGCGCGACTACTACGCCCTGGCGGGCATCTTCCGCAGCACGCGCACGCTCAAGAACTACACCGACAACGTCGCGCACTGGATCGACAAACCTCTCCCGCTCGAGGGCGAGCAAGAGGAGGTGTTGCAGGCTGCGGAGAAGCAGGCTGCTTTGATGAAAGACGAGATCGCTCGCATGAAGGATGATCTGCGCGGCAAGGGCGGCCTCCTCACCACCGGGAAGAAAGCCGTCGCCGTCAGCGAGCTGGAAGGCATCGTCGTCGATGACGCGGAAGCGATGAAGGTGGGAGCGTGGTCCGTGTCGAGCCGCATCAAGCCCTTCATCGGCTCCGGTTACGCGACCGACGACAACAAGGACAAAGGCGCGAAGACCATTTCCTTCACGCCAAAGATTCCCAAGACCGGCAAATACGAGGTGCGCGTGGCCTTCAACGCCGGGCCGGATCGCGCGGACAAAGTCGCCCTCACCGTCTTCCACGCCGATGGCGAGGAGTTGCTTCACATCAATCTGCAGACCGAGAAGCTGCAAGGCGTCGCCATCGAGAGCATCGGCACCTTTCGATTCGAGGACAGCAGCCAGGGCTATGTCCTACTCTCGAACGCCGGCGCACAAGGTTATGTGACTGTCGATGCCGTGCAGTTCATCGCTCAGGATGTGGCGGAACTCGCCAGAGTTTCGACGACCTCCGCCACAGCCGACAGCGCGATGAAAAAACAGCTCTCTACCATGGAGAAGAAGCTCAAGGAATTCGAGAAGGACAAACCCAAGCGGCCCGAGGCCATGGCCGTGCGCGAGGATGACACGTTTGAAGACTGCCCCATCCACATTCGCGGCAGCATCCGCAATCTCGGCGCGCTGGCGCCGCGCGGCTTCCTCCAGGTGGCGCTCACGCCTGACGCGCCCGCCATTCCGAAGGATCAAAGCGGCCGTCTCCAGTTCGCGCAATGGCTCACCTCCGAGCACAATCCCCTCACCGCCCGCGTCTATGTGAACCGCGTCTGGCATTGGCTCATCGGCGCCGGCCTCGTCCGCACGACGGAAAACTTCGGCACAACCGGCGAAACGCCGTCGCACCCTGAACTCCTCGACTACCTCGCCCTCCGCTTCATGCGCGAAGGCTGGAGCACGAAAAAGCTCGTGAAGCTCATCGTTTCGTCGCGCACCTACCAGCAGGCGTCCGATTTGAAACCTGCATCATCCGCCGATCCCGACAACCGCCTCCTCTCCCGCATGAATCGCAAGCGCCTCGACGCCGAGTGCATCCGCGACGCCATGCTCCACGCCGCAGGCACATTGGAGGACAAATTCGGCGGACCCAACATGCTCGCGGGCCAGGCCGACTCCAATAGCGCGGCCACGCAGAACCTGGAGTACAACTTCCAATACACCGACAAACGCCGGAGTGTTTATACCCCAGCGTTCCGCAACGTGCGCCATCCGCTCTTCGAGGTCTTCGATTTCGCCGACATCAACCAGCCCATCGCACAACGCACCACCAGCACCGTCGCCCCGCAGGCGCTCTTCATGCTCAACAACCCCGACGTGATCGAGCAAGCACGCGCCGCTGCTGATCGCGTGATCAAAGACAGCGCCTCAGACGCGGAAAAAATCCAGCGCGCCTACCAGCTCTCCCTTGCCCGCACACCGACAGAGAAAGAGCGCACGACTTCACAAGAATTCATCGAAGCCAGCACCTCCGGCAATGCCACCGCCGAGGAGAAACGCGACGTGTGGGCCAGACTCATCCAGGCCATCTGGAGCACGCCTGAGTTCCGGTTCCTCAAGTAGCCGGACTCTCCGAGGCGGGCACCGATGTCCGCAGCGGAGTGTAGGACTAGACCACCGGATTTGTCAGCGCCCCGATCTTCTCGATCTCGATCGTGACGCTGTCGCCGCTCTTGAGCCACAGCGGCGGTTTGCGGGCCATGCCGACGCCGTGCGGGGTGCCGGTGATGATGACGGTGCCGGGGAGCAGCGTGGTGTCGGCGCTGAGGAACTCGATGAGCGTGGGCACGTCAAAGATCATGTCGTTCGTGTTCCAGTCCTGCACGGTCTCGCCATTGAGGATGGTCTTGATGGTGAGCGCGTTGGGATTCGTGATCTCGTCAGTGGTGACGAGCACGGGGCCGAGCGGACAAAAGGTGTCGAAGGTCTTGCCACGGCACCACTGGCCGCCACCGCCGTTTTTCTGCCAGTCGCGCGCGCTCACATCATTGGCGCAGGTGTAGCCGAGGATATGGGAGAGCGCGTCGGCCTTCGAGACATTGCGCGCGGTCTTGCCGATGACGACGGCCAGCTCGCATTCGTAATCGACGCTGTCGCTCTTGAGTTTCTGCGGCAGCAAAATGGGATCACCGGGATTCTGCACGGCGGCGGGGTTCTTGAAAAAGAGCACGGGATGCTCCGGCGCGGAGAGTCCGCTCTCGGCGGCGTGATGACGGTAGTTCAGGCCGATGCAAAGAATCGCCACGGGCTGCACGGGAGCGAGGAGCTTCTTCACCTCGGCTTTGCGCGTAGAGACGGTGAACTCTCCGAAGATGTCGCCATCAATGATGAGCGCGGAGCCGTCAGCTTGTTGCGCGCCGAAATGGGTGGTGCCCGAGGAGTCTTGGAAGCGGATGATTTTCATGGTGGCGCGGATGGTGGCTGAATCGCGGCGGGATGCAACGCGGGAGATGCGCCAATCAATTCTGAACATCACTCCGATTTTTTTGCTGGCATGATTTGCGGACGCGCGCCGTTTCAGCACCCCGCCCTCAATATGAAAGCCCTCCTCCTCACACTCCTCGTTTCATCCTTTGCCATTCTGCATTCATCATTGGGCGATGACACCGGCTTCAAGCCGCTCTTCAACGGCAAAGACCTCACCGGCTGGGACGGCAATCCGGAGCTGTGGAAGGTGGAGAATGGCGAGATCGTCGGCACCACCACCGGGCCGGAGCAGCTCGCTTACAACCAGTTTCTCATCTGGCGCGGTGGTGTGGTGAAAAACTTCGAGCTGCGCGCGAAGGTGAAGCAGGCGGGAAACAACACGGGCATCCAGTATCGCAGCAAGGAACTGCCGGAGAATGGCAAGTGGTCCGTCGGCGGCTACCAGTGCGACATCCATCCCGCTGCGCCGAACAACGCGATGGTCTATGAAGAAAAGGGACGCGGCATCATCTGCCAGAACGGACAAGGTGTGGTGATCGACCCCGAGGCAAAGCGCTGGCTTGTTTCCGAGCATGACCCCGTGAAGGTGGACATCGCCGAGTGGCATGAGTACACCGTGATCGCGCAGGGAAATCATCTCATCCACAAGATCGACGGCCAGGTGACCATCGACCTTCTCGACTTCGAGCTGCCAAAGCGCTCGCTGGAGGGCCTGCTCGCCTTCCAGATTCATCGCGGACCTGCGATGAAGGTGCAGATCAAGGAAGTGATGCTCAAGGAATTGCCCGAGGGTGGTATCATCGACTTCACGAACTCGCCCATCCCATCCGATGCGCAGATCATCGAGGCGAAGGCGCCGAAAGCGAAGGGCAAGGGCAAGAAGGCTGCGGGTGCAAAGTAGCCATCTCGCTCCGCCGAACCGACCGAAGGAGGGCGTAGAGAAGCGCCTGCCAATGAGCATTCGGCGTCCGCCGGAGAGAGGCGCCCGGTAGTTCGAGAAGTTCCAAGGGCGGTGCCGTTAAGCAATCCGTGTCTGAATGTACGGCGCAGCAACGGGAGCCTAGGACGGGTGTGTTCGGCGCGGGCGGCAGACGACAGCAAGAGAAACGCGTGGTCGCCGAACTACCCGTCTCATGCGAATGCGTCAAAGCGAAAGTACGCGGGACAGCGACCGCACTCAGCCGTAACCATGCAGTAGGATGCAAAAAACGACATTGTTTTGGGTGGTTAATCGCAGGCAAACGGCGGCGCGAGGCCGACTGCATTGCAGTTGGGATACGGAGTGGCGATCTTCGCCCATAGTCGTTCCCACCACGCTCGCTGGCTCCTCGGCACGGCGAACTTCAGCGTGCTTTGCCGCGCGTGGCTGCCGAGCACGCCCGCTGTCACGAAGAGCCAGTAGCGTAGCGTGCCCACTGTTACCGGACGGTCCCGCCAGCCGAGTTTCTGCTCGAAGAGCACCACCAGATTGTAGCTCACCACCGCCAGGCTCAAGACGGCCTCGCTCGCCCAAAACTTCGACAAGATGAGCTTCGGCAGCGCAAACCCGGCGTCGAGTTCCTTGATCACGCACTCGCAGCCAGCACGCTTGTTGTAGTCACGCCAGAGCGCGATGGGCGTGTGCTCCGCGCCTTGGTTGGTCACCAACGCTTGGAACAGGTAGCCGGGCACTTCCAAGAGCACCTTGCCACCGGGGCGCTTCTTCTCTTTGACCTCATGACGCATGACGACCATGCGCCGCGCTTTGGCCCAGCCTGCCTCTTGATGCCACAGCTCCGCCACGCTGGTGCCGCGCACCTCGGTCTGGCTCCACTTTAGGCTTTTAATGATGAGCGCCTTGAGCGGTCGATGCAGCTTGGCCACCACGATGTAGGGGATGTTTTGGCTCTCCAGCAACGCCAGCCACTTGTTGTCGCAAAAGCCGCTGTCGGCGCGGATGACGCGCACCCTGAGCCAGCTCGGCAACCGCGCGAGCACCTCCAAGGTGAAGGCGATGATGTTGGTGGCGCAGGCCGTGTTGCCCGGGCGCAGCTAAAAGCCAGCCACCAGTTTCGCCTCCTCCAACACAGCGAGCAGCGGATGCAGGCAGGGCTTGATGCCGACACGCGTGTAACCCAGCGCCACGCCCTCCTGATGCCCGTCTTCGTGCAGCAGGCGTGTGCTGTCGAAGTCCAGGCTGTAACCTCCCGTGCGCGGCTTGAGCTTGCCGATGCACCACTCCAGCAAGGCTCCGAAGCAGCGCTGATTTTTACCCGCCGTATCAAAGCCGCCAAAGAAGCGCGAGAGCACACTCTGGCTGGCGATGCGCTTGATGCCGATGATCTCGGGCACCACCGGATCGCGGCGCAGGTAGGCCACTTGGGTGAGCTTTTGCGCACCGCAGAGCAGGCCCTGAATGAAGCCCAGCGCCTTGTCCAAGGGCGTGATGTGGTTATTGCTCGTGGGCGCAGGATGCGGCAGCACGGCGGCGAGTTTTTCGATGAACCCGCTGGGGCGCAGAAAGCTCCAAAAAGTGGCGCTGCCCGCGTGGGGGCTGAGTTTGGCATCGGTGAACCCAACGGAGATGGACTCGCGGCCATTGTTGAGCATCATGGTGGAGTCCACCTTCGGGTGAACGGTCTGGTGACTTGGCTTCGGGGTTGTTTTCACACGCACGCCTTGGCCTAGCCCGGCGGTGGACGCTCCTGCTTTTTCTTCCAACTGCATGGTTACGGCTCAGACGGGTAGTTCCGCGATATCATCCCTCGTGTCACCGCATCGGCGGCGCGGAACACACCCGTCCTACGGCCGCTCGTCATGCCCCCTCAACAATTGTGCAACCATAATTGCTTAATGGCATTGGTTCCAAGGGCGGTGCAGTCTCGTACAGCCCTTCCCTTTTTCCCTTCCAACCGTTCCGCTGGCTCGCCCGTTTGCCCGAAGGCAACCTCAGTCTGCCCCACGGCAACCTCAGCCTGCCCGACGGCAACCTCAGCCAGCCCGACGGCAACCTCAACCTGCCCCACGGCAACCTCAGCTAGCCCCACGGCAACCTCAGTCTGCCCCACGGCAAACTCAGTCTGCCCGACGGCAAACTCAACCTGCACGACTGCAAACTCAACCCGGACGACTGCAACCTTGACCTGCACGACTGCAACCTTGACCTGCATGACTGCAACCTCGACCTGCATGACTGCAACCTCGACCTGCACGACTGCAACCTTGACCTGAATGACTGCAACCCCAGTGGGCAGGACTGCAATCCCAGCCTGTGGGTGCACACGGTCGTTCGTCGTAGTCGGAGTTGATGGCGTGCTGGGGCATGGCGGATGGAAGGATGAAGAGGTTTGTTCGGTGCCAGCCAAAGGAAAGATTGAGCGCATTGCTGTGAGTTTCAGAACGTGAGCCTCGTTGTTGCGCCTCTCCAATCGCTGCATTCTCATCTCCAACATGAAATCCCTCATCATCGTCTCTACTCTTTGCGTCTTCCTCAGCTCCCTGCTCGCCGCCGTCGAGCCCCAGGCGAAAGGAAAGGGTAAAGGCAAAGCGAAAGCCAAGCGCCAGCAAGCCGTCGGTCCCGCCATCGGCGCGAATGTGGCCACGCCGGTCACGAACATCAAGACGCTGCCGGATTTCAAAGTGGAGTTGCTCTACTCCGTGCCCGGCGGTGATCAGGGATCGTGGGTCAATCTTTGCACCGACGACAAAGGCCGCATTTATGCCAGCGACCAGTACGGCGGTCTCTATCGCTTCAACGCACCCGGCGCAGGCCAGCCGCTCAAAGCCGCCGACGTGCAGAAAGTGCCTGCCGACATCCGTGGCGTGAACGGCATGCTCTTCGCTTTTGGATCTCTCTATCTCGGCGTGAACGACTACGAGAAGCAAGTCACCAACGGTCTGTATCGCGTCACCGACAGCAACAGTGATGACATGCCGGACAAAGTGGAACTGCTGCGCGAGTTCGACGCAGGCAGTGATCATGGTGTCCACGCCGTTTTGAAAACACCCGATGGCAAAGGGCTCTACCTCATCACCGGCAACAACGCCGTGCTCAAAGAAGGCCCCGTCGCCGGAACGCCCGCCACATCACCCGTGGCGAAACTTTGGGGCGATGATCATCTGCTTCCGCGCATGCCCGATGGTCGCGGCCACAACCGCCACGTCATGGCTCCCGGCGGCATCGTTTATCGTCTCGATCCCGAAGGCAAAAACATGGAGATCTTTGCCAGCGGCTTCCGCAACATCTTCGACGGCGGCGTGAACCGCGATGGCGAACTCTTCACCTATGACGCCGACATGGAGTATGACTTCAACACGTCGTGGTATCGCCCCACGCGCGTGAACCACGTCGCCAGCGGCGGCGAGTACGGCTGGCGCAACGGCGCGGGCAAGTATCCCGAGTTCTACTATGACAACCTGCCCGCCACGCTGAACATCGGCCCCGGCTCACCCACCGGAACCACGTTTGGATATGGCGCAAAGTTCCCCGCGAAATACCAGGAGGCCTTTTATGTGCTCGACTGGAGCTGGGGCAAAATCTACGCCGTGCATCTCAAGCCGCAGGGCAGCACCTACACCGCCACGAAGGAAGAATTCGTCACCGGCGGCCCGCTGCCTGTGAGCGATGCGATCATCGGCAAAGACGGTGCGATGTATTTCACGATTGGTGGGCGGAGGGTGCAGAGCGGGCTGTATCGCGTGACGTACTCAGGAAAAGAAGAAACTACGTCGTGGAAACTGCACACAAAACCAGGAAACGTGCTGCCAATGATGGACTGGGAGAAGCAGCAAGTTCTTCGACACGAACTCGAAGCCTTCCACGGCAAACAAAACCCCAAAGCCGTCTCCACCGCCTGGCCTTATCTCTCCGACAGTGACCGCTACATCCGCGCCGCTGCACGCACCGCGCTGGAGCATCAGCCGCTCGCTGAATGGGAAGCCAAAGCCCTCGCTGAAACCAACGCCACCGCGCAACTCGAAGCACTGCTCGCGCTAACGCGTGCCACCGGCGTGTGCCCCACGCATCGCAAGCCTGATCACGTCGTGAATACTACCATGCGCGACAAACTCTGGACCGCTCTGCTCAAGCACGACTTCGCCAGGCTCACGCCCGAGCAACGTCTAGCCTATGTGCGCCTCATCGAGATCGTCCTGCATCGATTCGGTAATCCAGACGACACCACCATCGCTGCGATCATCGCCAAACTCGATCCCGCGTGTCCTGCCGACACCTTTGAGCTGAACTGGCTGCTCACCGAGACGCTGGCCTACCTGCAAGCACCCAACACCGCTGCCAAAGGCATGGCGCTCATTGCAGCCGCCGAGAGCCAGGAGCCGCAGGTCGAATACGCACGCAGCCTGCGCTTCCTCAAGACCGGCTGGACGCCTGAACTGCGCAAGCAGCAGCTCGAGTTCTTCCTCAAGGCCGCGAACTACAAAGGCGGAGCCAGCTTCTCCATCTTCATCGACTTCATCCGCAAGGACACTCTCGCCACCTTCACACCGGAAGAAAACGCGCAGTTCGCCGAACTCATCGCGAAGAAGCCCGAGGCGAAGAGCGCGATGGAAAACCTCGGCGCCTTGTTCGCCGGACGCACACCGACGATGTGGACGCTCAATGAACTCAGCAAAGCCGCCGAGACAGGAATGAAGAACCGCGATTTCGACAACGGTCGCAAGATGTTCGGCGCTGCCGCCTGCTATGCGTGTCATCGCTTTGGCAATGCAGGAGGCATGACCGGCCCCGATCTCACGGGTGCTGGCGGACGTTACAGCCCGCACGACATGCTCGATCAAATCATCAACCCCAGCAACGTCATCAACGAGCAGTTCGCTCCGATCATCGTGACGAAGAATGACGGCAGCACGATGACAGGCGTCGTCGTCAATCTCAGCGGCGACGGCGTGACGCTGAACACCGACCTCACCGACCCGAATCAGCGGATCAATGTGGACCGCAAGGAAGTGAAGAGCATCGAGCTCAGCAAAATCTCCCCCATGCCGCCCATGCTGCTCGCCATGCTCAAGAAGGAGGAGATTCTCGATCTCCTCGCCTACGTCCTTAGCGGTGGTGACAAGACGAACGCTGCCTTCAAGAAGTGATCTGCATCGCATCACTTTACGCCCGTCGAGGTCCGCTCTCCGTGGCTCATTAATTGCAACAGTGATGCGCGCTCGCTCTCGGAGATCACGGCGCGGCGGATCCATTGCTCTGCCGCAGCTCGTTGCTTGTCGTCATTGAAGACCAGCATGGACATGGCTGCCGCGCGTGCTTGCGGCGCCATGTCGGCGGGGAGTTTCAGCGTCCAGTCGAGCGCGATTGGCAATTTGTCCTGCCCTGCGAAGCGCTGGACGAGCAACTGCGCGACCATCGCCACGCGCTGTGGATCAACCTGGGTGAGATCAATCATCGGCAGTTGGAGCGCGTAATCGTCTGCGCGCGAATCGTTGTTTTCCAGCCAGCGGATGGTGTCGTTGACGATGGGTGTCTGCCAGCCGGGGGCCGCATACTTGGTCAGCAGTGCGAAGGCTTTGTCGGGCTGGCTGGGACACCGCCAGCCGACGAGACGGGTGAGCATGTGGTTGTAGTCAGGATCGCCGCGAAGCTGCGCGAGGATGGTGGCGAGCTTGTCTTCGGGCAATCCTCTGGCACTCCAGGCCAGTGCATTGGCCCAGCCGTGCTTGAGTCCCAAGCCCTGCTGTTGCGCGTAAGCAAACGCCGCTTCGGGATCAATGTCCGCCCATTGGGAGGTGACGACGGCGACGAGTTCCGAATGATCTTCGCTTACGGGCAATGAGTCCAGCCACGCGGCGACGGCTTGCGGAGACCGGATCGTCCATTGCACAAGAACTTGCTTGGCCGCTTCGATCTGATCCTCGATGTGCGAGGAGCCGATGATGATCTGCAATGCCGCCTGCGGATCGCCGCCCGCCTTTGCCTGGTAATAAGCAGCCAGCGCGTTATCACGATTCTTCACGCTGGTGAACGCGGCGACGATCATCTCTTCGTTCAGCACGGCAGACTTCGTGCCTTCACGCATGAACTGATCAAGGAAGTCCTGCCTGCCCGAGCGCACCGAATGCAATAGGGCGGCACGCGCATCGACCTTCAGCCACTGCTCATAGAAACGGCTGATGCAATCTTCGCTCCATCTCGCCAATGGAGCTTCTAAGCCACCACCATTCGCAGCTTTGACCAGCCAGGCAGAGGCATCGCCAAACACAGCCTTCGAGTCGCCTGCCATGGCGCGCAGAGCATTGACCAGCCCCGCGTCATTGAACAAACCGGAGCTGGCAGCATGAAGAAGCCGCTCGGAAGAAAGCCTCGGAGCGATCCCAACTATGGTCTCGCTGCGGAACTTGTCTTCTGGACAGCGCATGATCTGGAGAAAGGCAGCATTGACCGGAGTGCTCGGCGCAATGAGTCCAATGATGCCCGTCTTGATGGCATCCAACTTCAAGCCCACATCTTTGGCCTTCGACCAGATGGAGCCGGGGTCATCAAGCTCCTCCACCCAGAGCCTGGCGTAGTCGCCCAGGCGAGGATCGGGGCCTGCCTCGACAAAAGCAGCCCAGGCATCGGGATGATTGCGCACCCATGGAGCGATGTGGACTGGGAACCAGGAGTCAGCGGAGTCTGTCGTCATCGAGGCCCAGGCCACGACCTCGAGAGGCGACTCAAAGGACCAGGCCGCCACCAGATCGTTGAACAGCGTGCCCTTGGCATGGCCTGATTTCCTTTCATCAAAGAGCTGAACATCGGGGTGACGTGCCACCACGCGATCATACTCCGTGCGTGACAGGCTGAATCCTACAGCGTGCAGGGCGGCGAATCTCTTCTCCGAGTCGCGCTCATTAAACAACACTCCAAAGAGACGTTCGAGTTCAGCTATCGTGAGCCTTGGTTTCCCTGCCCAGATCGCCCTGGCTTCGGCCAGCAGGCGCTCCTTGGTCGCAGCGGCATCTGATGCGCTCGCAGTGGGAGACGGCTGCAAAGGCTTCAAGTCTGCCACGACCGTCGCTTGATGATCGGGCGCAAACCATCGGGCGATGCGCGAATCCTTCGATGCGAGATCATAACCCGCCACACATGCCGCCAGAACCAGCGCGCTGCCGACAATGATCTTGAGGCCGAGGAACGTGCTCAAGAGCGAACCTCCCGTCGCAGCAGCCGCGCCGCTGCCGATGCTGCTGAGCGCGATTTTGTGGAGCGACGCGACCAGCGCTGCTGGCGCTGCCTGCGATGACGACGCGCTCATCATCGCACCGAGCGCGGAGCCGCAGAGCAGTCCTTTCGTTTTCAGCTTCGCTCGTAAATGCACGATGCTTTGATCCAGCAACCGGGACACCGAGGACTGACTGATGCCCATGTGACCGGCGATCTCCACCTGCGTGCGACCTTCCAAATAGTGCTCCACGATCACCGCCCGCTCCTCTGCCACCAGCTCCGCGAGCGCTTCATCGAACACAGGCTCCAGTTCCTCCCATGTGCATTCACGTCCCGCGTCGAGAGCGAGAGCTGCCGCCTCGTAGTTCCGTCTCGTCGTCTCAGCGCGCACCACATCACACGCCCGCCGCCACGCGACCCGGTGCAGCCATGCGCCGACGGACTCGGTGATGGCCCGGCCTTTGCGCGCCAGCTCCAGAAAAGTCTCTTGCGCGACGTCTTCAGCGAGCGCCGCATCGCGTGTCACCCGGCGGGCGGTGGCAAACACCATGTCGGCGTGATGTCGCACGAGGCATTGAAACTCGTCGGCATCGCCGGAGTCATGGTAGCGCTGAAGACGAAGGAGATCGGGGTGCATGGTTTCCACCGGAAGGTCGGATGCCGTTGCGCGATTATGCAGGAATCTATCCGAACTTCTAGATCAACCCTCGCTGCTAAGTGGAAAGTCCTGAGCTACCAAGAAGATTTCCCGGAATATCCGCATCGCTCCGAGCGTCTTCATTCGCCTATGAAAATCCCATCCATCGTCACCCTCCTCCTCGTCTCCGCCAGCCTCGCTCATGCGGAGGCCAAGCTCACCATCACTGGCGTCCACAATTGCTGCGGCGGCTGTGACAAAGGCATCGTGAAAGCCATCGAATCCGTCGAGGGCGCGAAGGCGCAGACGATCAAGGACAAGGTGACGATCACCGCCAAGGACGAGGCCACCGCCAAGAAAGCCGCGGCTGCAATGGTGGCCGCTGGTTATTTTGGCGAAGGCGCGGAGGCTCCGGCTGTGACGGATGCCAAGGTGAAAAGCGCGACGGTGAGCGGTGTGCATCTCTGCTGCGGCAAATGCGTGACCGCTGCGAAGAAGGCCGTGGAATCCGTTGCTGGCGTGACCAAGCAGGATGCCGCGAAGGGATCCAAGAGCTTTACGGTCGAAGGTGATTTCAACACGAAGGAACTCGCCGCCGCACTGAACAAGAACGGGCTGAGCGGCAGCATCAAGTGAGCGTCAAGGCTGGACAGAATTCTCCAGCGTCCCGATGCCCTCGATGCTGATGCGCATTTCGTCTCCGCTCTGCAGAGTGAAATCGTCGGGCGGGACGATGCCGGTGCCGGT
>JANPIW010000284.1:0-1714 GCA_031425215.1 Verrucomicrobiaceae bacterium
GATGGCGGGCGGCGTCGCCGTCTGCGAGAGCGCGGCGAAAGCGGGGAGGAGCACAAAGGCAAAGAGTGATTTCATAGAGTGGAACGAGTGAGTTTTACTGAGAACTGGGAACTGAGCACTGACACATGCTACGACGCACAACGATGGAAGAACTCCCCGGCAGTCCGGCTCGTGCTTGCGGCCAGCTCCTCGAGCGTCACACCGCGCATCGCCGCCACGGCGCGGGCGGTGTCGGCGACATGCGCTGGCTCGCATCGTTTTCCACGAAAGGGCACGGGGGCGAGATAGGGGCTGTCGGTCTCCAGCATGAAACTGCCGTCAGCAATCTCGCGCACAGTTTGTCCGGCGGGGCCGGGATTCTTGAAAGTGACGATGCCGGTGAATGAAACGAGATGCCCGGCATCGAGCAGCGGTCGCGCCTGCTCCAGCGTACCGGTGTAACAATGAAACACGGCGCGCAGCCTGCCATGAAAGGGCGCGACGACGGCCACGAGATCATCCCAGCTCTCGCGATTGTGCAGGATGACATTGAGCCGAAGCTCCGCCGCAAGCTCAAGCTGCGCGCGCAACACATCTGCCTGATGCGACTTCCACGCCGCGAGATCAAAACCTGCGGGCGGCGCATGAAAATAATCGAGGCCGATCTCGCCGATGGCCACGGCCTTCGGATGCAGTGCGAAGCGGCGTATCTCGCTGATCCAGTCCTCGCCGCTCACGCTGTTTGCATCACAAGGATGGATGCCTGCGGCCATGAAGAGATCATCATTCGCATCGCACAAGGCAGCGAGCTTGGCGCAATCTTCCAGGTCAGTAGCCGGGGCGATGATGCGGCTGACTCCGGCTGCGCGCGCGCGGTTTAGCACGTCATCGCGGTCTGTATCAAACTGCCTGCTGGCGATATGGGCGTGCGTGTCGGTGAGCATGGGGAAGCAGGAGGCAGTGATCAGAACCGCAGTGGTCGGCAACTTCAATTCTTGGCAGGAGCAGGAACCTCCGACCTTTGAGGCTCTGACTTTTTCTCCTCGGCCGGCAGATCCCACGCAGTCAGCCATGTCACGCCCACTTTCTTGAATCCTCGGTTCAGCATCATTTGCTCCATGCCGCCGAGATGCGCAGCACCGTAAAAAACTCCGAGCCTCTTTTTGCCTTTCTTGATCTGCGCGTCGAGCGCCTCGATCGCAACGCGATTGCGCTCGCCGATGATGACGGTTCCGTCGTCGCCCTCAATGCCGGCGATGAGGCGCTCGATGCCGTCGAACTCGCGGCCGACAAGACGCTTCAGCTCCGTGGCGCTGTTTTTGCTGCACAGGATCTCCAGCACCTTGGCCAGCCCCGGTTGCTTGGCCGCGCGCTCGGGATCATCGAGCGCGAGCTGCGCCTTGAACGCGCGCACCCAGAGGCCGAGGAATGACTCCCCTTTCCTCTCCTGCGTGTCGAAAAACTCACTCGTGTCCATGTCGGCGTGGACGAGGTTCTTCGCCTTGTAATCAATGCCTTCCATCTGGCCGACGAGGCCGAGCGTGTTGCGCATCATCTCCTGCACAGCGCCGATCATGCCCAGGCGGGAGCGCTCTTCCTTCAGCTCGGCGGGATCCGTCTTCTGCTGTTCCTCAAACGAGCGGCCCACCAGCTCGTAAAGCACGGCGTCGTAGCCTTTGAAGAGCGCGTTGAGCTTGTCGTAGTAAGCCTTGTCCGCGATGTGGACGGCGCCGAT
>JANPIW010000285.1:0-11688 GCA_031425215.1 Verrucomicrobiaceae bacterium
CCTGCGACCCCGGCTGCTGCCCGGTTGGGGTGTGCGGCGCTGAATACCTCCCGCCCCCCCGGGGGACCGCCAACTTCCGGGGGGGCACGCTTCTCTTCCCTTCTTCATGCTATCTCATCTCATCACGATCTCCCTGCGGAACCGGGCCGCTGTGCTGCTCGCCACGTTCATCCTCATCGGCGTTGGCTCTTGGTCTGCCTTCAACCTGCCGATTGATGCCGTGCCCGACATCACGAATCCGCAGGTGCAGATCAACACCGGCGTCAGCTCGCTGGCACCCGAGGAAATCGAGAAGCTCGTCACCTTCCCCATTGAAAGCGAGATGGCGGGCCTGCCGCAGATGGTGGAGCTGCGCTCGCTTTCCAAGTCCGGCCTCTCGCAAGTCACCATGGTCTTCCGCGATGGCGTGGACCTTTATCTCACAAGGCAGCTTGTCACCGAGCGCTTGCAAGGCGTGCTCGACGAACTCCCGCCCGGCCTCACGCCGAAGCTCGCCCCCGTCGCCACGGGTCTCGGCGAAATCTTCTACTACAGCCTCGACTACACCGAGGACGCCTCGCACAAGCCCGCCACGCGCGAGGCGCAGCTCATGGCGCTGGCGCAGATGCAGGAGTATCAGGTGAAGCCACTGCTGCGCGGCACGCCCGGTCTGGCGGAGGTGAATACCAGCGGCGGCTACGAGCAGCAGATCATCATCGCGCCCGACCCAGCACGCCTCGCCGCGCGCGGCCTCTCGCTCGGCGACCTTGCGGAGATCGTGGAGCAGAACACGCGCAACGCAGGCGGCGGCTACGTCGAGATCGGCGGTGAGCAGCTCGTCGTCCGCGCCGCCAGCCGCGTGAATGACATGGAGCAGATCCTCGCCATCCCGCTGAAGTTCGCGGGTGGCGTGCAGCCCATCTTGCTCAGCGAGGTCGCCACCGTCAGCATTGGCAGCGCCTTCCGCACCGGAGCCTCCACCGATGATGGAAGAGAAGCGCTCGTCGGCGCGGCCATCATGCTCGCGGGGGAGAACTCCCGCCTCGTTGCGCGCGGTGTGCGGGCGAAGCTCGCCGAGATTCAGGAAAAGCTGCCGCAGGGCGTCGTCCTCCGCCCGCTCTATGACCGCAGTGATTTGATCGGCCGCACCATTGCGACCGTGGAGAAAAATCTGGCCGAGGGCGCGCTGCTCGTCGTCATCGTGCTCTTTGCGTTGCTCGGGAACTTTCGCGCCGCGTTCATCGTCGCGCTCGTTATCCCGCTTTCCATGCTCTTTGCCATGACCGGCATGGTACGCTGGCACATCAGCGGAAACCTGATGAGCCTGGGTGCGATTGACTTCGGCCTCATCATTGATGGCGCGGTCGTCATGGTGGAGAACATCGTGCGCCACCTCGGCGAGCGTCAGCACGCGCTGGGCCGCAGGCTCAGCGCCGCCGAGCGGATGGAGGAGGTGATGAAGTCCGCCAAGGAAGTCGCCAGCCCCATGTTCTTCGGCGTGCTCATCATCACCGTCGTCTATGTGCCCATTCTCGCGCTGCAAGGCATCGAGGGAAAGATGTTCAAGCCCATGGCGCTCGTCGTCATGCTCGCGCTCGGCGGCTCGCTGGTGCTCGCGCTTACTTTGATGCCCGTGCTGTGTTCGTTCCTGCTCGGCGGAAAGATCAAAGAGAAAGACAACTGGCTCGTCACGCTAACGAAGCGCATCTACACGCCGTTGCTCGCCTTCGGCCTGCGCTTCCGCTGGCTCATCGTGCTGCCGATGTTCGCGCTGTTCGCATGGTCGCTTGTTATCTTCACCCGTCTCGGATCGGAGTTCATCCCTCAGCTCGACGAGGGCGACTTTGCCTTCCAGCTCATCCGCAGCAGCAGCGCCGGTTTGTCCTCCTCGCTGGATTTGCAAAAGCAGAGCGAGGCCATCCTGCGCCGCGACTTCCCGGAGGTGAAAGAAGTCTTCTCCCGCATCGGCACCGCCGAGATCGCCACCGACCCGATGAACCCGAACGTCTCCGACACCTACATCATGCTTCACCCGCGTGATCAGTGGCGGCAGGAGAATGGCAAACCCATCAGCAAGGAGCAGCTCGGTCACCTCATGCGCAAAGCATTGCTCGATCAGGTGCCAGGGCAAAACATCCTCGTCACCCAGCCCATCCAACTGCGCTTCAACGAGATCATGGCCGGAGCGCGCGCCGACCTCGTGTGCAAAATCTTCGGCGACAGCTACGACGAACTGGAACGCCTCGCTGGGGAAGTGCGCACCGCGATCACCGCTATCCCAGGCGGAGGCGAGACGGAGTTTGACAGCATCGGCAAGAACCCCATGATCGAAATTCAGCCCGACCGCGAGGCCATGCGCAAGTTCAACGTCCACGCCGAAGAGTTGAACCGCCTCATCGAGACCGCGCTCGCCGGGGCCGAGGTCGGCGCGCTCATCGAAGGCAACCGCCGCAGTCCCATCGTCGTCCGCCTCGCCGAAGATCGGCGCAGTGATCTGGAGGCCGTGAAACGTCTCGCCCTCTGCACCGATGACGGCGGAATGCTCGCGCTCGGCCAGGTGGCGAAGATCGTCCTCGTGCCCCAGCCCGTGCAGATCGCGCGGGAGGACACGCAGCGCCGCGTCAGCGTCCTCATCAACGTGCGTGGCCGCGACACCGAAGGCTTCGTGAAGGACGCCACCCAGGTCATTCATGAAAAAGTGAAATTCCCCGACGGCTACTACTTCGAGTTCGGCGGCCAGTTCAAGAACCTCCAGAAAGCCAAAGCCCGACTCATGATCGTCGTGCCGCTCGCGCTTGGCCTCATCTTCGTGCTCATCTTCCTCAGCTTCGGTTCATTCAAGCAAGCCACGCTCATCTTCATGTGCGTGCCGCTCGCCATCACTGGCGGCATCTTCGCCCTGCATCTGCGCGGGATGCCCTTCACCATCAGCGCCGCCGTCGGCTTCATCGCTTTGAGCGGCATCGCCGTGCTGAACGGCATCATGCTCATCAGCTTCATCAACCAGCTTCGCGCCGAAGGCCGCGAGGTGCGCGATGCCGTCGTCGAAGGCACGCTCACCCGTCTGCGCCCCAAATTGATGACCGCGCTCGTCGCCTCGCTCGGCTTCGTGCCCATGGCGATTGCCACCGGTGCAGGCGCGGAAGTCCAGCGTCCCATCGCCACCGTCGTCATCGGCGGCATCATCACCTCCACTTTCCTCACCCTGCTCGTCGTGCCTGTGCTCTACGACTGGATTGAGCGGAAAACCAAGAAACCAAACTGAAACCAAACCACAAACAAACACACCATGAAAACACTGCTAAACATCCTCATCATCGCCGCCCTCGCCAGCACCTCCGCCTTTGCCGACACCAAAGTCAAATCCGGTCCGCGCAGAGGTCTCATCATGGACCTCGGCACCAAGCAGGCCGAGTTCTTCGTCGAAAAAGACCGCACCATCAGCATCGCCGTCTATGACGCCGCGATGAAAGCCCAGCCCGCGAGCACCGAAGTCATCACCGCCACCGCCGAGGCTCCGAGCGGCAAGGTGAAGATCGAGTTCGAGAACAAGGGCGGCAAGCTCATCAGCAAAACCAAGCTCCCTGACGGCGAAGGCTACCAAGTCGTCGTGCAGGCGCAGCCTGCGCCGGATGCGAAGAAGAAAAATTTCCGCATCAAGTTGCAAACGCACATCTGCGGCGGCCCCTGCAAAAATCCCGAATACGCCTGCACTTGCGACGAGTGACCAGATGAGTTGCTCGACCGAAAGCGACTCTTGAGCCTGCCACGCTGACGAGAAACGCGTGGCTGGCGATCCCGCCGTTTTCACAAAGTCGCTTGAGATCAGGAGGCTGGAAGCCTCCTGGACGGACTGCGATTGGGGCCCGCACCATCATGGCTGCGGGGTTTTGCCGCAGTCCGTCACGGCGGCTACCAGCCGCGTGTGTTGGGGCACAATGATGAGCGGCGATGGCGCAGTTGATAAACTGGGGAGGCATGGCGTTAGAACTTCTGTCGTTCGGGACTAATGCGAAGGAATGCCATCCTCCACTGACTGAACGATCATGCGGTTCAGCTACGCGGTGCCGTATCCTCTGGCTTGTCTGAATTGAAATCGACAGTGATCCATGGTTTGGCACCAAAGTTTTTCTGCACAGTTATTCTGCCCCCTGGGCCAATGAACCCAGGAAAAAGCAGGCTGTCTGTCGTAACCATCCTCACTCAATCCCATGACCGACATCACCCAACTCATCCAAAGCGGCAGCGCGCATGTGTGGCTTTATATTCCGGTCGCCATTCTGCTAGGCGCGTTGCACGGGCTGGAGCCTGGCCACTCGAAGACGATGATGGCGGCGTTCATCATCGCCATTCGCGGCACGATGTGGCAGGCGGTTTTGCTGGGGCTTTCGGCGGCCATCTCGCACTCGCTGCTCATCTGGCTGCTGGCCGGGCTGGCGCTCCATTACGGCGGGCAGTGGAACGCGGAGAGCACGGAGCCGTATTTTCATATCATCTCGGCGGTGCTGATCTTTGGCCTCGCTGTGTGGATGTTCCTGCGCACGCGGCGCGAGGTGGCGGAGGCGCATCATCATGCGCATGGGCACTCCATGTCAGACGGGTCGGACTCGTCGGACAAGTCTGACTCTGCTCACGAGAACAATCCCTGGCAGGACACAGCGCACTCACACAGCATGCCTGCCGTGCTGGCGCGCGCCGGGGAGATGGTCACCCCGGGCGGCCTGATCGTGCCGGCGGGCGCGGCACCTGGGCCACGCTCTTCCAAGCAGGGACCGCACGGCGGGATGTTGCTCGACACGGGGCACGGCTGGCTTGAGGTGGCTGTGTTTGAAACAAACGTGCCGCCGCGCTTTCGCATCTACCCGTGCAAAGCATCCGGCGAGCCTGTGCCGCTGCCGAAGGGGACACAACTCGGCATCGAAACCGCCCGCATCGACGGAAGAACGCAGAAGTTTGCGTTCGAGGCGCGCGACACGTTTTGGGAATCCACCACCGAGCTGCCTGAGCCGCACGAGTTTCTCGCCGTCGTGAGCCTCGGCCACAGCGATCACGCGCACACTTACCGGCTGCGCTTCACCGAGGAGCATCACGGCCACAGCCATGCGCCTGTCGCGGTCGAGGAACCGGAGGATGATGGAGTGGAGTATCAAGACGCGCATGAGCGCGCCCACGCGCAGGACATCGCGAAGCGCTTTGCCAATCGCGCGGTGACCACGCCGCAGATCGTCCTTTTCGGCATCACGGGCGGGCTGATGCCGTGTCCGGCGGCGTTCACGATTCTGGTTGTGTGTTTGCAGATAAAAAAAGTCGCACTCGGTTTCGCGCTCGTCGCCGCGTTCAGTTTCGGCCTCGCGCTGACTATGGTGATCGTGGGCGTCATCGCCGCCTGGAGTGTGCAGCACGCTCAACGCAAAGTGCGCGGCTTCAGCGAGTGGATGCGCCGCGCGCCTTACATTTCCTGCGCGCTGCTGGTATTGCTGGCGGCCTTCATGTTCTGGCAGGGTTGGCACGGACTTCACGGAGCGCCGGGGCACGCGCATTGACGGAGCAGGGGGCACCCGTCGCCCCATGCGTCAAATGAGGCATATAAAACCGCATGGAATAATCTCCGGCAGGCGTAACTCATAGAGCCACACCATGAACTTCCGATTCCTCATCCTCCTCGCCGCCGCCCTGCTGATGCAGGTGGGGCAGGGGATTGCCTTGGCTGGAAATTCTGGCCGTGCTGATGAGAAGCACGAGAGCGCTTGTGCGCATGGTTGCTGTGCAGGAATGGATGACTGCCCTTGTGTCGAGGCTCCTGGTTCAGATCGTGGGCCGCACACGCCAGCGCCGCCGCCGATTCCGGGACGAGAGCTGGTGCCACAGCCCGTGATGATGGTGGAGACTTCCGCTAGTCCGATGGTGTCCGCCCGTGCGTCGAAAGAGACAAGTCTTCGTCCAGTCGCCCCGCGCTCCAATGCTAAGTCAGCCGTTTCATTGACGGTGCTGCATTGCGCCTTTTTGATCTGAGTCGTCGTCTCTGACAGACGCATTGTGCCCACGCATCGCGGTCCCCTGACGGACCTCTGCACGCGCGGGCTTGGCTTGCCGAACCTCGAACGACTCAGACTCTCCATGAAACCATCCTTCATCCTTTTCCTCACTGCCTGGCTTCTGCCGGTGGCGGCGTTTGCCTGTGCCGACTGCAAAAAGAAAAATCCGACCAACGGTCCGGTGGTCGAATACGACCTCCGCATTGATGAGCAAACGCTCAGCCCCGCCGGCAAGCCGGTGCGTGTGCTGACGATCAACGGCTCCCTGCCAGGGCCGACGCTGCGATTTCGCGAGGGCGACGTCGCGCGCATCCGTGTTCACAATGACCTGAAAGGCGAATCAACGTCCACGCACTGGCACGGGCTGTTGCTGCCAAACGCTCAGGACGGCGTGCCGCATGTGACCACACCGCCGATCATGCCGGGTCAGACGCATACGTTTGAGTTTCCTCTGCGGCACAGCGGCACGTACTGGTATCACTCGCACACGCATCTCCAGGAGCAGGCTGGCATTTATGGCGCCATCGTCGTCCTGCCTCGCGGGGGCGAAAGAGTGAAGGCGGATCGCGATCAGGTGCTGGTGTTCTCCGACTGGACGAATGAAAAGCCGGAGGAAGTGCATCGCACCTTGGCGCGCGGGAGCGATTACTACGGGCTGAAACGCGGCAACGCGCAGTCCATCGCAGGTGCGATCCAGCATGACGCGCTGAAGGATTACATTGACCGCGAATGGTCGCGCATGAACGCGATGGATGTGTCGGACGTGGGCTACGACGCCTTTCTCGTAAACGGCCGGCGCGAGACGCGCATCGAGGGCCGGCCCGGCGAGCGCTTGCGGCTGCGGCTCATCAATGCGGCGGCGGCCACTTACTTTTATGTGCAGTCATCCACGGGGCCGATGACCATCGTCGCGGCGGATGGCCCGGCGGTGCAGCCGGTGAAAGTGGATCGTCTCTTCATGGCAATCGCTGAGACTTATGACGTGATGATCACCATCCCAGCGAGCGGCCGATGGGAGCTGCGCGCCACCGCGCAAGATGGCAGCGGCCATGCGTCAGCATTCATGGGTGAAGGCGATCTCCATCCTGCCAGCGATCCACCGCGCCCCGAAGTTTACAAGATGGATGAGATGCTGAATCTCGCGCTTGAGGAGCAGGAGGATGATCCGCGCGCCTCTCTGCGGCTGCCGCGTCCCGGCTCGCCGTATCGTCTGCTTCGTGCTTTGGAGGACACCACGCTGCCATCGAAACTGCCTCGCCGGAAGATCACGCTCAATCTCACCGGCGACATGACGCGCTACGTCTGGTCCTTCAACGGCAAAACCATTGCACAGGATCCATTCGTAATGATCAAACACGGCGAGATCGTCGAGCTGGAGTTGATCAACGACACGATGATGCATCACCCGATCCATCTGCACGGCCACTTTTTCCGCGTGCTGAGCGGACAGGGCGCTCGCTCGCCGCTGAAGCATACCGTCGATGTGCCGCCGATGAGCAAACGCACCATCGAGTTTGAGGCGAACGAGCACCACGACTGGATGTTCCACTGCCACATCCTTTATCACATGATGTCCGGCATGGCGCGCGTGTTCCGGTATGAGACCGAGCCTGGCATCGAGAGCGGGCAGGACAGCAATCACGCGCACACCTCCAGCCTCGGCGAGCACAGCCACGACATGTGGTTCACCTGGGGCGCGGCGTCCGTGCAGTCGCACATGAGCGAGGGTCAGCTCACACTTATGAATGCGCGCAATGACATCCTGCTGAACTGGGAACTCGGCTGGGAGCACGTGGACTCTGCCGAGTATGAGGTGGATGCGCTCTACCAGCGCTACTTCAATCCCAACCTCCAGGCATTCATCGGCGCGCGACTCACCAACGATGATGACGCCGAGAACCGCGCCGTCCTCGGCATCAACTACCGCCTGCCCCTGCTGGTCTGGGCAAATGTCAGTCTCGACAGCGAGGGCGACGCGCGAATCTCGCTGGCGAAGCGGTTCCAAGTCACCTCACGTGTCGGCGTCTTCGGCGAGGTGCAATACGACACCGGCACCGAGTGGGAGTGGACAGCCGGCGCGGACTACACACTCGCCAAGAACTTGTCCCTGACCACCCAATACCACTCCGACTACGGCTTCGGCGCCGGAGTGCTCATCCGTTTTTGAACCCGCCTAAACTTTTCAAACCAAACAAACCCAAACTAAAAACACACCATGAAAACGAAACTCGCCACACTTATCACCACCGCTCTGCTCGGAATCACTCTCGCCGCCGCCGATCTGAAGCCCTATCCGCTTCAAACATGCATCGTCAGCGACAACAAACTCGGCAGCATGGGCAAGCCCATCACCAAGGTTTACAGCGGCCAGGAGATCAAATTCTGCTGCAAGCCCTGCATCAAGAAGTTCGAAGCCAATCAGGCGAAGTATTTGGCAAAGCTGAAGTGAGCTTTGCTTGATGCGGCAATTGTCAATGAGTGTGCCTCCATTGTGGCGTCCCCAACCGGGCGCTGCGTTGGCGGCATATTTCATGAGGGGTTGTGTTGCGGCCGGTGTTTGTCTGATTGAACCAGCATCAAAACGGTCGCACCATGAAATCGTTCTCCAACAGCCCTCTTATGAATGACGATCAACTGCATCATCTGCTGCGCAAGACGCCTGCTCAGATCCAACTGCCGGATTCTTTTGGACGTGAGGTCTGGTCTCGAATCGAGGCCGGAGAATCCATGACCGTCGGTGCCTGCCTGAGCAGGATCGCGCATTCGCTGTTTGCGTTGCTGGCGCGTCCTTTGCCGGCCACTCTGACGATTACCACCTTCATCGCGTTGGGCGCTTTGATGGGTGGATTGGATCATAGGAAAGGGACCAAAACGGATGAGATGCAGTATGTTGAGTCCATTCACCCGCTGATGCAGAGCATGGAGGACAGAATGCCATGAAGCGCGGCCAGTTCATCTTGGTGGCTGCTCTGGTGCTAGGGGCGTGCATGTTCTTTTGCTCGCGTTATTTGCTTCGTGAGCAGTCGGTTTCGAGCGTGATGCCGCAGGAGCATGAGAGCCTGTTGCCGGAGTTGGAGTGGTTGCGAAAGCAACTGCGGCTCGACGAAGAGCAGTTTGAGAAGGTGAAGGCGCTTCATCTGGCCTATCGACCCAAATGCAAGGCTCTGTGCATGCGTGCTCAAGAGGCGGAAATCGCGCTGAAGGCGGTGATGCTCGATCCACAGATGGATCTTACAGCGGCACTTAATGTCCGGGCCGAACTCCAGGTCGAATGCCAGCAGGCCATGCTGGACCATGTGCGACAAACCGCCGCCTGCATGAACGCCGGTCAGGCGAAGCAGTATCTCGACACCATGCTGCCCCATGTGCTCGGTCTCAGGCTTCCGCGTGACAGCGAATCCTCCCTTTCTCATTGATTTCGATGTCCGACACTCCTCCCGACGCCGACATCCTTGCCATGCAGCGCCTCGCTGCCGGCGACGATCTGGCTTTGAACGAGATAATGATTCGCTGGCGCGACAAAGTGGCCGCCTTCCTGAAACGCATGACGGGTGATGCCGATGCCGCCGCCGATCTCGCGCAGGAAACGTTCGTGCGGCTTTACCAGTGTCGCTGTTCTTACACGCCAAGAGCGGCGTTTCCCACCTTTCTGTTCCGCATCGCCGCCAATCTGGCCCGCAATCATCAGCGCTGGCGCCGCCGTCATCCCACCGTGGCTCTTGAGGACCACGATAGCGCCGCCGGGGAAACACCCAGTCACCATTCGTCCCCCGATGTGGAAATGGAAAGCGGGGAACGTCTGCGCGCGATCGAGGCGGCTATCGCAGCGCTGCCTCCCGAGCTGCGCGAGGCCATTCTGCTCTTCACCTATGAGGAGATGAGCTACGCACAGATCGCGGAGACGGCTCATTGCAGCATCAAGGCTGTGGAGACACGCATTTACCGGGCGCGGCAGATGCTCAAGAGCGCGCTGAAGGACCTGGTGTCCTAAGCCTATCTTGCGTGGTTCTGAGCCGTTCTTGGCGGATATGAGGGTTTCGAGCGTCGCCGGTGTTTGTCCCGATGAAGGCAGATGATCTGCTGGAATCACAAACCAAACACACAACCTGAAAACGAAACTCATCCAATCCTCAATCCTCGGTCTCTTTGTGCTGGGCATCCTGGCACTCTCCTCCTGCCAGGCTCCACCATCCGCGCCCACAAGTGCTGTGAGCTGCGACAAATGCGGAACCGTTCACTTCAAGGCTTATGTGCCCGGCAGTCCCTACGGCAAGGGGATCGCCACTTTGACTGATTCCAGCAGGATGACCTGTCCTGACTGTGAAAACCAGGTGGTGGCCATGCTGAAGTCCGGCATCGTGACCAAGCACGTTTGCAAATCTTGTGGGGGCACACTTCGTCACTGCAAGCAGCACTAACCCTGGGTGCGGTGTCCTGATGGTTCAATCAACCGGGACGCCAATCTCTCCATGTTAGCGCGGTAGGTGTTCACCCCATATCATTCCCAGCCCCTTCAGCTTCATGTGGAGCTATCCAGGAAAACCTTAATTCACAAACTCATACATTCACCTCATCAAAGTCAAAAATTTGCGCCGTGAATGGATGTTCTTCATCCAAACAGCGCATGCCAACAAAACAAAAATACAAAGCCATGAAAAACAAACATCACATCACTCAATCTCTCAAGATCGCCATCCTTGCGCTGGCGCTTCTTCCCCTAGCGGCCGTGCAAACGACCGCAGCAGCCGACGCCGAAAAAGCCCCCGAAGGCGACAACGCTGTCATGTGCGGCAAATGCAAAACCGTCTGGGTAAACACCCCGGTCACAGTCGGTGGCAGCAGCGGCAAAGGTGGTGTCACCATCTATCGCCAGGAAAAATCCATGAAGTGCGCCGACTGCGATAGCGCCGTCGCCACTTTCTTCAAGACGGGCAAGCTCCAGCACGAGTGCAAAGCTTGCGGTTCAGAGCTGACGCATTGCAAAGCGCATAAATAACCGCTTCAGCGTCCTTGATGGCCGTTCGGGAATGGTTTCCCGGACGGCTCTTTAACACGACCAATCAAGTAAAAAAATGAAAACAAAAATGAAATTATCGCTCGCATCCCTGTGCATCGCACTGGCTGCCGTTATGGTCACAGGCTGCAAAACCAACGGACGCAGTTCCGATAACGGCATGCACAACATGGGCACATCAAAAACCGGCTACATGATGCGCAATGATGCCATGCCCTCGCGCAATTAACCAGGAGGGTGGGAGTTGAGAATAGATCGGTCTTCTTGTGAACAGGGAGCGCCCGAGCCTTAATACCCCAAAGATTTCTCCAAGATGAAGTGATTTTGTAAATACCAACCACATGCCATACCCCACACCATGAAAGCCATTCCCTTGCTCCTCCTCTGTCTCGGTCTCGCTTCCTGCGGCAAAACCTCGAATGCCGGCTCCTATCCGCTCACCACCTGCGTAGTCTCGGGTGAGAAACTCGACAGCATGGGCAAACCTCATGTCTTCACCCACGAGGGCACGGAAGTGCGGCTGTGCTGCACATCGTGCCTGGATGATTTTAACAAGGAGCCAGCCAAATACATGGCGAAGCTTAAGCCCTGACTGGCTGTTGGTTTGATCTTATGAAGTCTCCAACACATGGGCGCGCGTCGGTGCGGGTTGCCAGCGTC
>JANPIW010000286.1:0-3195 GCA_031425215.1 Verrucomicrobiaceae bacterium
CGACGAGGTAGCCGCTGGCATCGAGCGTGAAGCTGGTGATGCCTGCTCTGCTGATGAGGGCGAGTTGCGCTGGAATGAGCGCACTCGCACTGGTGCCGAAACGAAGCGAGCTGCCGGAGACGAAGGTGCCGGTGATGGTGAGCGTGCCGCCGGTCCAGTCGATGGCGCTGCTGTCGGCAAAGGCGAGTGCTCCACCGGTGGCGAAGCGGATGGTGGCGGCGGCGGAGACATCGAGCGTGCCTGCGGTGTCGGTGCGAGTGTCGGCGTCTAAGGTGCCAGCACTGATGGTGACGGCGGTGGTGTCAGGCAGGACGTTGTTAGCACCAAGGATGAGTGCGCCGCCGCCACCGCCGATGGTGGTGGTGCCGGAGTAGGTGTTGGCGCCGGAGATTTTCCACACGCCAGTGCCGCCTTTGCTAAAGCTGATGCGGTTCGCGGGTGCGGTAGCGGTGCCTCCGAGGGTGTTATCGCCGATGACGCCCTGGACTTCATTCGGCGTGGCGGTGGTGCCGAAGGTGCCTGAGATGCTGAGGGTCCGGGGAGCGCTGCCGGAGCCGATCGCCACGGGGGTATTGAAGACGGCGGCGGTGAAGATGAGCGCTCCGGTGCCGTTGTTCACGACATTGGCGGTGGTGCCTGCCGAACCGGTGCCGCCGACTTGGATGGGGCGATTGGTGGTGTCGCCCGTGCCGGTGTAGATCAGGTTGGTTGAGTTGTTGGTGGCGATGGTGATGCTGCCGGTCGCGGGAGCACCGAGTGAGCTGGGGACGCCGTAGTTTTTAAGCGTGTTGATAGTCAGCGAGCCTTGGCGGGCGACGGTGCCGCCAGTGTAGGTGTTGAGGCCGTTGAAGACGAGGCCGCCAGTGCCGTTTTTGGTGACGCTGAAGGCACCACTGATGACGCCGCCGACGGTGACGGTGCTGTAGTTTTCCAGGGTCAGGCTGGTGGTGAGGGTCGCATTGCCTGTGCTGAAGTTCCAGACTCCTCCGATGCGATAGTTGCCCGCCCAGACCATATTGTTAGCGGCGGTGATGGTGCTGCCGCTGGTGTTGTTGAGGTAGGGGTTTGTCGTGTTACTGCCGATGGTGAGAGTGCCTGCGCCGAGGGCGGAGACATGACTCAAGATGAGCGTGCCGTTGTTGACGACGGTGCCGCCGGTGTAAGTGCTGGAGGCTGCGAGGGTCAAGATGCCCGCGCCGCTTTTGGTGATGCCGGAGGTGCCTGCGACGGGGCAATTGAGAGTCGCGGTGTTTTGCAGCACTTCGATGGTGGGCGTGGTTCCGGCGAGCGTGATGGTGTTGCCAGCATTGACAGTCCAGGTCTCGGTGCCGGTGGTATCACCAAACTTCCACAGGCCGCCAGTGCGATCTGCGCCGAGGGTGAGCGTGGTGTTCGCGGCGATGTCCACGGTGCTGAAATCCACTGTGTCGCCCGCGACAGTGACTGGCACGCTGCCGATGATCCAATTGGCCCCGGTGGTCCAGCTCTGCGCACCGCCTGCCGTCTGCACCCAGGTGCTGCCAGCGATGGTTTCCGAGAGGAACTCGGCAGCGGCAATGTTGATGCTGTAACTACCTCCCGTTGTAGTCGTGAAGGTCGGCGTCACGGCGCTCGGGGTGGCTACCAGGATGTAGCCGGAGGCGAGGCTGCCCCACTGGCTGCCCCAGTTGGCGCTGTAGGTCTGGGTGAGCGGTGCGTTGGCCGTGGGTGTGCCGGCGCTGTTGCCGTTGCCTGAGTTCATCAGCGCGGCGATGACGATGGAGTTGCCCGCCGAGGTGGTGAGCGGCACCGAGGTGACAGCGTTGCCCTTTCTGCTGTTGAAGGCGCCAAAGCCGGGACGCGTGCCAGAGAGAGTATATGCCACGCCGAGTCCGCCGTTCGGGCTGTAACTGGAAATGGAGATGCCGGTGCCGATCACGCCGGGGTTGTCGAGATAATAGATGGCCACGGCTCCATCCGCAGTGATGCCGGTCTGTTGCACGGCCTCGATCATCTGCACGCCATTGTAGCGCACACCGAAAATGGCGAAGTGATCGTTGTTGGAGTTCTCGGAGGCGACGACGACGACCACTTTGTCCGCGGTAGCGGCATCGAAGGTGCCCAGACCCGTGACCGTTTTGTAGCCGCCGCCGCTTTGCAGCGCGAACGACTGCGTGGCATTGACCGTGATGCTGCTGGCGAGAGCGGCAGCGGTCGTAGTCGCTGATGCAGGCAGCGAGGCAGAAGTCGTGAGGGTGCCTGCACGCATGGACACGGTGTAGCTGTAGGTGGTGCCAGCTTGCAGCCCGGTGTCCGTGTAAGAGCGGGCGGTCTGCCAAGCGCTCGACGTGCCGCCGGGATTGCCGGAGGTCTCGGTGAACAGGTACTCCACGGTGCCGCCGGTGAAACCGAAGGCGACCGCGCCTGGCAACGCGGTCATGGTGATGGCGGAGGAGCTATTCGCAGTAGGTGGCAAATCAAAGGTGCCCGGCTCCGGCATCAGCGGTGCCCAAGTGTAGAGCACGGTGGGAGTGGCTGGCAGGCCCACGTCTTCCGCATTGGGCGTGGAGAGCAGCTCGATCTTCGTCACCGAGCCGCCGGAAGCAGGCAGATTGATGGCCTCAGTGATGAGGCTGGATTCCGCAAACGGGTCAGCCGTGGACAAATTGGAGGCGGCCAGCATGTAAGTCTTTGTCACGCCGCCCTGCACCACTCGCACGCAGTAGTCCGAGCCATTGGTGGGACTAAAGATCGACTGCGCCGCCGTGCGGTCCGCCGCGACCGTGGGATCAAACAAACGGATCAAACCAGCGGTGTAAGGGCCAATCGGCGGATACACCATGTTGATGCTCGGGTTTGACCCCGTGAGCGAGGCCATGATGCTGATGACCTGCGTGTCTCGCGTGGTAGGGTATTGCACACCATTGTTCGTCACCGTGGTGGTGTAGTCCCCAGCGGTCTGATTCCACTGCGCATAGCTATTGAGCGCTGCATTCCAGATCACGACATGGCCCTGCATGTAGCTGCGCATTTGGTTCACTGAGTAATCGGAGAAATGGTTCATCAAATAAGTCGGCTCCTGATAGCCGGTGCCGCCGCCTTGCATCGGGTCCACTTTGTAAGTGCCAACTGGCTTGCCGCCCACATTGCCTGTCTGCACGGTCGGCGGAATGAAAGCACCTGTGGGCAAATGAAACGCCCAAGCAGGACCAGCGT
>JANPIW010000287.1:0-9707 GCA_031425215.1 Verrucomicrobiaceae bacterium
TCACGGGAGCTTTTCCTGCCCTCAGCACCTCCCCTCCGCATCCATCATGAGAGTTGTGGATGAAACTCGATACATCCAAAACTGGGGGCGCGAGCGATAACGGCAGTCCGCTCCGAAGCGCGTCCCAAATCAAGGAACCACGACCCCGGCCCCAACACCATCACTACCCATGAAAGCAATCGTATCCGCCCTCCTGCTCATCGCGTCATCCGCCATCGCGGGCGCGCCTGTCAAGAATCCCCCCCAGACTCCCCTCATGCCTCCCCCTGGCTGCCCTCCCATCAGCTACGGCTACGTTGAAGTGGGTTACATCCATCAGGATTTCGACGGTCATGGCACTGCTGACGGTGGCTACCTTGACCTGAATGTCCCCCTGATCGAAAACCTTTTCCTAGACGCCTCGGGCACTCTCACTGGCGGCGATGTCGATTACAAAGGATACAGCGTCGGCCTCGGTTACGCCATCCCGCTCAGCGAACGTTTCCACTTCGTTGCCCGTTCGGGCTATGGCTACACCGATCTTAGCACGACCAATGGCGAGCATGAGTGGTATCTCAGCCCCGGCATCCGCGCGCTGATCACCTGCGACCTTGAGTTCTACACCAAGGCTTATTATCACATGGGCGAGCATGAAGACTCGTGGTCCGGTGGAGCTGGATTCGTCTATGCTATCAATGAAAACCTCGGCCTCGATCTCGGCGGTGCCGTCGGCGAAAACGGCAACTGGCAAGCACTCGTCGGCCTGCGCTTTAACTTCTAATCCGGCCGCGCTTCGCCGCTGGATAGCATCTGAGAGTCATTTCTTTGCGGCTTCACCTCTTACCAGCTTCGACCCGCCCATGCTTTGTAGACGGACACGCTACCTTTGTCATCCACGACCCGCAGGTGGAGGGCTTCGATTTCCGCTTCTGGCAATCCGCCCGTTAGTTGAAACCTCCCACCCATCCCTTCTTTAGACTCCATTTCAAAATGGGTGGCAAACGGATGCAGGCCGTGGCTCGCGTGAACTAGCGGTTCCTTATTCTGAAAAGTCTCATGTGATTCGACGCACATTTTGGACAGGTGATTGGCGTTAGCTCTACCTTGCTCCCCTTTTTGTTGCAGCAGGGACCGCAGCTTTTGGTGCCGCAGGACAGGCAACGATAGCCGCCATGTCGCATGTTCAGGGCTGGCAGCACTCCAAACCCGCGACCACAGCGTCCGCACGAGGGCTTGCCACCGTTCTTGTTGGCAAACTTATATAATGCAACGGCACCAAAAAGCATGATGAAAGCCAATCCGCCGATGCCGACGACTGGCCCCACTTCAGTGAAATGAACGGCTATCGTTGTCATGAGGACAATGGCCAGAGGCAGAACGGGTGTCACGGAGATGCGCGCAGTTTCAGTCGATCGTCTATCTGGAAAACGGTGGCGGCGAACGGCGTCAGGCAGCACCCGCTTGATCGAATTCTTGCTCCTCAAGGATCCTATGTGTACCTCATCATGTCAGCATCCGGCCCGTAGTTTCTCCCCAGCGGGTGTGGCTTGCCAATCGCTCGCTGGGCGGTCATTGCAGAAGATGTTACCTCGCTCACGATGGCAACGCTACGCGTCACTTGTGATCCCAATGTGCAAATTCTCATGCATCCGCGTCATGCCACTACATTTAGAGGGTAACCCGAAGCGCCGGATCAGGGAGCAGGCGGCAGCAAGGCTGCTGCCGCCAGTTGTGAGGCGTAAATCAAGGGTTGTTCCGCTCCTGACGCACTTCGGATCGTGTGGGCTCGTGGACCTCGCGGCGATTGCGGCCCAGCAGTCCTGCCAAGCCCAGGAGGCCAAGCAGTCCAATCAAGCCGGGGCCGGGACGACGGTCAGGGGATACATCTCGATCCGAATAGACGGCAGTGTCGCTGGCCGCCGTAGGGGTGGGGGTTTGAGCCGAGGCTGAGAGCGGCGCGATGGCGAAGGCGGCGCACAGAGCGCCGATGGCACCGTGGTGGTAGATGGAATGTTTTTTCATGCGGCTGTATTCGCCGCGACTGCCCTCCGTGGTTGTACGAGATTGCCCGCTGGCGTGAAGGAAGATAGTGCTTGCCGGGGTCTGAGGTTCTCCCCACACTGAAAAGCGTGAAAGCATATAACACGACCATGTTGGTCATTGAGGACGATTCCAGCTACCGGAAGCTGGCAAACAGTTGTGGGCGTGTGGCAAGGGGAAGTTGGGCAACGATTCACCCAGGAATGGAATCGGGCAGGCGCGCCGAGCCGCTCATACATCCTGCCTCGGCCTGAGGACACGGAGCGGACGCAAAGAAAACTGACCATGACACCGATCCCATCGCCTCAACAACAGATTGTAGGCTGCAGCTTGGCCAATTTTCTGGCCGACCGCCGTCCGCGAATTGTATCCGAATGGATGGAGCGAGTCCGCGCCGACCCGTCTGTGCCCGCTGCTGATGATCTGACGTGGGAGCAGCTCAGAGATCACATCCCTCAGATACTCGACGATCTTAGCTGGACGCTTGAGGACGCTTTCAATCAAAAGGTCAAGGAGCGCACCAAATGGCGGGCCGCCAGCCACGGCCAGATTCGCTGGCAGCAGCGCTTCGACATTTCTCAACTGATTCGCGAGCTATCAGACCTCCGCGCAGTCCTCATCCACCACCTCGCGGAGTTCCACGACGCCCGCATCCCCAACTTCAACGGCGAACAGGGACTATTCGCCATGGTTGTCCTCCATTCCTTCCTGGATCGAGTTGTCCGGATTTCGGTTGAGCAGTTCATCGCAACCTGCAACACGACCCAACAGGCTGGATAAGATAAGGGGTGCCACGGCTGCGGGTCATTAAATTCGGTGGTGTCCTGAGTGCCTTGCACGTCAGCCCTGTTTGGCGAAGGGCGCGAAGGCATTTCAGACACAGATGCTCACATCAGGACACGGCCCATGCCTAGCTGCGTCACGACGGATCCCGCTCGTTCGGCGAGGCGGAGCTGCCGGCCATGGCTGCGAACTTGGCGCGTCCCGTTTCCTGCCACCAGTTCTCCCATGTTGCCCGGTCGGGTGGTGGATTATACGGCTGGATGTAGATGAGGATGCGGTAGGCCGCGTCGGTGGCGCTTCCATCAACCTCGGCGATGAGCCGGGGTATGGCACGGAGCAGCAAGGTGGAGCGTGGCTGATGCGCACGCCTGACGCGATCAAGCGGGTGGAAGAGATAGGGGTAGTCCACCGCGGCCTTGCGCACCTCGGGATCGCCCGAGTTGAGCAGATGGTGGAGTCTGTCGATGGCCTGGTGGCGCTCGTCGTCATCGCCATCCGCGATGGTGGCGAAGAACGAGTCGATCTGCATGACGGGCGTCGAGGCTGCTGCCGGCGGGAGCGATGCGGATGCGGTGTGGTCGGCGCGTCCACGACTGGATGCCCGATCAGCGGCATAGGCCGCAGCGATGATCAGGGGCACGAGGAGGATGGCGAATCTATTCTTCATTTAGGCTCCGTTGAGAAGCAGGAACCTGTGCCGAAGGAAGGCGTGCTTTGGTATGGGGTTGAACCCCACTGCGCTCCGCGCGGAGTCGCCGGACAAGGGTTTCCTTGGCGGACTACTGCCGGTGTCGGCGGATTACTGCCGGTTGCAATCGCAGGCGCCTTGCGTTTAATCCGCCTCCCCGTCGCCGGGACTTTTCATCTTCACCAAACACCGCACCGATTCCAACTGTCATGGGCCGCATTTACAACAACATCGTCGAGACCGTGGGCCGCACGCCCCTGGTGAAACTCAACAAGGTCGCTGCTGGCGTGGATGCCACCATCGCGCTGAAGTGCGAGTTCTTTAACCCGCTGGGCAGCGTGAAGGACCGCATCGGCGCGGCCATGATCGAGGATGCGGAGGCGCGCGGTGTTTTGAAGCCGGGCACCACCATCATCGAGCCGACGAGCGGCAACACGGGCATCGCGCTCGCATTCGTCGCCGCGGCGAAAGGTTACAAACTGATCCTCACGATGCCTGAGACGATGAGCACGGAGCGCCGCACGCTGCTCGCGCTGCTCGGCGCGAAGCTGGTGCTCACCGAGGGGCCAAAGGGGATGAAGGGCGCGATCGCCAAGGCTGAGGAACTGCTCAAGGAGACGCCGGACTCGTGGATGCCGCAGCAGTTCGAAAACCCGGCGAATCCGGCGATCCATGCCAAGACCACTGCGGAGGAATTGTGGGATGACACGGATGGGAAGATCGACATTCTCGTGGCCGCCGTGGGCACCGGCGGCACAATCACGGGCTGCTGTGAGGTGATCAAACCACGCAAGCCCTCGTTTCAAGCCATCGCCGTGGAGCCGGAGGCGTCGCCCGTCATCAATCAGACTCTAGCTGGCGAGCCTGTGCAGCCCGGCCCGCACAAAATCCAGGGCACCGGCGCGGGCTTTGTGCCCAAGAACCTGCACCTGACGGACAGCAGCGGCGCGGCTCAGATCACTGAGTGCGTGAAGGTCTCGAATGACGAAGCCTTCGCGATGGCGCGTCGCCTTGCCAAAGAAGAAGGCCTCCTCGTGGGCATCAGCACCGGCGCCAATGTCGTGGCCGCCATCCGCGTGGCGCAGCGCCCGGAGAACAAAGGCAAGCTCATCGTCACCATCGCCTGCTCCACCGGCGAGCGCTATCTCTCCACCGCCCTCGCCGATGAAGCCCGCGCCGCTGTCGGCGCGTGATGGAGCGCTCATTTCTGCTTTCCCATTTCTGCTTTCTGCTTTTCCCCCCAATGTCCCACTCCACCCAACCACTCCAGCCTCATCACGGTGAGATCACCCATTCCGAAGCACCCACGGTCACCGTCACCGAGGCGTTTCTGGAGAAGAACTTCCGCAAGATCGTCATCGCCGGCGTGGCAGCCCTCGTCCTCGTCTGCCTTATCGGCGTGTTCAAATACAAGTCCGTCACCACCGCACGCGAATCCGGCGAGCTGGTGACAGCGGCCAAGACACCTGAGGACTGCGACATCATCATTCAAAAGTACTCAGGCAGCACCGCGGCAGGAAACGCGCTCCTGATGAAAGCCGACCTGCTCTGGAAGCAAAACAAGAAGGACGGCGCGTTCGGAGCATGGCGCGAGTTTGCGACCAAGTTCACCAAGCATCCCTTTTATCAGAGCGGCCTCATCGCCCTCGCCTCCAAGCTCGAAGTCGAAGGCAACAAGGCCGAGGCCAGGGCCATCTACGAGCGCTTCGACAAGGAATTCCCTCAATCCCCCTTCGCGCCGATGGCCAAGGTGCGCCTCGCCGATCAGGCATGGGCTGATGGCAAGGACGACGATGCGAAAAAAATCCTCGCCGAGATTCCAGTCAAATATCCAGGCTCGCCCTTCTTTGAGCAGCACGAGCAGCGCCAGAAATGGATCACCGCCGCGCTGCCGAACAAAGAAGTGGATGGCCCGCCGAAGCCGAAAGAAACGTCCCCTGCCCTGCCACCGGGAATGCCACCAACCACCGGCGGCGTTAAACCCATCCAGCTCGATGCCCAACTGGGCGGCACGACCGTCACACCCGGCGGCCCCACGACGGTGCCGATCAAAATCGAGCCAGCCAAGTCACCGGCCACCACTCCGCCTCCCGCCATCACCATCGATGGCAAACCTGCCACGCTCACCCCGCCGCCAGCGCCAGCAGCGCCCTCGGCCATCGTCACCCCGCAGGGCACCGCCGTCACAAACCCCGCCATCCAGATCACACCCACCACGCCGCCGCCCGCGCCGCAAATGAAGATCCCGGACGCGAAGCTCGATGTGCCGCCGCCCAACGCCACCGCGCCTGCAGGAGCACCTGCGGAGACGGCCCCAGTCACACCTTCCTCCGAACCAAAACCACCCGTTCCCCCGACGCCGGTTCCCCCAGCGCCCGAGAAAAAGTGAGCGCGAATTCCAGCAACCTCCCGTGACATGGAAAGCCCTCGCGCATGAACCGACTCACTGGAACGCACGGTTTATCCAAACTCCGTTCGTAATAGCTTAGACTGTCTAACGCACATGGCCGTCCGCTTCGCAGTCTTCACCATCCTCTCCATCGCCATTTGTTTTCTGGCGATCAATGTGGGTCGTGACCCAAAGAGGTGGCGCCTGCTCTGGCTCGACTTCCTCAGCATCCTGGACGTGGACACATCGCGCGAGCAAAAGAAAGCTCAGGAACGCCAGCTCGCCTTCATGGCTTATTTCCTTTTCGTCGTCTTCTTCACCTCCGCCTTCAGTTGCGGCTTCTGGACCGTGGATCAAATCCGCGAGACACAGCGGTACAAAACCACCCCCGAGCGCGACGCCGCCTTCAACCGCAAGATGGTCGAGAAAGTGGACCGCTACCCCTCGCGAACACGGCGGCCCAAGTCGAACTAGACCGTGACTGCGGGATATGGCCGCGCGCTTCGTGCGGCGATCCTCCACCGGGACAGAAAAAACAAAGTTGCCAGCCAGCGTACCCGACGGAAAGAACCACCCGTGCCTGCACTCGACACCGTGGACCGATTCCATCCCGCAGCCTCGTCGTTCCATCTTGCGCCAGACGCCGCCACGATGCCCTCGCGCCTGCTCTATGCCACCAGCAGCGGCATCGGCGGCACCGGCCTCGACCAGACCTCGCTCGAAGGCGCTCTCGCATCTCATCGCTCCGGCTTTCTCTCCGAAGCCGTCTGCTTTGGCGGGAATCAAACCGCGATCCCCGCGCGCACCATCCGCTCCCTCAACCTGCATCCTGTGCGCGCTCTCTCCTGCCTCGGCAGCCAGGACTACTACGCGGCCAAGAAAAAATACGCGGACTGGATCGCATCGCGCAGACTGCGCCGTGGCGACTTCGATTTCTTTCACGGCTGGTCGGGTGATTGCTTCCGCGCGCTCATTGAGGCGCGCTCGCGCGGCATCCCCAGCGTCATCGACATCCCCACCTGGCACCGCAACAAGGGCCACCGCAAATCCGCCGAGACCGAGACCGAGCGCGACATCCGCCTCAACTCCCGAGGCTGGCGCGACTGGCGCAAAAAACTCCCCGTCTCCCGCCTCCGCATGCTCGCCGAGTACGACCTAGCCGATCTCATCCTCGTCGCCTCGCGCAAAGCCGCCGAGACCTTTCTCGCCGCCGGCATTCCCGAGGAGCGGCTGCATTACGTCGCGCGCGGCGTCGATGTCACCCGCTACCAGCCTGGAGCGCAGCCCGATGTTTTCCGTCTCTGCTTCGTCGGCGCGCTCATCAAACGCAAAGGTGTGCATCATCTCCTCGCCGCGTGGAAGAAACTCAACCTGCGCGATGCCGAGCTGGTGCTCGTCGGCACTCTGCACGATGAGATGAAGCCCTTCGTCGCTCAGCTCGCCACACCCTCCGTGAAGATCATCGGCTTCAGCGCCTCCGTGCAGGATCATCTCCGCCAGTCCAGCGCCTTCGTTTTTCCATCCGAGTGCGAGGGCAGCGCCAAAGCCACCTACGAGGCCGCCGCCTGCGCGCTGCCACAAATCTCCACTCACGAATCCGGCGACGTCGTCGTGCATGGCGATAACGGCCTCATCGTCCCGCCCAACGACCCCGACGCCCTCGCCGCCGCCATCGAGCATTTTTACACCCACCGCGAGGACCTCGCCGCGATGGGCGCGCGCGGACGCGAGCGCGTGACGCAGTACTTCACCTGGGATCACTACCGCACGCGCCTGCTGCATGGCTATGCTCTGGCGAGGCGCATGAGGAGATGAGCGATGCCCGCCCGTGAACGCATCCTCCTCGTGCAACTGAAGCGCATCGGCGACTTCATCCTCACCGCGCCCGCCATTGCCGCGCTCCGCGCCGCAAAACCAGACGCAGAGATCGTCGCCATCGTCCCCGCAAACGTCGCCGAACTCGCGCGCTGCATTCCCGCTCTCGATCGCATCCTCACCTACAGGCAAAGCAAACCCAACGCACGTACCTGGCTCAGCGCCGCGGCAGGATCATGGGACGCGTGCTTCGATTTCACCGGCACCGACCGCAGCGCGTTCATCACGCGTCTGTCCCGCGCCCAAGTGCGCGCGGGTTACCAAAAATTCGCCGACAAGAAAACCAAAGCCGCCGCCTACACCACGCTCTGCGATGCATCCGTGCGCGATCTGCACACCATCGACTTCCATCTCGCGCTCACCGGCCAGCCCGCCACCACCGCGCCAGCCTTCACCCTGCCGGAGCAATTGAAGCACTGGCGGAAAACCTCCGGCATCACCACCCGCTACGCCGTCGTGCATCCCGGCACCGCGCGCGCGGAGAAACTCTGGCCCCCAGCACGCTGGGCCGCAGTCATCGAGCACCTCGTCCATGCAGCGGGCTTGCAGGTCATCATCACCGGTTCCGACGACAGCATCGAGCGCCCGCACCTCGCCGAGCTGCGCGGCGCTTTGAAGACACCCGTCACAGACCTCTCCGGCAAACTCTCAGTCATCGAGACCGCTGCTATCATTGAAGGCTCGCAGCTCGCGCTCGGTGTGGACAGCATGGCCATGCATCTCGCCGCCATGTTTCAGAGACCCCAGATCGTCCTCTTCGGCCCCACGAATCCCTTCCATTGGCGGCCTCGCCACGACCGCGCGCTGGTGCTCGGCGCAGGACACCCGGAGCCAATGACCCGCTTCGACCCACGCGCCAGGGGAGCGGAGATGAACTTGATCTCGACGGCGCAAGTCATGGATGCTATCGCTTCCCTCCGGCAGCGCCTCGACTGAGCGCGCGCCGGCCCCCGAATTGTTCAATGCCGAAGGTCAAAAAACTCAGCCGCAAGGATGTCGGCGAAATGAGCACCGCCGAAGTGTGGTCGCACGCGCGGGAGGCATTCAAGAAAATGCGCGCCTATCTCCGGCCCTATCGCACCCGCTTCGCTATCGGCGTGCTCTTCGGCGTCCTGGCCGGCATGTTCAATCTCGTGCTCATCTTCGGACTGAACATCATCTTCTCCATCGTCCTGCCCGGCAGCACCAAGGAGGCGGAGACCATCAAGCTCCCCGGCGTCGGCGAGGTGCATCCGATGCAGTGGCTCGGAATCGCTGAAGAGTCCCCCGCTCCGGTCGTCGAGTTCGATCCGAGCCAGCCCTTCGTCAACGCGCCGGCCGAGACACACTCAGGTCTCACCCTCGTCATCATCGCCTGCGCCATGGTGCCGCTGCTCATCCTCATTCGCGGCATGTTCACCTACTTCGGCAACTACTGCATGATGTGGGTGGGCAACAAAATGCTCCACCAGATGCGCAACGATGTCTTTCGCGTCCTGCTCAGCCAGTCCCTCGGCTTCTACAACCGCTCCAAGATCGGCGATCTCATCCAAGTCGTCTTCAATCAGTCCCGCGTCGCGCAGACCAATGCCGTCATGCTCGCCCAGGTCCTCATCTCCCGCCCCATCGCCATCATCACCATCCTCGGCGCGCTCTTCTGGCTCTATCCCGTCTTTACACTCGCCTCCCTCGTCGTCTTCCCCCTCTGCATCCTCCCCGTCAGCTACATCGGCAAACGCGTCCGCAACGCCGGCGCGCGTGAGGAAGCCGAGGCCGGCGCCCTCATGGTCACCATGCACGAGACCTTCGCCGGCATCCGCGTCGTCAAAGCCAACTCGCGCGAAAGCTTCGAGGCAAAAAAATTCGACCGCTCCAACACCGCCATGCAGGAGAGCATCATGCGCTGGGGCAAGGCCCTCGAAATCGTCGGCCCCATCGTGGAGACCGTAGCCTCCCTCGGCATCGCCGCCGGGC
>JANPIW010000288.1:0-8052 GCA_031425215.1 Verrucomicrobiaceae bacterium
CGAGCACCACGGGCACGGGCTTGGTTTTGTCGAGCTTCGCGGGTACATGCAGGAGATAACTGCGCGGCATGTCTGCCACCGTCAGTGTGTGAGTCGCCATATCGAGGCTTTGCGCGGACAGCCACGGGTTGGCAACTAGCAGAAGTGTAAGGATGAAAAGGCGGTGTTTCAGGGTGTGTAAGAGGTCTGGGGTGCTTCCATTTTGATTACACGGACAAAGCGCACGGTCAGGTCGTGGTCACCGCCATTGTAGAGGCGGAAGTCGAGGCCATCTTTCTGCCGATTGGCGAAGTGGGCGTCATCCAGGGTAAAGGTGATGGTTTTCCAGCGTTGATCGTTTTGGTTGGTGTGCGGGGTGCTGCGCTGGTGTGCGGAGCCGTTCGCGGAGTCATACTCCAGCCACCATTCACCCGTAAAGTCATCGAGATAAGTCACCTTCACCTGCATTCGTTGGCTACCGCCTCGGATGAAACGATCTTCAACACCGAAGCACAGGTAGTCGCTGCCATCCGCGTGGCGCGTGCGGCGTGCCTCTGACTTCTGTTCATTGAACTTGATCGGTAACTTCACCGATTCCACGGCGCGGCTTTGACCGTCCGGATGGACATCGCGCTGCCAGAGCCAACGTTCGAGATTGTGAACAGTGAAGTCCCCCTTCACATCATTGCCGCTCCAGCGCTGATAAACATCCTGCCACTCGCGCAGAGCGCACCAGGCATCGGGTGAATCCTGCGGGGTGCGACTCAAGGTCTTCATCATGTAGTGATGCATCTCGGGCGCGGCGCTCCACACCTTCGCCGCCATGAAGACCGTATCCACACGAAGCTGGAGCGTGCGCAGCGCCGTCATCTTGAGCTGGTAATAGTTCTTCCATGGGATGTTGGAGTTGCCAAGCTCCTCATTCTCGCTGCCGATCCAGCGCGAAGCATCGGCAATCATGGGCGCATCTTCATCCGCGATTTGATAGTGCACGTCTCCCACTAGAACGGCGGGTAGTCCGTAGTGCGGCATGTCGCCGACGAGGAAGTCGAACTTCTCCAACAGGCCGTAGCGGGTGCCACAGCCGCGTTGCACCGCCTCCCTTTGCACCTCGCGTCCCAGTGCGCGCCTCCATTCGAGATCGCCGTCGCAGAGAGGTAGGTTGTCCTGGCCGGTGAACATGAGCTTCCCCGAGTGAGAAGACCCCACTGTATCCACATAGGCGTCCAGAGTGGTGCGCCACCAGACCATGAAGTCATGAGGCTTCATGCCGGATGCTTTCATTTCATCCACAAAATCCACGCCAAACTCGCCCCAAGCCCAAGCGCCGGGGATATACCAGAAGCGAAAGTTTTCATGCTGCGTCAGGCCCGAATCTTTCAAGCTGATGAGCAAGGCACGGAAAGCTGCGGTGAAACCAGGGTGCCAGAGCGGATAGTAAGTGCCTCCTGTCTTCTGCTCCCAATTGTCGCCGGTTTCATCGCCATCGAAGATTTGCTGTTTGAGGTCGGGATGGAATGGCACTTACTTAAGCGGCAAATTCGACCCTCCAGCCCTCGTGATCATGCCGTTCAAACCGTCCATCGACCCCGTTAAGTAAGTGCCATTCAGGTCGGGATGCTTTTGCTCGAGCCATTTTGGACAATGAATGACGTGGGAGTTCTCCAGCCTGTAATAGATGCTGTGGCCTTTGTTTAGTGCCCGGCGCAGTTCAGACCAGTCAAATACCCCCTCGTGCGGATTCACATCACTCCATCGCTGGGTAATGAGCTTTAGCGTTTGACCCGGCACGTCCGGTGGATTCGCACCATAGAAGCCAATGACATCCGGCTTGGGTCGCACCCAGTCTGGTAGTGACCAATCATCTTCTTGGACAGACTGGCTGGCGGGATCAGCGCCCAAGGCATGACATGTCTGTAAAACGAGAAGGCAGCAGATACGGAGGGTGCATGGGTTCATGGGGTAGTAGATTGGATCTCCAGCCGCACCTCATCGGCATAGTGACCGAGGAGATCAGGCGTGGCGTCATCATGCCAATGCTGCTTAAACGCATGGATGCGCACGATGAGCAGGTCAGCATCGGGTGGAAGTTGCAGACGTGTTTCACCACGCTCCCAAGTGCGGGGATCGCTGTCTGTCGGCAATTCGGATTCCGCAAAGGCCAGTGCACGCGAGTTGACGTCGTGCCAGAGACTGGGTGCGTCCGCGACACTGCCCTTGAAGGCATACAAGGCGACGCCGAAGCGATTGTTCGCGGCTGTGGAGTCCTGCGAGCGATTGAAGAAGGCAGAGAGCACCACCGCAGAGCTTTCATCCATCGCAGGCAGTGTGCGCACATCCAGGAGCAGCCATTGATCGGCCACAGTGAAGCCTTCCTGTGATCGCTCTCCCTCCGCTACGGGGCGGAGAAAGCGCAGCATGTGCGCACCTTCGCGCGGTATAATGCCCTGGTCGGCCTGCGTGACGCGGCAGAGATCACCGCTCCAGGCGCCTAGGATTTCTGGGAAACCATTGGTGCCGGGCGTAATGGTGGATTCAAAACCCGCATTCGCTAGTGGCACTGCGATACTCAGCGGCGTGCTGAAATGGGCATAAACCAACGACCCCGACACCGCGCCGATGAAAAACGCCGCGAACCCCAGCGGCACCGGACGCAGCACTCGAGTCCAGAGCGAACGCCAGACCAAGCGTGGCTGCGGCAAAGGCTCACGCGCCGAAGACCATTTCAGCTTTGCCACCTCATGCAATTGCCCATGCACTGCCGCATGTTCCCAAAACTGGCGGCGGGCGGATTCAGATTCCAGTAACAGGCGCTCCAGCTCGGCGTGCGTGGTTTCATCCAGCGAGCCTTCGAGATGGGCCTCGATCAATCGCGTCAGGTGTTCGTCATTCATGCTGCTGCCTCCTCATGTTGAAGGGTTCGTTGCACACAATCGCGCAAAGTCTCCCGCGCCCGGCTCAGGGCCACACTGACTGAATTCGCCGTCCAGTCGAGCCGTCGCGCAATCGCTTCGGCACCGTGCTCGCCGTGATAGCGCAGCTTGACGATCTCACGCGCCCGCACCGGCAGCTTCTCGACACAGCCGTCGAGAGCCGCGAGTCGCTGCTCAAAAAACACCGCCGTCGGAGCGGATGCCTCCAGCGCTGCCAGCACATCATCCGAAAGCGCCATCGTCTTCCGTGAACGGCGCTGATGCTCCAGCACCTTGAACCGAACGATGGCACATGCCCACGCGAAGAAATTCGTCCCCTCCTCAAACTTCCCCGCCTTCTCCGTGATCGTGAGAAATGCCTCCTGCAACACATCCTCCGCGTCCGCGAACCCCGGTGCCAGCGCCAGCACAAACGCCTTCAACGACGTTTGGTGCCGCACGAAGTGCTGCTGGACGCGGAGTGTGTGTGAATCCGGTGCTGTCATTTACAATCATGACAGCCACGCGGCGAATCTTAGCAATGGAAGATTCTGCCGCGTGGTGCGGAGACGCGTCGTCTTCGTGACTGGTTATCCTGCCACAGGTTCCATGACGTGTTGGAGTGGAAACGGACACCTCGCGACGAGAAATCGACGCTGTTCTTGTCGAAGCTACTCCTCCGGCTCTGGCGTGAGTGTCGCGGATACGCTCGGCGTCGCCGTGGGGCGTTTCAAGGTTTGGGGATTTCTCCGCACGACTCCAGGGCGATTACGGCCCAGGCAGTGGCGGAGTTGGAGAGCAGATGATTGCGGCGTCCGCTCAAACTCGGGACAAACCAGCGTCCACTGGTTCGCTGATGAGTTTTCAGCCATTGGACGCCGGGGCGAAGCCGTGCGTCATCAGCGGCGAATCCCGACCGGCGGAGCGCATGAATGACAAAGCCCGTCGCATAGGCGTCACTGAGGCGCTTGGAATCCGTTTGCAAGTGCTCGAAGGTCTGTGTGCCGACGATGAGGTTTCCGATCGCCCAGCCACCATCAGGAGAGCGCAGCGCTAGCAGTTTTTGAATGATCGCCGAGCGCTGTTGGTCGTCTGCGAGACCTTCGATGTGCGTTGACGCCCAAAGCAGCATCGCTTCACCATGCGCGCTGGGTGCCGGATGCTGCGTGAAGTAGGCGCGGATGCGCTCAAGCGCGACGCGCGCGCCTGCAGTGTTACGAAAATCATCGGGCGCGCAGGCGACGTTCAGCGCGGCCAGCAGCGTGCCCTCGTATTCGCGAATGAACGCTTTCGGAGCACCTGGATTCCAGGTCCAGCCGCCATCGCGCCGTTGCGTGCCGAGCATGGTTACCAGCGCTTTGCGTGTCACACTCCGCAGCTTGCGACCATGAGCGTTGTCTTCCGCCACGAGCGCCATAGAGACGACGACGGGTTCCATCGGGTAACGCAGGCCTTTCTCCGGCCAGCGTTGCTCGACAAGCTCCCGCAACAAGTCGTCATACGCCGTCGGCTGCGGCAGCACATGGTTGAGCAAGGGCCGCGCAAGGCCGTAGTGCATGTTTGCGTGGCACTGAATGCAGCGGTTTTCCTGCTGCCACAGATCCATGCCGCGATCCAGCGAGAGTGCCGCAGCCCGCGCCGAAAATGCGGCCGCCATCGGTTCATCGGCAGTGGCAGGGGGATCCTGATAAGATTGTGCCGTCTGCGCACCAGCTCCTTGCACAAGGAACGCCAGCAGGCCCAGGCTGAAGAAGAGCGGTTTCATTTCAATAGGATGTTCCTTTGCTTGGCGGGCGCTACCAACCTGACCACGTTCCCTCCAGCACAAGCGCGGTAGGCGTTCACTTCGATTGAATGTTGGCCATTGCCTTCCATTTTTCGAGCGCCGAGCCACTTCTCAGCGAAGATTTTGCAGTGGGATCATTCTTCAAATAAGCATCCCAGAACGCCAGCGAGGCAGCCTTCACTACGTCGGAGATGGCACCTGGACCTGTCCCGCCGAAGGACACGTGATTCGCGCCTTCGATGAAAACGAGATACTTATCTCCAGCGGGGCTGAATCTGAACGGCTCTTTCTTCCACTCTGGCCCCTGTCCACCCGCTCCCTTGTCCAGTGAGCCTGTTATGGTCAGCATCGGGATCGTGAGTGCGGACCAACTCGATTCGGTCAATCCTTGCTGGCCCGTCCCCTGACCAGAGATCGGCAGGATGCAACGCACCCTTGCATCCTTAAAGCTCCGCGCTTTGACGTCGCCGATGTCCGCCGTAACGCCGCCGATGAGCATCGCCGTATAAGCACCAAGGGAGTGACCCCCGACGCCGATGTGGTTGCGGTCAATGCGGTCTTTTAGCGTGGGCAATTTGGCTGCGAGCTGATCAAGCGAATCGAGGATAAACGTGAGGTCACTCACACGGTTCTCGATCTTCAACGAAGCATTTTTCATCAGCGCGGGAAGACCGCCGGCGGGAAGGCCCGCCCCCTTGCCCTTGCTCTTGCCGAATCCATCGATGTGTGATGGATGCAGGACGGCGTAACCATGCTCTGCCCAATGTTGCGCAATCGGCGTAAAGGCAGTGCGATCCGCGCCGAACCCATGCGAAAAGATGATCAGCGGCAGCTTTTCTCCCTGCGTTGGAAAGTGGACGCGGCACTCGATGGTGATTCCACGTTTGTCATCACTGAGGATGATGTCTTCAGTGGCCGCTTCGACAAAAGAGGCAGTCGCGGCCACGAGAATGATGGAAAGAAGAATATGTCGTGGGGAATATTTCACATGGTAGTGATGCGACGGGAAGGTTAAGCCCGCCACTTAATTTGCAGGCAGTCCCGCGCGCTTTCTTGCCTCGGGCAGCTAATCTTTGGTCACGCGGCCATCCTTGGCGGCATCACCGCGCATGATGCGGTCGCGGAGTTGGGGGCTGCTTTCATCGGCGGTGAGCGCGCCGTCTTTGTTGGCATCGAGCGTCGAAAAGGTTTGGGCGATGGTGGGCACGGTGCGGTCAGGCGCGGCGGCAGTGGTAGGCTGCCCGGCATCACCGATGTGTGCGCCGAAGTCCTGCGTGAAGTCGCGCCAGACAGTGTGAACGTGCGTGGTGTCATTGAGGCTGTGCAGGAACTCAATGACGAAATCCTGCCCCTGCACACGCCAATAGACCGGCGATTCCTTTCGCCGCCAATGGTGGCGAGGCTGACTCCATGCCACTTATTTGACCCGGGTCAGCGAGCGGTCTGACAACGGTTCGCCAGGCGTCCTCAACGTACCGTAACGCGGCGGCGCTCGGCGGCACGGTCTCAGGGACATCTGTCACAAACCTCGCTGCGCGCGAGGTGCACGGGGCATCGCGGTCCGCGAGGTGCTGTTGAGGGCGAAACCCGCCGCGCCGCCGATAGATGCGCTGATCGTGCCGGTGATGGCCGTGGTGCTCTCGATATCCCTCCGAGTACCCAGCACAGTAGAACGTGGGCAGTTTACACCGCGGTGCCAGGCGGGAGAGGTACACCGTGGACCGATTCAGGACTTTGGCGAGATCGGCGAACGTGTGCATGAGCGAGGCTGGCACAGACTTCGCCTCACCAGTCCAAGCTCGCGGATCGCAGCACGATTTCGTTTCAGCCTCCTGTTGGAGGTCAGAGTTACTGGGTCGGAAACGGGTTCCGCTCATCGAATCCGCTTTGGTGCCAATAAGGATAGATTTTCGGCTTTGCGCTCGCGGCGTCGAGTTTCGCCACCTGCTCGGTGGTGAGATTCCAACCCACGGCACCGAGGTTTTGGCGGAGTTGCTCTTCATTGCGGGCACCGATGATCAGTGAAGAGACGGTGGGGCGCTGCAGCAGCCAGTTCAGCGCCACCTGCGGCACGGACTTGCCGGTTTCAGCGGCCACTTCATCCAGGGCATCCACGACTTGGTAGAGAAACTCGTCGTCCACCTGCGGACCCATTTCCTTGCTCAGCTTGTGATTGAGTCGGCTGCTTTCCGGACGCGGTGCGTTGCGGCGGATCTTGCCAGTGAGGCGGCCCCAGCCCAGCGGACTCCACACCACCGCGCCGACCTTTTGATCCACACCCAGCGGCATCAGCTCCCACTCATACTCACGACCGATGAGCGAGTAGTAGGTCTGGTTGGCCACATAGCGTGTCACGCCGAACTTGTCGTCATGGGCCAGCGATTTCATGAGATGCCAGCCGGAGAAGTTCGACACGCCGATGTAACGGATCTTCCCTGCCCGCACGAGGTCATCCAGCGTGCCCACAGCTTCCTCCACGGGTGTCATGGCATCGAAGCCATGCAGTTGATAGAGGTCGATGTAGTCGGTGCCGAGGCGCTTGAGACTGGCTTCCACGGAGCGGATGAGGTGCCAGCGGGAGGAGCCGACGTTGTTCGGTCCTTCGCCAAAGCGGAAGGTGCCCTTGGTGGAGATGAGCACCTGATCGCGGCGACCCTTGATCGCCTGGCCGAGAATCTCCTCCGCGAGGCCGTTCGAGTAGATGTCCGCCGAGTCAAACATGTTCAGCCCATGCTCCAGACAGATGTCGATGAAGCGTGAGGCTTCCGCGACATCGGTCTCGCCCCATTCTTTGAAGAATTCCGTGCCGCCACCGAAGGTGCCTGTGCCGAGTGTGAGAGCGGGGACTTTCAAGCCTGAGCCGCCGAGTTGTCTGTATCCCGTGGGGTGTGAGGTGGGTTGAGTTGTTGGTGGGTGAAGCGGGAACGTGTCAGGAACGCGAATGCCGGAGATCTTCAAATACGCCGGCACCGATCTCAAAGGAGCGCAGCCGCGCCTGTTGATCATGAATATGCGCGGTAGCGATTATCTCGTCAGCCTTGGTTTCATGCAGCAGGTTTTCGATCTGCGCGCGGAAGGTGTCCGGACCACCCACGGCGGAGCAGCGGGTCATGCGGTCCACCTGCGCCGCCTCCACTGGATTCCAGAGCCGGTTGATGTCATCGACGGGCGGTTGCAGTTGCGTGGGCCGGCCCCGGATGAGGTTGAGAAACACCTGCTGCAGCGAGGTGAAGAGACGACTCGCCTCCTCATCCGTGTCAGCGGCGAAGATGTTCACGCCGATCATCACATGAGGCTTTTCCAACTGGGTGGAAGGACGAAACTGGGTGCGGTAGAGGTCCAGCGCCTGATGCAGCATCTCGGGTGCGAAGTGGG
>JANPIW010000289.1:0-6420 GCA_031425215.1 Verrucomicrobiaceae bacterium
TCACGCGCGACACCTGGACGCATGTGGCATTCACGCTCTCGAATGTGAACAGCAAGGCAGCAAAGCCGGGCGGCAGTCTTTTCCTCGACGGCAAGCTGCAAGGTCGCATCGAGAACTGGGATTTGTCACTTGGCTGGGACCCGGCTTCCGTCGCGCTCGTGCTGGGGGCGTCGTATGTCGGATGGCAGGATGATCTCGCGGTGTTTGATCGCGCGCTGTCAGATGATGAGGTGATGCAGCTCTTCAAACTCGAGCGAGGCATTGCCAGCCTGCGCTGAGCGACCGCATCACTCGCGCCAGCCTGGAGCCACGCAGGTCAGGCATTTGAAGGCCGTGCCCGCGCCGGCGTCGTCCGTGATGAAATGAGCGGCTGCATTCTCGCGGCGCGCTTTCCCTCCAGCATGCGCGCTGATAAAGCCGGACTGTGATTCGACTTTCACGTCCGCAAAACCAACCTCGCGGCACCATCGCGCCAGGTCGGTGAAATTCACATCAGCCGTGATGTCCTGCCTGCCGATGTTTTGATAAACCTCCGCGCCTTCGAGCCGCTGATGCATCAGGTAAGCGCGCAACGTGCCGCGCGGACGGCGATGATACATTGCGGGAAACTCGCCGCCGTAGTCGATGGCGAGCATCGCGCCGCGCTTCCAATGCGGCGCCCAGCCGCGCAGCCAGTCGCGGATGCCGGTGTGCAGCTCGCAGCGCTGTTTGTCATGCGGCGGCGCGGGCCAGTCGCGCAATGTGGAGAAAGGAGATGCATCAGCGAGCCCAAGCGGACGCAACTCCTCGGCTGAATGGTTGATCCAAATCTCACGCCACATTTGCGCGCCTGCATCCCACTGCACGAGATCAACTGGCAGCGCGTCGAGCAGCTCGTTGTGATAAATGAAGGCACGCCCGCTCACGGCATCGAGCGCTTCTTCGAGAGAGTCATGCCACAGCACCTGCGGGCCGAGGAGCGCCGCCTGCTTCTCGCGCAGCGCCGGTGATGCCTCGACCATGTGGAATGTGAATTTTCTCCGCTGCCACCAGCCGAGAGCCGCGCGCACCACGCGCATGAGCGAGCCATCACCACCGCCGATCTCGATGACGGCGCGCACATCGGGCTGGCTGGCCGACACTTCCCGGAGCCAGCCCGCGATGGCTTTACCCAGCAGCGGCGAGAGCGATGCTGAGGTGGCGAAATCTCCACGCGCGCCGATGCCACGGATGTGCCGCGCATAGTAGCCGCACTGCGGATCAAAGAGCGCGCGCCGCATGAAGTCGGAGAAAGGCTCGGCGGATTGTACTGAGGGCGACTCGCCCTCAGACTCTTGTGAGCGAGATGATCTCATCCGCGATGATCTCCAGCCCCTCGCGCACCACGCGCTCGTCCTGGGAGTAAGTGATGCGCAGGCACTGGTCCTGATGCGCCCAAGGCTCGTCGAGGCCGAAGAAAAAATAATGGCCCGGCACGACGAGGACTTTGCGGCGCTTGAGCCGCTGATACAGCTCGGCGGCGGTGACAGGCAGCTCCTTGAGCCAGAGCCAGAGGAAGAAAGCGCCCTCGCTCGCGTGCAGAGCATAGGCGGCGCGGCCGCCGAGTTTCTCGTGCAAAACAGCGGCGGCTTTCTTTGCGCGCTCCTCATAGAAAGGTCGGATCACCTCGCGAGAGAGACGCGGCAGCGTGTCGCCTGCGAGAAAGGGCTGCAGCATCGCCTGGCCGATGTTGCCGTTCGCCAGCGCGATCACGGCGTTCATGTTCGCCAGCGCGGTGGTGATCTCCTCGCGCGCGACGATGACGGAGGTGCGCGTGCCCGGCAGCCCGAGCTTGGAGAGGCTGATGGATACAATCATGCCCTCGTCCCACACGGGCTCCGCATCGACGTAAATCGCGCCAGGGAAGGGGAGGCCATACGCTTGATCGAGAATGAGCGGGATGTCGTGCGAGCGAGCGAGTTGGCGGAGATGCGCCAGCTCGTCCGCGTCGATGACGTTGCCCGTGGGATTCGTCGGACACGAAAGGCAGATCGCCGCGATGTCGTCAGTGACGCGCAGCCGGTCAAAGTCGATGCGGTATTTGAAGACATTGCCGTCGCGCTCCTCGATGCGCGGTCTCACGGCCACGAACGAACCCGGCTCCAGCGCCTGATTCGCGTAGCCGATGTACTCCGGCGTGATCGGAAACAGGATGCGCCGCTTCGTCGATCCGCTCGATCCGGCCAGCAGCGTGTACAAATAATAAAACGCTGTCTGTCCGCCCGGCATCACCACGACGTTTTTCGCGGTGACATCCCAGCCGCAGTTTCGCTGGAGAAAGTCCGCGAATGCCCCGCGGAAGCGCGGATTGCCGCCCGGCGGATCGTAGTTTCCCAGCGCGCGATCAAGCGTGCCGCCATCATCGAGCATCTCCCGCACACGCTCGCGCCACAGCGCCTGCATGGCCGGGATGGCGGCGGGATTTCCACCGCCCAGCATCCGCATAGCCGGATCAGTGGAGAGCGCCTGGCCGAGATCCTCCATCAGCTCCTGGATTCCGCTGGGGCCGGAGAGTTTGCGTCCGATGTCGGTGGGTTTCAGCATGGCGGCGTGTTGTGCGTGCGGGCATCAAATGCGGCGCGTGTGTCCTCGCAACCATCCTTTGGTTTGAAATCACCATCGTCAGGCGTAACCTGCACCCCATGAAACCGTCCGCATCAAACTCGTCGCGCCTCCTGGCCGCCGCGCTTCTCCTCGTCCTCGCATCTTGTTCATCTCAGAAGGAGACGATCCCCACCGCCAAGGACCTGGACCGCTACATAGCGCAGCAGCGCGCCATCATGCAGCCGCAGATCACCGAGATGGAAAACAGAAAGGCGCGCGGTGAGATGAGCGAGGCGGAATACAAGGAGCAGAAGGCGGCGATGGAGGACCTCATCGCCAAAAGAGCGACGAACTCCGCGTGGACGAACCATCAGCTCGCGGAAAACGAGCGCATGCTGCTGGGGCTTCCCACTCCGGGAAACTTTTCCCCGGTGCCGCTCCAGCAGGGCGGCAGCGCGGGCGGCAGCTTTTACCAGCCGCGAGGCCAGGTGGGCGGGAACGTCGGCGGCCTGGACAACAACGCGTCCGGATTGATCGGCGGCGGCAGCAACGGTGGATATGTGCCCACGGCATCCTCGCTCGGAATGCGTCAGACCGGGGCTTATTGAGGTCTTCCGGTTGATTCAAGAATCACCTGGCACCACGGATGCTGCAAGTCATCAAAGTACGTTTTGACAAAACATACTTTGATGAAACATGTTCTGGCATGAAAACCTTCCGGGGTCGCAAACGGGAAATGGCCGCGCTTGAGGACGCATGGCGGAAGCCGGCATCAGCTTTTCTGCCGGTCTATGGGCGGCGGCGCGTGGGCAAGAGCGAGATGATCGTCCACTTCATGAAGGACAAGGGCGGCATCTACTTTGTGGGCAAGCGCGCGCCGGGCGAGACGCAGATCAGCGAGTTCCTGGAGACGGCGGCGCGCGCGCTTGACGAGCCCTTGATCGCGCAGGCGCGGGTGGCCGGCTGGCGCGAGGCGCTGGACATGGTGGTGAAGCGCTGGAAGGGGAAACGAAAGCTCATTCTCGTGCTCGATGAGTTCCAGTGGATGGCTGAAGGAGCGACGGAGCTGACCTCGGTCATCCAGGAGATGTGGGACCGTTACTGGTCGAAATCAGGCCGTGTGATGCTCATCCTCTGCGGCTCGTATCTCGGCTTCATGGAGCGCGAGGTGCTGGGAAAGAAAAGTCCGCTCTTCGGCCGGCGCACCGCGCAGATTTTGCTGCGCCCCTTTAATCACCTCGAGGCCGCGCAGTTCCATCCCCATTACTCCGTCACGGATCAGGCGAAGGTGTACGGCATTTGCGGCGGCATCCCAATGTATTTGCTGGCCTTCGATCAGAGCCGGTCCGTGGAGCAAAACATCGTGGCGAGCATTCTCGACGAGATCGGCGTTCTGTCGCGTGAGCCGGAGTTTCTGCTGCGCGAGGAGCTGCGCGATCTCATGCCTTATCACGCGGTGCTCATGGCGCTGGCGCAGGGCAAGACGGCCCCGGCGCAGCTATCGACCACCAGCGGCATCGACGTGCGCGCCCTGAACTACCATCTCACCACGCTCGTAGATCTCGGCTACGTGCAGCGCCGCCATCCGCTCACGGACACGCGGCCTAGCGTGCGCTCGGTGCGCTATGCGCTGGATGATCCATTCCTGCGCTTCTGGTTCCGGTTCATCTTCCCGCACCAGAGCGTGCTGAAGCTCCTGGGTCCGCAGCATGGTTTTACTGAGGTGATCAAGCCGGGGCTTGAGGCGTATTATGGGCGCTGCTTTGAGAGGCTGTGCCGCGAGTGCCTGCCGCGCATCTACATCGCCGAGGGAGTGCGCTCGGCGTTCGATTGCGGCGAGTATTGGAGCAAGGAGGTGCAGATCGACGTGGTCGGCGTGCGCAAGGACGGCGTGACGGATCTCGGAGAGTGCAAATGGGGCGATGTGTCCTCCATGACCGCGCTGGCCGCCGAGTTGGAGAGGAAAATTCCCCTCTACCCGAACAAGCGCAACGCCACGATCAGTCGCCGGCTCTTCGTGCGCTCGCAAAGAGCAGGCTCGAAACCCGCGCATGTGCGCACGCACACGCTGGCGGCTCTCTATGATCTCAAGTCGGGTTCCTAATCGCAGTTTATCAAAACGTGTTTTGTCAAAACACGTTTTGATGAAATGAGGCGCTCTCGAAAACTATCTGCGCCGGGTCGGCCTGGATTTGAATTTCGTCACCGTACCTGAGCCCTTCGATCCAGGGCGCCAGCAGCTCCAGCACGTCGGGCGCTTGAAAATGCTCCGGCTTTGTCTCCGGGTGCGGAAGGTAGATCAGCGCGTCGTGCGTCCGTTGGGCAATTATGATTTTGCAGTCGAGGAATGAAAAGCTCTCCGCAGGCTCGGAGGGATGCCATTGGAGATCGCGAAAGGTGAGCCGGGGCTGCAACACGCGGTAATGCAGCGGCGCGATGGAGACATTGAGCGTGCCTGGATGAAAGCGCGACACATCAAGGCCGAGCCTGAGAAAGTGCGGCAACTGCATTGCGATCGTCCCGCCGGGGAAACGCGGATCGCCGTTCATGCCGGAGGCGACGCGGTGACCGCGGACGATGCGTGCGGTGTGGAAGGGCGAGGACATGGAAAGGAGCGCTGGGTGACGGCCTTATACTCGGCACATGAATGTGATTCAAAAGGAGAACGCGCTCGAAGGTTCACGCGACTGGCAGCTCACGCGGATGCGGCTGGACAAGACTGAGGGCGTCCGCTCTCCGCTCATCGAGGGCTGGTGTTCGCGCCAGTCGCTGAAGGCGGGCGAGGCGCTCGACATCTTCGTGAGCACGAGGCCGGTCGCGCGGTTCAAGATCGAGATTTTCCGCACCGGATATTATGGCGGACGCGGCGCGCGACTGATGAGGGAGCTGGGGCCGTTTGAGGGCAGGGAACAACTGGTGCCTGAGATCGGCGACCGGCGTTTGCGCGAGTGCCGCTGGGAGAAAACCACATCGCTCACCATTCCGGCGGACTGGATCAGCGGCGTGTACCTTGGACGGCTCACCACTTTGCCCGCGAGCGCGGACGAGCCGTACTGGCAGAGCTACATCGTCTTCATCGTCACTGATGATCGCAAGGCGGACATCCTGCTGCAATGCAGCGACAACACCTGGCAGGCTTACAACCGCTGGCCGGACACATTCTCGCTTTACGATGACGGAGTGTCTCCTGGCTGGACGTTCGGGCCGAATGTGGATGTGAGTTTTGACCGGCCTTACGGCAAGTACCGGCAGATTTACGAGAACCCGCAGTCCGTCGGCAGCGGCGAATGGTTGTGCTTTGAGTTCCCGCTCGCGTTCTGGCTCGAGCAGCACGGCTATGATGTGAGTTACGGCGGCAACAGCGACATGATCACGCCTGAGCGTGGATTAAAGTGCAAGGCATTCATCAGCGTGGGTCACGACGAATACTGGGACATCCGGCAGTATCACAGCGCCGCCGCCATGCGCGATGCGGGCGTGAGTCTGCTCTTTCTCTCCGGCAACTCCGTGTGCTGGGTCACGCCGCTGCGGCCGGGCACGGCGGGACAGGAAAAACGCGTCATCCGCCGCGATGGTCCCTACGGCGGTTACGCGCGGGTTGCGCGTGCGAGCGGCGGCTGGGGTGAGCTGAAGGACTTTGCCGGCCACGAGGCTGGCATCGGACCCGACGAGGGACTGCTCATGGGCGCGATCAATGTCATCCCCGTCAATGGCGGCGGCGACTGGACATGCGCGAGGCCGGAGCACTGGATGTTTGAGGGCACTGACATGAAAAAGGGCGACTCCATTCCCGGACTCATCGGCTGGGAATACCACGGTGATCCCGCGAAGATCGACGGACTCGAAGTCGTGGCAGAA
>JANPIW010000290.1:0-6881 GCA_031425215.1 Verrucomicrobiaceae bacterium
GCCTCGTCCGGCAGGAACTTCTCCTCCTTCAGGTACGCGTCCCGCTCGGCCGCCGTGTGGAAGAACCGGTCGAGGCCGTCGACCACCGCCCGGTACATCGGCAGCTTGCCGTCCCGCCGGGCGGCCAGGAAGTCGGCGAAGTCGATGCCGCGGCGGCCGATCACCCGGACCAGCTCCTCCTGCTTGTTCAGCAGCTCGATCACCCGCCGCAACTCGACGCCCGCGATCGTCCGCACGTCCATCGCCGTGTCGGGGTCGCGGACGACCAGCTTCATCTCCTCGATCCCGAGGTCGGTCAGCGTTTGCTTCATCAGCCGGTCGTTCAGCACGTAGTCGTGCTTCTTGCGGCGGGTGACCTGATACAGCGGCGGCTGGGCGACATAGATGTGACCGCGCTTCACCAACTCGGGCATTTGGCGGAAGAAAAACGTGAGCAGCAAGGTGCGGATGTGCGAGCCGTCCACGTCGGCATCGGTCATGATGACGATCTTGTGGTATCGGAGTTTTTCCAGATTAAAGCTGCCTTCCACCTCGCTGTCGCCGCCGATGCCGGTGCCGATGGCGGTGATCATGGTTTGGATTTCCTTGTTCTGGAGCACCTTCTCGAGGCGCGCTTTCTCGGTGTTGATGAGCTTGCCGCGCAACGGCAGGATCGCCTGGTTGTGACGGTTGCGGCCCATCTTGGCGGAGCCGCCGGCGGAGTCGCCCTCGACAATGAACAGCTCGGTCTTCGATGGATCGCGCTCGGAGCAGTCGGCGAGTTTGCCGGGCAGGCCGCCGCTGCTCATCGCGTCTTTGCGGATGGCCTCGCGGGCTTTGCGCGCGGCCTCGCGTGATTTCGCGGCGATGATGATGTTCTTGATGACCTCGCTGGCGACATCGGGGTTCTCGTCGAAGAACCGCGTGAGGCCCTCATACACGACGGAGTTCACCACGCCCTCGACCTCGCCGTTCACGAGCTTCACTTTGGTCTGCGAGTTGAAGCGCGGATTAGGCAGCTTCACGCTGAGCACGCAAATGAGACCTTCGCGGCAGTCGTCGCCCTCGATGTCGGGGAGCTTTTCTTTGAAGAGCTTGGGGTTGGCGTTGATGTACTGTTTCACCGACTTGGTGAGCGCAGTCTTGAGGCCGGAGTAATGCGTGCCGCCGTCGGGATTCGGGATGGCGTTGGCGTAGCAAAGCGTCTGCTCGCTGAGGCCCTTGTTATATTGCAGGACGGAATCAACGAGGATGAATTTCGGCTTGTCATCGATCACGACTTCGCGGCGGCCCGCGAGCGCGATTGGCTCGGGGTGCACCTTGTCTTTGTCGGCGCCCATCTCGCGCACGAATTGCTTCACACCCTCTTTGTAATGCAGCATCTCCTCGCGGGGCGGATCGGCGCGCTCGTCGGTGAGCAGGATGCGGATGCCCGGATTCAGGAAGGCCAGCTCGCGGAGGCGAACCATGAGTCGGTCGAAATTAAACGTCGTCGTGATGGTGAAGATAGTGGCATCGGGGAAGAAGGTGATTTTCGTCCCTGTCTGCTTCGGATCGTCGAGATCGCCCAGGACGGTGAGCGGCTCGGTGGTGATGCCGCGCTCGAAGCCGATGGTGTAGATTTTTCCGTCCCGATAGACCTCGCACTTGAACCAGTCGGAGAGCGCGTTGACGCACTTTGCGCCGACGCCGTGGAGGCCGCCGGAGAACTCGTACGCGCCGTCGCCAAATTTGCCGCCCGCGTGAAGATTGGTGAGCACGAGTTCGACGGTGGGCACGCCCTTTGAGTGCATCTCCACGGGGATGCCGCGGCCGTCGTCGAGGATGCTGATGGAGCCGTCGGTGTGGATGGTGACGCAGACGTTGTTGCAGTTGCCGGCGAGATGCTCGTCGATGGAGTTATCGACGACCTCGAAAACGCAATGGTGGAGGCCGCGCTCATCGGGATCGCCGATGTACATGCCGGGCCTCATGCGGACGGCACGGAGGCCTTCGAGGTGCTGGATTTGCTCCGCTCCATACGCCTGTCCGGCGGCGACATGGGTGGTGTTGGCGAGGTCGTTGATTTCGTCTGGCATGGGGAGTTGTGGCGCGGGGTTTCATCGCCTGAATCCATCCCAAAAAACCTCTCTGGAAACGTGCTCGATGACCGCGCTTTTTAGATAGCGAGCGCAGGGGTGATTGAAAGCGGTTTTTCCTTCGGAAACGAAGGTTTATTTGGGGTTCGCTGAGCCCTCACCCCAGCCGCCATTCTCCGCGCATAGGGCGGCTGAGCATGGCCTGGGCTTCGGGGTCATCGATGACCGATTCCGCAGCCGGATCCCAGCGCAGTTTTTCGCGCTTCAATCGCAGGCCGATGTTCGCGAGGTGCGCGATGCTGATGCTGCGGTGGGAGACTTCGATGTCGGTGGCGAGCGGGGCTTTCTTCAAGCAGCCGTCGATGAAATTGCGGAAGTGATCTTTGCTTTCGAAGAGACGTTTGTCCGTCGCGGTGAGCGGCTTGCGCAGTGAGAGCGGCTCGATCTTCAGGCCGCCGCGCGTCACGCTAATGGTGCCGGATTCTCCTTCAAAACTGATGCCAGAGCCGAAGTCCATTTTGTCCGCCACCTGCACGCGCGTGCCGTCTGCGTAGGCGAACTCGAATGAGAATGCCGGCGGCGTGTTGTAAAGTCCGCCCTGCGGCGGCCACGAGGCTTTGAAGTTCTCAAAGAGCACCGGCCCGGTGCGCTCGGTGTCGAGCGCCCACTGCACGATGTCGAGGTGGTGCGCGCCGAAGTCGGTGATGTTCCCGCCAGAGTAATCGTAGATCCAGCGCCAGTTCGAGTGCAGGCGCGCGGGGCAATACGGCGCGTCGGGCGCGGGGCCGAGCCATCTTTCGTAATCGAGGCCATCAGGCACCGGCTCGGGCGCGGTGCGCGCGGCGTTGCCGTTGTTGTCGCGATTGTCACTGGCGAGGCCGACGCGCACGAGCTTGAGCTTTCCGATGCGGCCATTGCGCACGAACTCGCACGCGGTGCGGAACGCCACGTCGCTTCGCTGCTGGCTGCCGGTCTGCCACACCACGCCACTCTCCTTCACGATGCGCGACATCACGCGGCCTTGCTCGATGGTGAGAGAGATGGGCTTCTCGCAATACACATTTTTCTTCGCACGCGCCGCAGCGATGGCTTGCAGAGCGTGCCAGTGATCGGGCGTGGCGATGAGCACGGCATCGACATCAGCACGCGCGAGCACCTCGCGGAAGTCGAGGTGCGTGGCGCAGCCTGTCGTGCTGTATTTTTTGTTCACCAGATCTCGCGCTGGCTCGCGGCCGAGATTGCCCTGCTTTTTGCAGATGGCCTGATTGTAGCGGTCTGAGCCGCGATCCACATCGCACACGGCGATGATCTGCACGCGCTCGTCATTGAGAAAGCCCTGCATCACAGCGGTGCCACGCCCGCCCGCGCCGATGACGGCTAATGCGACGCGCTCCGATGGCGCGGGCCGTCCGTCTTTGCCGAGAGCGGACGCGGGATGATCGTGGGAAAACCCAGGGCGGCGGCGGAGGCGCTTATGCGCTCGAGAATCCGGCGTCTGGTGAATGAGGGATTTGTTTTCATGCGATGGCTTATGAGACAAAACGAGGACGAGGAAGTTGCCTTCCAGAGAATTGGGCAGCCGTGCTGCGGAGCTGCTATTTCGTGCAGATCAGGGATTGGCAGCGGAAAACCCTTCTGCTAGCGTACTCCATTAATTCGAGCCGAATGGCGGAGCAGCGATACAAAATATACGAGAAACTCGGGGCGGGCGGTGTCGGCGCTGTTTTTCGTGCCTATGACACGCAGCTCAAACGCTGGGTGGCCATCAAGCGCCTGCTCTCCGCCGCCGAGGCAAACAGCGCTGATCCCGAGGCCACCGAGCTGCGCCGCGAGGCCGACACACTCGCATCAATGCGCAACCCCAACATCGTCACCATCTTTGACGTGGGAGGCGATGCGGAGGGATTGTACATCGTCATGGAGTTGCTCGAGGGCGAGGACCTCTCAGACATGCTCGCGCGCGGACCACTGAGTTACGATGACTTTAAGGAGCTGGCGAACCAGGCGCTCGAAGGCCTCCTCACCGCGCATCAAAACCACATCCTGCACCGCGACATCAAGCCCGAGAACATCAAGGTCGAGCGCCTGCCTGGCGGACGCTTCCAGTCAAAGATCATCGACTTCGGACTCGCGCGCGCCGGCAAGACCGCGCGCAAGCAGACCGAGGACCAGGCCGGCACGGTGATGGGCAGCATTTTTTACATGGCACCCGAGCAGCTCACCCGCCAGCCGGTCGATGTCCGCACGGATTTGTACTCGCTCGGCGCGGTCTTTTATGAGGCGCTCTCTGGAAAGAAAGCTTTTGATGGCGACACCATGACCGCCGTCATGGACGCGCATCTCGACCACAAGGTCACGCCGCTGCATGTCGTCGCGCCGTGGGTGCCGCCGTGGCTCAGCGCCTGGGTGCTGCGCCTCCTCGCGTTTACACCCGACGACCGCCCAGCGGACGCGCGGCAGGCCATCGAAGAATTTCGCGCCTGGGAAAAAATGCCCAGCGTGCCCGTCGGCCCGTGGATGCCGATGGCATACTATCCGCCTTACGGCACGCAGTATCCGCAGCAGGATTCCGCCGCGCAGTATGCGCAGCCCGTCGCAGTCGATCCGGAGCCAGAGCCTGTCGCTGTCATAGTCGAGCCCGAGGCGCCACCACGCGGTCCGCAGAGAAAATCTCACTCCGTCCGGCCGCCGACCGCCTCCGTAAAACTCGCGACCGGAGTTGTGCGGCCTGGCACTGGCGCGGTGCACACGCACGGCGAGAGCGGCACGGTCAAAAACCGCGGCAAGGGCAGGCTCCTCATCATAAGCGGTTCCGTCATTGCTCTCGGTTTCATCGCATGGTTCGTCTTTGGCCGCGACAAGGGAACGAGCGACAGCGGCGGAAGGGCCGGCGATGGCATCGCCGCCAGCGGTCCGCCGAAAGTAAAATTCGAGCTGCCCGCCGAGCGCTTGTTCCCGCTCCCTGCTGATGCCATCTGCGTTCACCTCGTCAGCAATGTCGGCACACGAACGGGCGGCGATGCGGACGCAAAGACGAACGAGGCGCTTCTCGAATGGCATGACCTGTCACCATTCGGGCAGGACAATTTTCTCCGCTCCTTCAATGCGGCCGCTGAGTACAGCCCGAGGCTCATCGACTGGCCCACAGAAAACACCGGCGTTAAACCCGGCCGCAAAGCCATCGACTTCCGTCTGCGCAGCGGAACACCATCAGCGATGAATCTCACCGACCCCGAGCAAGAGAGCGGAGCGTTCCCCTTCGGCACAGTGACCAAGTCAGGCCCGCTCAATTTCGCGCGCGGCGCCACAGTCGTCGTCGCATTTCAGGCAAGCAGTGCCGACCTGCCCACGCGCGTAGTCACACTCACCGGCGAGGACGCCTCGCTCTCCTTGCGCGTCGATGAGCAGCGCAACATCATCGCCGAGGCCCAAAGCAGCGACGGAAAAAAAGTCGAGATCGTGTCCTCCGGCATCGACGGCTCGTTCGGCAGCGTGGCCATCATTTCCTGGAAAGGCGACACGGGTGAGATGCAGCTCCGCGCGCGCGACGGCAGCGGGAAAACATACCGCGCCGCCCCGTCAAACGCACCGCCACCCGCGAAACCGCTCAGCAAGCTGCAGCTCGGACGCGTGCTCGATCCGCAAGGCAATCCCGTGAGCAAGGCCGACTGCTTCAGCGGCGTGATCAGCGAGCTGATTGTTTTCTCCACCGCGCTGCAAGACAACCAGATGGACGTGAATGAAAAACAGCTCGGCGATTTCTATCTCGTCGGCGCGCCCAAAGCCCAGCTCCCGCCCCTCCAGGCGCGCTTGAAGAACAAACTCCCGCTCGTCGAGAATCCCAAAGCATGGAAGATCACCGCCAGCGGCCGCGGCAATGAGACGAAAAATGTCGTCGATGGAAACTCCAACACCCGGTGGACCAGCGGCGCTCCGCAGAAGCCCGGCCAGTTCATCCAGGTGGAGCTGCCAGCGGAGGAAAACATCGCCGGTGTCGCGCTCGAAGCCGCGAACATGCCGCAGGATTATCCGCGCGGCATCCGCGTCGAGCTGTCTGTTGATGGCAAAGTCTGGAAGCCCACCACTGCGGCCGATGGCAAGCAGGGGCTTTTTGAGATCATCCTGCCGCAGCCGCAAAAAGCACGCTTCATCAAGATCGTGCAAACCGGCGAGGCATCAGCCAGTTGGAGCATCAGCGAGCTGGCACTGCTGAAGAAGTAGCTTCGGTTTGCGGAGTAGCTTCCATTGGCAATCGAAGCCGCACGCGCGTTCGGATTCGACTGCCAGTCGAATCTACGCGAAGGCCGCGCGCAAACCCGCCTCGCTCGCGGCGCACACGCCGCGCTCGGTGATCAGGCCGGTGATGAGTCGCGCAGGCGTCACATCGAAAGCGTAGTTCGCCGCCGGTGACGCCGCAGGGATGATGCGCAGCGTTTTCACAGCGCCAGACTCATCCGCGCCCTCCATGTGCGTCACTTCATCCGCGTTGCGTTGCTCAATGGGGATGCCCTTCACGCCATCGGCCATCGTCCAGTCGATGGTGGAGGACGGAAGCGCGACGTAGAACGGCACGCCATTGTCCTTCGCCGCCAGAGCTTTGAGATAAGTGCCGATCTTGTTTGCGGCATCGCCCGCGCGCGTGACGCGATCTGCGCCGGTGATAACCATGTCCACCATGCCATGCTGCATGAGATGACCGCCGGTGTTATCCGCGATGACTGTGTGCGGCACTCCGTGCTGGGCCAGTTCCCAGGCCGTGAGCCGCGCGCCTTGATTTCTCGGTCGCGTCTCATCCACCCACACATGCACCGGGATGCCCGCATC
>JANPIW010000291.1:0-6662 GCA_031425215.1 Verrucomicrobiaceae bacterium
CGCCCAAATCTCTTGCAGAGGCATCACCAGTTGGTTGCCGGGCCAATGGAGGCAATCCTCCTGATGATCGTTGAGCCACTCTGCCAAGCGATACAGCTCGTCGTAGGTCAACTCGCCGTCCTCGACGATGGATTCACAAACCGCAAGAAGCTCGCTCGGATCGTAGTTGCTCATAGGGAATGAAGCGGCATTCGGACTACAGCAACGCCGCGCGTGCTCCAAGTCGTTTCCGTCGCCTTCGTTCCTGCTTTCGACGGCCACTCCGTCACGGCGCGCGCGAGATCGGCGTCGAGAGGGGCAAAGCGCAGGCCGTTGCGCGGACTCTTGCGCTCAAACATTTACGCGCGCCCTCTCGCGTGAAGTGAGAGACACCCAAACCGCATCCTTTTGCGTCTTCAAAGAGATTCCTTACGCTTTGGATAGTCCCTGTCACTCCGTCACAACCTCGAAGAACACAAACCTCCGAGCCGACGCGCACCCCGTCATGGCCCGTCACTGGCCGTCACGATGACGGACTAGCCGACGAAGCAGCAAGACGGGGCGCGGGGCGAGCAAGGCCAGCGTCACACGCTCACGCCCGGAGCACGGATGATCCATTCGCGTTTCTTCGCCGAGCGGTCGTTGATGTATCGCTCAGGGTGTTTGTCGGCCAGTCGCGCGAGATAGACGCCGCAGGCCGTCGAGTAGCTGAAGAGCTTCCGCGCCTCCGCCGCGCACTTGCTCTCGTCATCGGTGAGGAGTTGCTGAAGCTCAAGCGCCGTGCCGCGCCAGCCGGAGCGTTCATCGGCCTCGAAGAGCCGCTGGTCGATGAGCAGCGCGAGCATTTGGTCGGGCTCGTTCTCCATGAGCGCGGAGAGGATTTCCGGGTGATGGAAGTAGCGCACCTCGAAGCGCCGGGAGCGCAAGTCTTCGGGCACCTGGTATTGCGTGAGGAAGTGGCAGAACGCCGGAAGCTCTCGTTTGATGGCCTCGCGGAAGTGTCGCCAGTCTTCCCCGGTTTCCAGCGGCATCGGCAGCGGTGATGATTGCGCCTTGAGGAGCACGATCTTGTCGCGCAAATCCGACGAGATCGGCGGGAGCACCTTCATCCGCTCCGGGTTGTCATTCATGCTCATGGAGAGACGGCGGAAGGGCGAGAGCGTGATGGCGTCGCGGCCTTTCTTGTGGCTCCGCTGAATGTCGCCGATGACGCTGGCCTTGATCATCTCGCCGAAAAACTCGCGGCTCCGCATGTCGATGGCGGAAGGCATGTCTTCGATTTGGTGATGCTCCGCGGAGATCAACTCCGAGTTGAAGTCCGTGCGCCCGATGAGGAAGGGCGCAGGATCGGATTGCCGGCCGCCGAGTAGCGGCGTGATGAGCTGATTTTGAATCCGGCTCTTGCCGCAATCCGACGGCCCGCACAGGACGAGAGCTTGGCCGGGGCGATGCTCGCCGCTGAGGAGAGACTCATAGCCGCATTTGCACCAGCCGTAGAACGTGGCGAGCTGGCGCGCGCCGAAGTCGGGCACGTCGAGACGGCCTTCGATGAGGGCGCGGATGATCGGCCACTCGCCCGCCGCGGGTGATGGGATCTCCGGCGAGTCCTTCACGAGCACGCGCTTGCCTTGCATGGGATAGACGCCCGCGCGGAAGCCAGCGACGCCTCCCGCCCAATCGACAGCCCGATGGTCTTGCACATGAACGAGCAAGCGGTCGATGACGCTACACGTCTCTCCTTCCGCTGGCTTCGAGGCCATGCCGAGCACCTTCAGCTTCCGACGAATGTCGGCGATGCCTACCTCGAAGAACCGCAGGCCATCGGCAGAGCGCCGGAAGAACTTCTCCGAACCGTCCAGCCAATACAGCCCGAAGCCGTCGGCGAGGCCTTCGAGATCGTTGCCGCTGGGTGCCGGTGGCTTGAGGTTCGGAGCGGCCGGAGCTGCGGTCTTCGCGCTTCGGTCGATGGCCTTCGCATCGGCGATGAGCTGCCATACGTCCACCGCTTCCGCGCGCGTCCAGTCGTTGAAGTCCTTCACGCCAGCCGGAGGCCGGATGGCGAAGACACGCTCGCCCGCAAAGGTTTCTTCGAGCTTCGCCAGCCATGCTTCGCCCGCGGTGTCATTTTGCACGATGGCGATGCAGCCCTTGGTGCGCGGCACGCCGGGAGCGGCGACGAGCCCGCCGTTGCTCTTGCCGCGCGTGGCGACTACGGCCCAGCCTTCCGGCTCTTCGCGATGCCAGCCGCCGCGCTCCATGAAGGCGAAGGCATCCCATTGGCTCTCGAAGCAGAGCAGATTCTCCGCATCGTGCGGCCCGATGACGAGCGGGTGAACGCCGACGCCTTGCGGCGCGTATTTCCAGCGGCCCGACGTGCCGAGCCGGAGATGCGCGGCGATGACGCGGCGCTGGTCATCGTGAACCGGGAGCGCGAAGCAGCCTTCCGCGAGCCCGACGAGCCCGCGGTCGCGGAGCCACGCGCAGAAGTCGCGCGAGTAGCCGCGCCACGCGGCGAGCTTGTCGAGGTCGTCGTCGCCGATGGCCTCGACGCACTTTTGCCAATCGATCGGCGGGTGGCTTGTGGCCTTCGCCGCGCGCGCTGGCCGTGCCGGAGCCGTCGCGCTGGGGCGTGATGCCGCGGCCTTGCCGTGGCGCTGGGGCGCGTTCTCCACTCCGGCGAGGGCGAGATACTCGCGCACCGCTTCGGCGCGCGTGAGGCCCTTGTGCGCTTCGAGGAAGTTGATCTCGTCGCCGCCCTGTTCGGTGGCGTGATCTTTCCAGCCCCAGCCGCCTTCGCGCTCGAAGGTGCTGAAGCTCAAGTTGCCGTCATCCTCGCGGAGCGGATTCTTCCGCACCTGTCCGTTGCCTTTCGTTTCGATGCCGAGCCGCTCGAAGAGCTGCGGGAGTGGGAGCCGCCGCTTGGCTTCGAGCACCTGGTCGCGGAGATCGTCGTTGCCGCGGCTCATGGCTGCTTTTCCTCGAAGGCCCGATTGAGCAGCCCAGAGACGGCCGCAATCATCTTCCGCCCGACGAGCGCGAAGTTCTTCCGCCCATTGTGCAGGATGGCCGTAGCCTCGCCGCTATCGGCGAAGCCTTGCAGATGAAGCAGCCAAGGCCCGCCGAGCGCGATGATCTCCGCTTCGTCATCGGCGAGGATGCCCTTGCCTTCGAGCCGGTCGTTGAACGTCGCCCGGAGCTTTTCGAGGATTTCAGTGCCGTGAATCTCGAAGGATTTGTCGCCGCGCTGAAGACGGCCGGTGCGAAACAAAGAGAGGCCCATGCCGTGAAGGTCGGACTCGATTTTTCCCCAGCCACGATTGAAGGCGACGGTGTTCACTTCGAGGCCTCCTTCCGCTTGGGGCACGCCGGGGTCTTGGCGAAGTCGCCAGCCCGCGCGCGTTCAAGGAAGCGTTCAATCTCCGCGCGCTCGATATACCAGCGGCCCGCGATGTTGATGCAGTTGAGCCATCCGCGCTTGCGATAGCGCCAACCGGTGACGGCTGAGATGAGGTTGTCTTCGAGGAAGCGGTCGTATGAGACGATTGCTTCCGTTGAGTTGAGCAAGGTTGAGGTTTTCATTGCCTTCCGTGCCGTGTCAAAAGTATCAATCGGCTCAACCGATTTATGTCCGTTTCCCTGAGTAAGCTTGCAGACGCCATCGGCAAAAGCCAACGCACCCTTCGACGGTATTGTGAGCTGGGGTTAGTGCCCGATGCTTACCAGCGTAAGAGCGGACACTGGAAGATCCGCAAGGGCCGGTCTCTGGCCTACGTTGCAGGAATTTTGCTGGCGCGGGGATTGAGCAAACGGCGGCTTCGCCCGTCTGCAATGAGCGTGGTCACCGTGTCCGATTTCCGACTTCGCCGTCGAGATCGTGCATTTAAGCGTTTTCCCTCCGTCGCGTGCGTTCGGACATCGTTGGATTTTTGGCCTCCCGAGAAAATCTACGATGCGGTGATTGCAAGAAGGCAACGGCAGTTGATTGCAGAGGCAAACGCACCGCGATGGACACAACCTTTGCTCTTTCCAGAGCTTGCGGGTGACGGCCAAAGCGAGGCTCGCGTGGACCGCACGTCTGGCTAAATGACGGAGTGACGGGCTCTCCGCATTTCCGCAGCGAGAATTTAAAAGAAGATAGCTTTCGAGGCACCTTAGGTTGAGGTCGTCGGGTCTTGGTCCAAGCGGGTTTCAATGCCAGAACTCGCAAAGCTCGCACGGACAATTTATGAAACGGTCGCCGAGTATGAGTGATCCTACCCTACCTCCCGATTTCCAAGCGCACTTTGAACAAATGGCAAAAGAGATGGCGTATAAGCATCGAGCGGGATGCAAATCACTGCGCACGGTCGCGCCGGACTACTGGAGCGCACCGGACACGCTTCATTTCAAATCAATCATCGCCAGCTACGCCTACGGTCCAATTGAGGATTACGTTGGCGAAGAGGTCGCAAAATTCATCAAAGGAAATGTGCGCTCGGCCACCCGACTTCGGAGAGTGGCGTTCAGTGCATATGAAAGCTTTGCAGTTTCACATCATCTGCCGAGCTACGTCAGCATCGGCTCCATGACTGTTCTGGCTTTGACTTCCGGGGTGTCCGCGCTCGACGCGTATGCGAGCGCACTGTCCGGGATGCTACTTGGAAAAGCGTCTGCTGAATCGAGGATGCCTTCGATGAGCGGTCTGAAGAATCATTTGGCGAACGAAAAGCCCGCGGTGGCGGAAGCAATCGAGGGAACAATCGGGGGGTTACTCTCGGCGGACTGGTTTAGGGAAATGACCCAGGCGCGACACCGCGTCGTTCATCGCGGTTATTGGCCGCAATTGGGTGAGCATGAAAACTTCCTTCTTTGTCGGGAAGGCGAGACTTTTGCCTACGGGCAACGCACCGTTCCACCCGACGTGATTTCACATCCGCTGGATTTAACCGAAATCATGAAGGGTCTGCTCTGCGAATTTGAGGCATGGGATCTTGGCCTCGAACCGCTTCTCAAAAAGCACGCGTGCTTTGCGTCTTTTCTGCGAGGCCCAATGGATCATCAATCTGACATTTCTGGACGAGCGGAATCAGACTGGAGTTTGGGCGGTGAATCCGCCTCGTTTTCTCCAACGCCCGCATTGATTCAGAAATTCAAGGAGCACGATGAAAACGCCCGACGAGCTTTGTCGAGCGAGTCGGAGCGAAAGACGGAGTGACGGGCTCCCCGGCACTTGTGCTGGGAGATGCTCTCGCGGCAGGACGGTGAACGGCAGATAGCGAGCCGGAGCCAGTTCTCCCGCTAGCGCGCCAGCGCGCGCGCTTGGGCGCTAGCGCGCGTGCGCGCGAGATATATGCAATCTACCGTTCACCGTCCTGCCACGCGGCCTTAGCTCGCGACGGCCACTGGCTCCATGCCGAATTGCAGCCGGGAGGCCGCTTGGTGCCGGTGATCGGCGAGCAAGTGCCCATAGACCTTGCCGACGAGCATCCCGCCGTCCTTGTGCCCCAGCCATGCCGCGGTCGTCATGAAGTCGAGATTGTTCATCACGCACATGGAGGCGAAGTAGTGCCGGAGATCGTGAAAGGCAAACCACTCAAGGCCCGCCTTCACGCGGACGAGCCGGAGGCTATTGCGGAAGGTCATCGTGCGGGCGTCGTTGCTCCCGCGCTGGGGCGAAGGGAAGAGCCACTCTGAATCCGGCGCGCGCCGCGTGAGCATCTCGCGGAGCAGGCCTTCGAGCTTGGCGTTCAACTCGACGGTGCGTTCTTCGCCATTTTTCGCCAGCCCATCGGAGCCGATGGCGATGCAGCGGCCGTCGAGGTCAACGTCACTCCACTTCATGCGGAGCGCCTCTTGCTCACGCGCGCCGGAGTAGGCGAGGAAGCAGAGGTAGTCGATGAATTGCTGGCCGTTGCGCGGGCACTCGACGCGCGCCGTCTCAAGGAGGCGCTGAAACTCGGTGGGAGTGATGAGCCGCCGCTTGGCGACAGGCCCGCGCTTGAGGTCTTTCAATCTCGGAAGCTCGCGGAGATGCCCTTCGTCAACGGCCCGCTTGAGCAGCCCGCGAAGTGAGATCATGTCGAGGTTCACGGTGCGCGGGGAAACGCCTTCGGCCAGCCGGGCCTCTTGGAAGCGGAGCACATGAGCCGGGGAGATCTTGTGGACTTGCACATTGCCGATTTGTGCAAGCCAGCGCCCCAGCGCCGCACGGTCTTTGTCTTGGGTGTTCGCGCGCCGTGTCTGCCGTTCCTGTCCCGCGAGATACGTTTCGATGTAGTCGGCGAGCATGGGCTTGCGGCCCGCAGTCGGCAGCTTGTCTTCGCGCCGCTCGTTCTTCTTGATCTCCATTTGCTCCTTGGCCTCGGAGATGTTCGCCGCTTCGAGCGGAAACCGGCGCGCGGTTTTCTTGCCGTCGCCACGATCAACCCAGAGGCACGCATAGAAGCGGCCATTGCGAACCCAGAGGCCGGGGACTTTACGGTTGCGGGAATCCCGCGCTTGGACAAACTTCGCGCTGTGATTTTGAGCCACTTTGTTTTCGAGGCCGGTGCCGGTCGTTTCGTCGCGTTTCATGGCGATACTCTTGCACAACCTCTTGCACAAAGTCAATCTGCGGGGAGTTGATTCTCTGTAAAGCGTTCATAATCAGTTCAACGGGCCTGTAGCTCAACGGTTAGAGCAGGGGACTCATAATCCCTTGGTTC
>JANPIW010000292.1:0-6367 GCA_031425215.1 Verrucomicrobiaceae bacterium
CGCATTCGCCGCGCCGGCGCCATTCCAATCGGCAAGGGGCCACGCAGTGGGGCGAGATGGTGAAGCTCCTGGTGCGCGACATCGCGAGCGCGGATCGCGGCGACAAGCTCTTCCCCTTCCTCCGCTGCTTCGACCCCTACGCCGGGCACACCTGGGCGAGCGGCCATGCGAAATTTGGCGACGGCAACAACAACGAATCCTCCAGCGAGGCGGTGAACGCATGGTTCGGCATCATGCTGCTTGGCGAGGCCACAGGTGACAAAGCGCTGCGCGATCTCGGCGCATGGCTCTTCGCCACCGAGATCGCCGCCATCGAGGATTACTGGTTCGATGTGCGCGATGAGCTGCATCACGCCGACTACACGCCCAGCGTTGTCACGATGGTCTGGGGCGGCAAGGGCGCGAACGGCACCTGGTTCAGCGCTAATCCCGAGGCCGTGCATGGCATCAACTTTCTGCCCGTCACCAGTGCGTCTCTTTATCTCGGACGCTGGCCGGATTACGCGCGGAAAAACTACGCGGCCCTCGTGAAGGAGAATTCCGGCGCCGCATTCGATCAATGGGCCGACGTGATGTGGATGTATCTCGCGCTGATCGATCCCGCAGATGCGCTCAAAATGTGGGACGCGCGCGCCGCTGATTTCAAGCCTGAGGCCGGCAACTCTCTCGCGCAAACTTATGCGTGGATCACCGCCTTCCACGATCTCGGCCAGATCGACCGCAGTGTGACAGCCGACACGCCATTCGCCGCCGTGTTCATCAAGGACGGCAAGCGCACTCGCATCATTTGGAATCTCAGCGGCGAAGAACGCACCGTCACATTCAGCGATGGCGTGAAGATCGATTGCCCCGCCGATGGCAACGCATCGAGCGCCGACTGACACCCCAAGCAATTCGTGCTGCTGACGATGACAGGCATGGGCACGGCGGGTTGTTGTCCGCAATGTGTCCTTGCCAAAAGGAAACATATGGCAGAACCTTCCCGCCCTGAAAGGCAACATGAGAACCATCATCCGCCAGAAAATTGCCAATGCCGTGGCTGCCGAGCTGCCGGCGCTCACCCGTCGGGACGTGCGCCTGCCTGGAGTGCGCAACAAAGTCCAGGCGGTGATCGGCATGAGGCGCGCTGGCAAGACTTGCTTTCTTCGGCAGTGCGAGCGCGATCTTCTGGACGCGGGATCACCTCGCGATGCGCTGGTGTATTTCAACTTTGACGACGACCGGCTCGCGGGCATGGAGCTGGCGCAGATGGACTGGCTGCTGGAGGAGTATTACCACCTCTGTCCGCAGCACCGTGACCATCGGGAGGTGACCTTCCTGCTGGACGAGGTGCAGTCGGTGAAAGGCTGGGAGCTTTTCGTGAGGCGTGTGCATGACAGCGAGAAGGCGCGCATCTTTGTAAGTGGTTCGTCGGCGAAACTCCTCAGCCGCGAGATCGCGACATCGCTGCGCGGCCGCTCGATGGAGACCTGTGTGTTTCCATTTAGCTTCAGGGAGCACCTGCGGCATCAGGGGGTGGAGCCTCAGGAGCCGGTGATGCGGCTGGGAAAAGCCAGGCGATCGATGATGGAGCGGTCCTTCACCGAGTATTTGAAAATGGGCGGATTCCCCGAGGCTCAAGGGTTGTCACAAGACGACCGGGTGCCACTGCTCCAGGGCTATGTGGACACGTTGATCTTGCGTGACGTGATGGAGCGGCATGGTGTGACGAATGTGATCGCCCTTCGCCAGCTCACGCGGCATCTGCTAGGTTCGGCGGCCAGCCTGTTCAGTGTGCACCGCTTCTTCAATGACATGAAGTCTCGCGGTGTCTCTGCATCGAAAGACGGCATCTACGCGATGCTGGATCATCTCGAGGATGCATTTCTAATTCGTATGGTGCCCATCCACACCAGCAGCGAGCGGCAGCGGCAGTCGAACCCGCGAAAGACCTACCCCGTCGATCCAGGCCTCATTCATGCCTTTGATCGCAGCGGCAAAAGCAACCTCGGGCACGCTCTGGAGACTGCCGTACTGATCGAACTGCAGCGGCGGAAGTGCGAGTGCGCCTATGTGCGCACAGTGGAGGGATACGAGGTGGATTTCCTTGCCTCTCCGCCTGCGGGCCGCCCCACGCTCTATCAAGTCTGCGCTGACGTCACCGATGCGGAGACACGCCATCGCGAGCTGCGCGCTCTCGCTAGCGCCGTGAAGGAGCATCGGAACATGCCTGGTGTCCTGCTGACGCTGACGGCCACGGGAAACAACCTGGCGGAAAAGGAAGCGCCGAAAGGTGTCACCGTTCAGACGGCGTGGGAATGGATGCTCGATGCGCGATGACGCCGGAGCTTTGGTGCGACCACAAACTACTCTCCATGAAAGCAATCCTTCTATTTGCATCCCTCCTCGCGGCATGCTGCCCGCTTCGCGCCCAGCCCGTCAAGGTCTTCATCCTAGCGGGCCAGTCCAACATGGAGGGGCAGGCTGTCGTTGATTTGACGGGCAAGGATTACAACGACGGCAAGGGCACGCTGGTGCAGCTCATGGCTGATCCGGCGAATAGCGCGAAATTTGCGCATCTCGTTACCGCCAACGGCAAGGGCAGGCCGCGAGATGGTGTGTTTGTGCGCTATCAGCGCGAGAACAGGCCTTTGCTGGCAGGGCCGCTAGACTTCGGTTTCTCAGTGTATGGCGATGCGCATCACTTTGGTCCCGAACTTCAATTTGGTCACGTTGTGGGTGATCACTGCGAGGAGCCGGTGCTGCTCATCAAGACAGCATGGGGCGGCAAGAGTCTGTATCGCGATTTTCGTCCGCCATCATCAGGCGGCGAGACCGGGAAGTACTACACGCTCATGATCAAGCAGGTGCGTGAGGCGCTGACAAAGCTTCAGACGGAGTTTCCCGAGATGAAAGGGCGCGGCCATGAGCTGGCGGGTTTCATCTGGTATCACGGCTGGAACGACGGCGTGAATCCGAAGACTGCGGTGCCTGAGTATGAGCAGAACCTCGTGAACTTGATCCAAGATGTCCGCCGCGATCTCAATGCGCCAAAGCTGCCTGTCGTGATCGGTGAGATCACTGGCCCGTGGGTGAACGCGCCGCCGGAGTGGGAGCAATTGCGCGCCGCGCAAGCTGCGGCTGCGAGACGCCTGGAGAACGCGGTCTTCGTCTCCACGCGCGACTTTGTGCGCAAGCCGGAGGACTCGCCGAACACGGGGCACGGTCATCACGAGTTTGGCAATGCAGAGACTTATTTTCTCGTCGGCGATGCTTTGGGCAAAGGGATGCTGTCGCTGCTGATCGCGCGGCGGGAGGTGAGAATCGAAATGATTTCTCCGCTCGATCACCAAGTCGTGCAGCGCGCGACAAAGGAAGAGGGAAGCATTCCGTTTTCGGGCCGGCTCGTGGGCGTTGATGTGCGGAGCGTGAAATTCGAAGCTCGGCTCATCGTGCGCGGCGAGGCTGGTGAATGGTCGATCGTTGACCCAATCCTCCAAGACTCAGCCTTTCATAGTGTGCTGGCTGCTCCTGCGGGTGGATGGCATCGGCTGGAGCTTCGTGCATCCAAGGAAAGCAAAGTCATCGCGGCGGCTGCGGTCGAGCATGTCGGCATGGGTGAAATCTTTGTCGTGGCAGGCCAGTCAAACTCAGCGAACCACGGCGAGGTGAAGCAGGTGACACACACGGGCCGTGTCGCAACGTTCGACGGACAGCACTGGCAGCTCGCGAATGACCCGCAACCGGGAGCCAGTGGCAAAGGCGGCAGCTTCATGCCGCCGCTGGGTGATGCGCTTGTGAAGCGATTCGACGTGCCCGTCGGCTTCATCGCCTGCGGCATCGGCGCGACGAGCGTGCGCGAGTGGCTGCCAAAAGGCGTCGCATTTCCGAATCCACCTACGATTGAGAACCGGGTGCGACGTCTGCCAGAAGGTCGATGGGAAAGCGATGGCAAGGCATTCGACATGCTCCTTGCCCGGATGGAACAAGCGGGATGGAATTTCCGCGCTGTGCTCTGGCATCAGGGTGAGAGCGATGCGAACCAGAAGGACGCCATACGCACCTTGCCTGGAAAACTGTATCGCGAGTATTTGGAGGAGATCATTGCAAGGTCGCGCCGTTGGCCTCTCCGCTCGGGTCGCAGTTCCATCTGGACGCCGCCGTGGTTTGTCGCGCAGGTCAGCTATCATGTGCCGGGCGACGAGGCCTCGCCCGACATTCGCGCCGCGCAGGCATCGCTGTGGAAAGACGGCATCGCGCTCGAAGGCCCGGACAGCGACGCGCTCAAGGGCGATCTCCGCGAGCGCCACGGCCAGGGCGTACATTTCAGCGGCCCGGGGCTGCGCGCACACGCGGCAAAGTGGGCGGAAAAAATCGCGCCATGGCTGGAGAAAGAGTTGTCATCTTCACCAACGCGATGATTGAACAACCACGAACAGCAAAACTTATGCGCCGACTTCCTGCCACACTCATCCTCTGTGTCCTGCCATTCTTCGCGACTTCTCTCGACGCCGCTGACAGGCCCTCACTCCGCGCTGGAGCCGCCGTCGTGGACATCACGCCGAGACTGTTTCCTTTGAACATGCCAGGCGGGCACAGCGCCAACATGGCGGAGAGCGCGCACGATCCGCTGCACGCGCGCGCGATGGTGCTCGATGATGGCGCTACGATGCTGGCAATGGTGGTCGTGGACAATCTCGGCGCGGGGCCGGAGGTGCTTGAAGAAATCAAAACCATCGCATCCAAGGCAACGGGCATCCCGATGGACAAGATGCTCATCTGCTCCACCCACACGCACAGCGGCGCGTCGCTGAACAAGCGCAGTGAGCAATCGGCGGCATATTGGAAGGTCTTTGTCGATGGTGTCTCGCAGTCCATCATCAAAGCGCACGCAACGCTGAAGCCCGCCGCCATTGGAGCCGCCGCGCATCCATTGCCCGACGAGGTCTTCAACCGGCGCTGGTATTTGAAGCCCGGCAAGATGCCGCTCAATCCCTTTGGCAGGCTCGACACGGTGAAGATGAATCCAGGCACCAGCCCCGATGTGCTCGACCGTCCCGCCGGCCCCACCGATCCCGACATCACGATCATCTCCGTGCAGGATGCGAAGCGGAGGCCGCTCGTGCTGCTTGCCAATTACTCACTGCACTACGTCGGCGGTGCGCCGGGCGGCCAGGTCTCCGCTGATTACTTCGGCGAGTTCGCGCGCCTGATGCCATCGCGTGTGCGCGGTGATGAAAACTTCGTGGCGATGATGTCGAACGGCACGTCTGGCGACATCAACAACATTCCCTTCGGCTCCACACGCCCGCCGCGCGAGCCGTTCGAGCAGATCCGCATCGTCGCGCAAAAGGCCGCGGACACGGCATGGATCGCGCATCGGAAAATCGAGAAGCACCAAAGCGAGACGCGCCTCGGCATGTTGCAGCGGGAGATCACACTGAAATATCGCCACCCATCCGCGCAGGATGTGGCGGAGGCAAAAGCGGTGCTTGCCGTCAAAGACAAGGACGCCATCGAGAGGCTGCCGCGCCTCGCGCAGAACTACGCTGGCAGCGTGGTCAGCGCGGCGGAGCGCCCCGAGGAAATGATCATCGTGAAAATTCAGGCCATCCGCATCGGTGACATCGCCGTGTGCGGCATTCCGTTTGAAACCTTCGTGGAGACCGGCCTCGATTTGAAAAAGCGCAGCCCCTTCCCGCAGACGATGGTCATCGGCCTCGCCAATGGCCGGCATGGTTATCTGCCCACGCCTGAGCAGCACAAGCTCGGCGGTTACGAGACGTGGATCGGCACCAGCTCTGTGCAGGAAGACACGTCGGTGATTCTCACGAAGAACCTGCTGGAGATGCTCGCTGAATTGAGGCAGGCGGAGTGATACAGCGCATCTTGATGTTGCTCCGGTTCATGGTGCCATGGACGGGGTGCGTCGCCGGAATGTTGTAGGGCGGGTGTGTTCGGCGCGAGAGACGAACTTTGGCGGTGGAAATCCCGGTCGCCGAACTACCCGTCTGATTTTGCGCACGGATGGGCCGGAGGCGTTGGAAGCGCGAACGCATCCGCACGAAGGCGGGTAGTTCCGCAGGTGCGCTCCTCGTGTCAGCCACACCGGTGGCGCGGAACACACCCGCCCTACATCACTCTGGCGACGCACTCCCATCGACGACACACTCCAGTGAATGGATCGCCAGACCGCCCTGGCGCTGCCAGTGAGCGAGCAGGTTTTCCACTTCCTCCAATGATCCCGCAGCCACGGCCACCTCGCGTTTTCGCGATTCCTCGTCTTGCGCGATCTCGTCCTCCTTATGTTCATGCGGGACGCCCTCGCTGCATTTCTGGCAGAGCAGGCGCAGCGTGCTCCAGTCCTCCACCGCCATGCCGTCCGGCG
>JANPIW010000293.1:0-1609 GCA_031425215.1 Verrucomicrobiaceae bacterium
CAGCGACATCAGCTCGATCTTCCGGAACCACACAGGCTGCCCCTCGGCCTGCAAGGCGATGTGACCGTGGCTGAGCATGAGACTGCCGCCGAGTTCGATCTGATCGGTCGCCGGAGCGTTGTCATTTTTTGGATCGAGCTGCGGGCGCTGGTAGCGCAGGACTTCGACGCCGTTGATGCGGTGAATGATTTCGTCATTGCCGCGCACCTCGACCTCGGCCCGCACCCATTCGGCGGCAGGGAAGGTGGGTGCGCTTGATTTGACGATGTGCTTCGTCACGAGCTGCCCGCCCATTTCCACATGCGTGCCGGGCGTGCAGAGATTGGCCGTTGAGCGCGCGCCTTTGCCTTCATCGGCGAGGAATTGCATTTCCAGGCTTGCTGGGAAGCCCTGATCAAATCTCATGCTCTGCGGCGGCTGCGCGTGGAGCATGACGCCGCTGTTGAGGTTCACATAATGCGGCGCGTCCGGCACCATCGTTCCGGTGAAGCGATACTCCAGCCGCAGGATGTAGTGCGAGTAGGCGAGATTGGAGAAGAGGTGGCCGAACTGCCCGTCAAATTTCTCGTAGTCGTCGTAGCTCACCTTCAGAATCCCATCCTCGACGCGGAATGTGTTCGCAAAATTTTCACCGAGCGGCCGCTTTGCGATCTTGATCGTCCAGCCGCTCAGGTCCTTGCCGTTGAAGAGGGAAACCCACTTCGGTTCCTCAGCGGCGATGGAAGTGACAGCGAGACAGAGAAGTGCGGCGAGTATGTGATGCGTCTTGGACATGGTGTTCACTCTGGGGCGCTTCAGCGACGATTCAAAGCCGAAGATGCCGGTGCATCTCGAATAGCTGCGTGTGCGTGGACATGCGGAAGTTGGCGGTTGCGTCCGCGTTTTAACACGCACCATGAAGCATCTGCTCATCCTCCTTTCCACATTCACCATTCTGCATTCGTCATTTGCGGCGCCGCCGAACATCGTGGTCTTCATCTCCGATGATCACAGCCAGCGCGACTCGCAGGCCTACGGGTCCACCGAGGTCCGCACGCCGCACATGGCAAAGTTCGCTGAAGATGGTTTGAAGTTCACGCACGCCTTCGTCGCCTCGCCAGCCTGCGGGCCAAGTCGCACCGCGCTGCTCACGGGTCTGTGGCCTGCGCGCAATGGCGCTGAGCGCAATCACGATGCCAAGCGTCCAGAGGTGCCCTCTTTGCCAACAGTGCTGCGTGCCCTCGGTTACGAAGTCGCCATCATCGGCAAGGTCGCGCATGGCGACTTGGCCAAGTTCTACGACTTTGATTCAGTGGCGGGACCAAGCGTGGGCATCTCCGACACCGCCGACGTGTCGAAGTTTCTTAACGAGCGCACTTCAATGAAACCGCTCTGCCTTATCGTCGGCACACGCCATCCCCATGTACCTTGGAGCGAAGAACGCAGCTATGATCCGGCCAAGGTCACGATCCCGCCCACGCACGTGGACACAGCCGTCACTCGCGAGCAGCGAGCAAGCTATCTCACCGACATCACGAAGGCCGACACGCTGCTCGGCGAAGTTCGCGCTCTCGCTCGCGAGAAAATCGCTGGCGACACGCTCTTCATCTACACCGCCGACCACGGGGCC
>JANPIW010000294.1:0-5144 GCA_031425215.1 Verrucomicrobiaceae bacterium
TGCTTCTTCATCGCCTCCAGCGGTTCCTTGCTCAGCATCACTTCCTTCGTGTTGCCTTCGATGGTGAACACCGCGCCCGACTTCCGCACACCGAGATCATCCGACACCTTTGCCTCCACCGGCAGCTCCTGGATCGACGAAACCTGGATGTCGCGCTTCGGGAAAACCACATCGATCTTCGCGAGCTGGTTTGCCTGCACATTCACCGTCAGCCACGGCGGCTGCTTGTTCGCGCGCTCCTTGTCATCCACGAGATGCAGCCGGTATTTCTGCGATTTCTCAGGCCGCATCGCCATCTCCAAAATGGTCGGATCATCCGCGCTCGGCTTCAGCGGGATGATCGTCTTGTCCTCGCCAAAAAGCTCCGCGTCCTTCACCGGCTTGTTCACCTTGAACCGAAATGCCACCTCCGATCCCTCCATCGCCGTCACCTTGAGCGTGTTCTTGATCTCCTTCACCGGCTGCTTCGAGTACTCCGGCGGCGTGATCTTCGCGTCCGCGCGCTCCAGCGCCGGGAACACAAAGGTCGAAATCGAAAAATCCTTCGATTTGTCCTCCGCAAACTCCACGCGATACACGCTGTCGCGATCCACTTTCGCGATCATGCCGCCGAAGACCTGCTGATCCACCGTCAGCCGCATCGGAATGCGCTTCTCCTCGCCGCCCTTCGCATCCGCGATCACGATGGTCGCATCCGCCGGCACGTCCTTCGTGAACTTCGCCTCCACCACCAGCCGCGAGCCGCGCTCCACCTCAGCATCACCGGGTGTGACACTGATCTCAAAAGTCTGCGGCGCTTTCTTCTCCTCCGGCTTGGCATTCGCCTTCGCTTTCGCCTCCGCGATCTTCTGCGCCGCAGGCCGGCGCACCCAGTTCATGTGCTCGAATGAAAACCAGCCATACACCGCCACCAGCGCCAGCAGCACGCCCGTGCGCGCCATGCTCGCGCGCCGCCACGAATCCGCCGTCAGATCATCCGCCCACATTTGTCGCGCCGCCGCCGTCGCCGCCTCATCGATCACGCGCTCCTGCAAATATGTGAACCCACCCTCGCCCGGCTGCTGCTCCACCGCCGTGCGCACGAGCGCATTCAGCTCGGGATGCTTGTCCTCAATGTCACGCGCAAGCTGCGCCACCATGTAGCGCGTCGTCCCCGCCCAATACCGCGCGATGATGCTGCCGATGATCAGCAGCCCAGCGAGCGCCAGCGTGATCATGTTAAAAAGCGGCTGCGGCTCTTTTGCAATCAAGAGCATGGCCGCCAGCACCACGAGAGCCACGCCAAGCAAAACCGCGTTCGCCCACCGCATCCGCAGCAGTCTTCGAGCCTCGACGATCTCACTGAGTTTGCGATGAAGTATGGGATGGATCATGGCGGGTGCTGGGTTTGTGGTTGGTTTTGATCTCGCAAAACCGGGTCTGAAACGGCATCAAACCTCCTCTTTCGTCATCAGGTGCATGTTGCCTTCTATTTTTCGTCTTGCCATCACTCTTCATTCTCATCGGTCCACTCTTGTGTGAGCATGAGGAATGCCGACAGGACAAGCCGGTTCAAAAGATTGCATTGCCGATCACGATCAGTCACGGCATCTTCGCCCATGACCATCACCTTGAACATCCCCGACCTTCTCGCCGCCACGATTGCGCGGTCTCGACCCGCGCTGGACCGGGCCATCATCGAGGGATTCGCGGTCGAATCGTATCGCGAAGGATTGCTCTCGACTGCTGAAATTCGCGGACTGCTGGGCCATGAGTCGCGTTGGGAAACCGAGGAATTCCTGGCTGCTCACGACGCTTGGCCCGCGCCTGGCGAGGCCGAGATTATTGCTGGCGCCCAAGCTTTGAAGATCGCGCGGCAGGCATGATCGTCATCAGTGACACCTCTCCCCTGCGCTATCTCGCGTTGCTCGGTCTGACCAGTCTGCTGCCACGGCTTTACGGTGAGATCATTTGCCCCGAACGAGTGCGCGCCGAGTGCTGTCATCCGAATGCACCTGAGTCACTTCGGCAAATGATGCTCCACCCGCCTGAATGGCTGCGCATCGAACCGGACCCGCCCGTGCCGCCCGATCTCGCCGCCATCCTGGATCCCGGCGAAGCCAGCGCCATCGTGCTCGCCTTGCAGACACCGGGCAGTCTGCTGCTGATCGACGAACGCAAGGGACGGCGGCTGGCTGAAAATAGAGGGCTGCTTGCCGCAGGAACGATCAACGTTCTCGCCGATGCTGGAGTTAAAGGGCTGATCGATTTCCATGCGACCATCGATTCGCTGAGGAAACAAACCAACTTCCGAGTCAGCGATGCCGTCATCGAACAAGCGTGGGCTGCTGCTCAAGCATAATCGAGATCGCAGATCGTGGAGCTGCGCGCAGCGCTTTGTACTGCGGCAGCCTGCTGCCACTTTCTGGAGGCAGCCCTGCTGCCGTCGGACGCAGGAGAGCATGTGGCTTCTGCAAAGAAACTCGAATCTGAACTCGACGCCAGCAGGCTGGCTCGGAAAAGCGGCAGCAGGCTGCCGCAGTCCAAGGTGGCGCTGCGCGCCATCATTCCTTCCTTCGTGATATGAAAGTATGAGTTCATGCCGGCACTGCTGCCTCCTTCGGTCTCCTGCCAGCGAGCCAAGTCTCCCACGCCAGGATGCCGAGCAGCGTGACTAAAACCCACAGCCACATCTTTTGTCGCGATTCTTCCTCCTGCGCGTCGAGCCTTTGTTTGTCAGCGGCGTCTTCGGGCATTGCGGTGCCGAGCGCGCTGCCTGTCTCAACGGCGAGCTTCACGCCAAGTTCAGCGAGCTTCACCGGCTCCATCGGATGCACGCGGCCTTCCTCGGGCGCGAGGTTGGCGGCGATGATCTTCGTCGTCGTGCCGCTCGTGATCGTGTAAAGCCCAGGCTCGGTTGCTCTCGGAGTCGGAGCGGCCCGCTCCGACGCGTTCCATTCAATGACCGCGCCACTCGGTTGCAGCACCTTCACGAGTGCCGACGGACTTCCGCCTCGGAGCGGCGGGCTACTTTCGAGCGGCAGCTCATCACCCACCGTCAAGCTTTGCGCTTCCGAGTGCGAAAACCCCGCCGCCTCCAGCCAGCCGAAAAGCAGCGGCACAAACTTCGTCGAGAGCGCAAGCTGGCTGTCGGCTGGCTCCCACCCCGATGCCATGACGAGCAGCCGGCCCTTGTCGTGATTCCATAACAGCAGCGCCGGATCGCCGTTGTCGAACTTTGCCAGCACCACCGGTTTGCTTTTGTCATCCGCAGCCCACTCGACTTTGCGATGCTTCCAAAACCGAATCTTCGTGAAGTCGCGCAAACGCGGATCAGCGAAGGGCCGCAGCAGCGGATGCGCGGTGTCGAGATCGCCGAGCATCGCGTAATCGCCGCCTGTTGCCTCGGTGACCTTGAGTGAATCACAAACGGAGATCGGAAGCTTCGCCGCATCGAGCACCAACACCGCAAAGCCGCCTTGCTGTGTCCAGGCATCCAGCGCACTCGCTGCGGAGTCATCCAGACCACCGGCTTGCGCAAAGACGATGTTCGCGCCCGCGAGCTTCGTGGCGATGTCTTTGGATGCTGTGTCGATGATGGGGCGCAGCGATGGCGTCGGCTGGAGGGCGCGCGTGAGGTAATACAAAGGCGATGCGGCTTCTTTGGCGGAGGCTTCATCGCCGAGGAAAAGGACGCGGGCTTCGCGCGGTTGCGGCGGAGCGATGAAGATGCGGTTGTCGAAATCCCAGGCATCGCCCGTGAGCGCAAGAGCGCGCGCCTTGCCGTCCTTTGGCTCCGGTGGTGAGCGCATCACGCGGCTGGCTCCGGCGGGCAGATAGCCGTCCAGCTTCTCAGAGTCCCCATCCCACTGGAGCGAGAAGCTTTCCTTCTTCGAGTCACGCGTGTTGCTGATGCGTACACGCACTCCGGCGGCAGGCGCGGCTTTTGCCACCGGCGCGCTCTCGTCCTCGCTCTCGGTCGCGGCGAGGCTGATCGAGAAATTGTCGAGGTTTGGCGCGGCGAGTTGCGCGACATCGAGCTGCACATCGTCGGGCCATGCGAAGCCACGCAGCGCGTCTAACTTTGTGCCTTCCGGGAGATCGCTGATCAAGACGATGCGCTTCTTCGCGGGCGGTGGTTTTCCATTCGTGTTGATGCGCTGGAAGCTCGCGACCGCATCGACGAGCGCACGGCCCGCGTCGGTCCCCGCCCAACCGGGCTTGAGCGGTTTCAGCAGCGACGCGATCTGCCCCGCGCGCACCGCGCCGTTTTGAGCATCAAGATCAAAGGGCCACACGGCCTTGCTCTCGCGATCAAAAGCCAGCACCGCCACGCGATCCTCGGGTTTCGATTTGCGCACACGCTCCTCCGCGATGGCGAGCGCGCTTTTCCAAAGATCACCGCGCCGCATCGAGGCGCTCGTGTCGAGAAGCAGCACCACCGCCTCGCCACGGCCTTGCGCCTGATCGCTGCGACCGCGCGCGAAAGGCCGCGCGAACATCAGCGCCAGCAGGATGAGCGCGAGGCAGCGCAGGAGGAGCAGCAACAGCCGCTCCAGCTTGCTCCGCTTCGTGAGCACCTGCTGCGTCGGCTCCAAAAACATCAGCGAGCTGAACACCACGCGCTCCTTCGGCGGACGCCGCCGCAGATGCAGCAGGATCGGCAGTATCACCGCCGCCGCGCCTGCGAGATAGAGTGGGAAGAGCCAGGTCATGATGAAATGTCGAATGACGAATGACGAATGACGAATGAATGACGGATGCGGGACTTGAAGACGGAGTCTTTAATCTGGAAGTGTGGTCTCATGTTTCGGATTTCGTCTCGCTGTATTTCTTCGACATTCGGCATTCGTCATTTCTGCATCGCCACCCTGCGTGTCACGCCAGTCTTGCTTTGCCGCATCGAGAGAAAATCAAACAGCACCTGCTCCATCGGCCGGTCGGTCGGGACGAAATGATGCTCCACGCCGCTGCGTTCGCAGGACTGGCGGACGGCGTCGCAGTGTTCCTTCACGCGGCGCAGGTAGCCTTCGCGGGCCAGGGCGGGATTGATGAAGTGTTCGGCGCCGGTTTCCACGTCTTGGAATTGCGCGGCGGTGTCGAAGGTGAAGTCGATCTCGGCGCGATCCATCAGATGGAAGAGCACGACCTCGTGGCCCATCGCG
>JANPIW010000295.1:0-2267 GCA_031425215.1 Verrucomicrobiaceae bacterium
CCCCGCTAACCCTTTCCATCGAGACCGCCGGCGGCATTGCCACCCCGATGATCGCGCGCAACACCACCATCCCGAAAAAGCACGCGCAAATTTTCTCCACCTACGCCGACAGCCAGCCCGGCGTCGAGATCGTCGTCCTCCAAGGCGAGCGCCCCATGAGCCGCGACAACAAAACCCTCGGCACCTTCAAGCTCGACGGCATCCCGCCCGCCCCGCGCGGCGTCCCGCAGATCGAGGTCACCTTCGACATCGACGCAAACGGCATCCTGCACGTCAGCGCCAAGGAAAAAGTCAGCGGCAAAGAGCAGAAGATTTCCATCCAAGGCAGCAGCGGACTCAGCCAGGCCGAGATCGAAAAAGCCAAGCGCGACGCCGAGGAGCACGCCGAAGAAGACCGCAAGCGCAAGGATGACGTCGAAGTGAAAAACAAAGCCGAGGCCCTCACTTTCGAGATCGAGAAACAGCTCAAAGAATGGGAAACCAAAATCCCCGCCGAGCAGCTAAGTCCCATCAAAGACAAGCTCACCGCATTGAAATCTGCCGTCGAATCCAACGACACCGACAAAATGAAATCCCAAACCGAAGAGCTGGAAAAACTCTTCGCCGCCGCCTACCAAGCCGCCGCTGCGCAAGCCGGAGCCACCGCCGGCACCCCAGGAGGAATGCCCGACATGAGCGGAATGGGAGGAGCCGGCCCCGACGTGGCATCCGCGCCCGAAACCAAACGAGAAGACGCCGGCAAGGTTGTCGATGCGGATTTTGAGGTCGTGGACAAGGACAAATAACCTCCCGATTCATGCACAGAGTGACGACAGCAAGTGAAGCGCATGGAATGCCGACGATTCGTCGGCCATCCATGGTGTCAATTGTATGCTTCTGCCTCGCCCTCACCTCCTGCGGCAAGTCACCTGACACCACCAAGCCTGCTGCAGCACAAACACCTGCGAAGCCTGTGGCGACCTCAACAGCCTCCAACGCGCAACTCGACGCCGACATCACCCAATCGCTCTCCCCCTCCGTCTCATCAGCCGGATCACTCCCATCCGTCTCATCCCGAGACGCCGCCCTCGAAAGCCAAGCTGATGACATCCTCGCGAAGCATCGGAATATGCTCGCCAAAGATCTTCTCAATCTCCCCGAGGTGAACGAGAGCCTGCGCAACGGCATCAAAAAGCTCGCTGAGGACAAATCCCTCCAGCAGCGCATCACCTCTTCCGTCGAACTCGCCGCGAAGCTCAAGGGTCTCGAAGGCACTCCCGGCAGCGTCGGCCTCGACCTCGACACCAAGGGCTACGACCGCGCGCAGAAATCTCGGATGCTCCAAACCGTCCTCTCAGAAGACCCGAAGCGCATCGTGAACTTCATCGTCGGCGAGATCGGCGAAGCGACGCCCGAGCTAACATTTGGCGGAGCCGACCGCGCAGCGAATGGCGTGGCGATCAAGGAGAACACGTCTCCGGCCAAATAACTGACCCACACTAGATCGACCTTCCGATACTCACTTTTCCAATTTCCGCCCGGCTAGCCGGCACGCACACACCGCGTGACAGCAAGCCGGGCAGACAACCGAAACCAAACAGAACAACAAACTAGAAAGCAAAAAGCATACCACCATGGCAACCTCGATCACACCTCTAGGCCGCCGCGTTCTCGTGAAGCGGTCCACCAGCGAAGAAAAAACCGCTGGCGGCATCTTCCTTCCCGACACCGCGAAAGAAAAACCACAAGAAGCAGAAGTCCTCGCGCTCGGAACGGGCAAAGACGACGAAGGCAAAGACGTCACCACTCTCTTCACCGTGAAGAAGGGCGACAAAGTCCTCATCTCGAAGTACGGCGGAACCGAAGTCAAAGTCGATGGCGAGGACCTCCTCATCATCAACGAGACCGACATCCTCGGCATCGTGAAATAACCCCGACACCCAACCCACTCACATTTTTTAATCAGAATCTATTATGGCTAAACAACTACACTTTGACGAGTCCGCCCGTCAGGCCCTCCTGGTCGGCGTAAAGAAACTCGCTCGCGCCGTCAAGGCCACTCTCGGCCCTGCAGGTCGCAACGTCATCCTCGACAAGAAATTCGGTTCCCCAACGATCACCAAGGACGGTGTCACCGTTGCCAAGGAAATCGAACTGCCTTGCCCTTACGAAAACATGGGCGCCCAGCTCATCAAGGAAGTCTCCTCCAAGACCTCCGACATCGCTGGTGACGGCACCACGACCGCCACGGTCCTGGCCGAAGCCATCTACTCCGAAGGTCTCCGCAA
>JANPIW010000296.1:0-3068 GCA_031425215.1 Verrucomicrobiaceae bacterium
TCGAGCGCGAGCGTGTAGATGAGATGACGGGACATAAAAAGAGTGGCGTCACGTTTCGAGCACCTGCAGGAGCAGGGCCTGCGGATCGAAGAAGAAGGTGTTCAGGTACAGGCCGAACATGAAGCGCAGCTTTTCATCGAGGTTGTTTGATCCGGCCAGATGCACCAGCGTCGCCGCAAAATAATCCTGCGCGCGCGGATCGTAGCTGAACGGCGTGGCGAGATCGGCGCGGCCCAGCGCGCGTTTTTTCAAACGAGTCTCGATGATCAGCCGCGTGAGAGCGGCCTGGTCAGCGAAAAATTTCTCGCGTGGCGCGGGGCCGTCGTGAATGCGTTCCCATCGCGCCATCACCTTCTCAAACAACTCCGCGCGCACCGCCAGCACGCCGCCATTCACGCCGGGCTGCGCGAGATGGCCGCGCTCGTCATCGTCGATGAAGCAATTAAAGAAGCGCTCGCCGGCATGGCTCCCCGGCTCGGGGTAATAGGCGATGTCCCACCGCCCGTCGAGCAGCGCGCTCACATCACGCAGCGCGAGACAGTCCGCGTCGAAGAACACAACCTTGTCGTAGCCCGTGGGGTCGAGATGATGCCGCGCGCGGAATTTCCACTGCTGCGCATAGTGCCAGAAGTCATCGCCATCAGGCCCGTGTGTCTCGATCTCGATCTCGCTCACGCCGGCGCGCGGCACGAGGAAAAGTGGCTCGGGCGAGTTTTTGAAAACCACGATGTCGCCGCGAAACCGCGTGCGCAGGAGCGAGAGCACCAGCAGTTTCGCCATCGTGCGATGTCCCGACGCTCCGGGCGGATGATCGAGAGCAAGGGTGAAAGCCAGATGGCGGCGGGGATTCATGGAGCGGGAGAGCGCCCATCATGCCCTCATCCCATGCGCGGCTCAAGGCGCGTGTGAGTTGTGCAGAAGAATTCCTGTTGCGTCCTTCGGAAATTGGCCAAGCCTAGGCGGCGTATGAAAACTGGCAAAGCCTCCTCCCGTCGTCCCGTCGCCGCCATGCCGGCCTTGGTTCAGCAAATCACACGATCCCGCACCAATGTGCGCATCCACGGCAGCCTGCCCGGGGTGTTCGGCATCGCGCGAGGGTCCGCCAGCTTGAGCAAGAAGCTTTCAAGCGCCCTCAAGCCTGCCTCAGCAAAACAAACAGCCGCGCAGAAAGCCAAGCTCGCGAGCGAGGAGCGCCAGCGCAAAGAGGCGGCCAGGAAAAAGGCTGCTCCAAAAAAGAAGATGGCATCTTCCGTCAAGAAACCTGCGGTGAAGAAAAAAGCGGCGAGCAAAAAAATCGTGCAAAAGAAGAAGCCCGCCCAAAAGAAATCAGCCGCGCCAAAGAAGGTGAAGTCGAAGAACAAGAAGTGAGAACGAGTTCTTCCCATCGCGCATGACGTGACCTTGCAGGGACGAAAAGCGGGGAGCCTTCGGCTTCTCCTCCCTTCAAATGATCTCCCGCATCACCCGGCCATGCACGTCCGTGAGACGCAGGTCGCGTCCGCTGAAGCGATACGTCAGCCTCTCGTGGTCGATGCCCATCTGGTGCAGCACCGTGGCCCAGAGATCATAGACGGTCTGTTTGTTCTCGATGGCGTGATAGCCGAACTCATCAGTCTCGCCCAGAGTCATGCCGCCCTTGATGCCGCCGCCGGCCATCCAGATGGTGAAGCCGGTGGGGTTGTGATCGCGCCCGTCGCTGCCTTGAGCGAACGGCGTGCGCCCGAACTCTCCGGCCCACACCACCAGCGTGCTGTCGAGCAGGCCCCGTGATTTCAAATCTTTGATCAGCGCCGCGATCGGCTGGTCCACCTGCTTAGCCATCTTGCCATGGCCTTTCTTGATCGCGCCATGCTGATCCCACGGATTCGGCGCCTGACCATCGCCGGTGAACTGGCGCAGGCAGCTCAACTCGACAAAACGCACACCGCGCTCCACGAGCCGCCGCGCGAGCAGGCACTGACGCGCGTAGGCGGGCATGTTCGTGCCCGTGCCAGTCTCGTCGATTCCGTAGAGCTTCCGCGTGGCCTCCGTCTCGCCGCTGATGTCACACAGCTCGGGCACCGCGCCCTGCATCCGCCAAGCCATTTCATAGTTCTGAATCGCAGCCTCCACATGCGGATCGCGGCCCGCCTCGCCGAGAAAGCGTTGGTCCATCGCGCTGATGAAATCGAGCCGCTTTCTCTGCGATGCGGCGGCCTCGCGTGGCCGGATGTTGCGGATGGCCTCGGGCGCGTCGGCTTTCATGATGCTGGCCTGATGGATCGCCGGCAGGTAGCCATTGCTGAACACACCCACGCCGCCGTGCGGCATGGTGGCGTCACCGCTTTGCAACACGACGTAGCCGGGAAGATCGCGCGACTCGCTGCCCAGACCGTAACTCGTCCATGCGCCCGCGCTCGGATAGCCGAGGAATGGAAAGCCGGTGTGCATGAAAAAATTTCCCTGCGCGTGCTCGCTGAACTTGGCCGTCATGCTGCGCACCACGCACAACTCATCCGCCACCGTGGCCATGTGCGGAAACAAATCGCTCACCGGCAGACCGCTCTCTCCGTGTTGTTTGAAAGCCCAGTGCGCGGGCTGGATGGTGCCGTTGTTATTAAACTGCGTGCGCCCCGCCGCGAATGGCGGCGGCTGGCCCGCGAACTTTTCCAGCAGCGGTTTCGGATCGAACGAGTCGATGTGCGACACACCGCCGCTCATGTAGCAAAAAATCACGCTGCGAGCTTTAGGCGTGATGCGCGCCGCGCGATGCGCCGCGGAAGCCTCCTCGCTCATCAGTCCAGCCAACGCCGCGATGCCGAAACCGTTCGAGGCTCTCGCCAGAATGGAGCGACGGGAGAGCAGCGCGGAAGGCGGCGGGGAGATGGATGGACGGTTGAATACCATGAGTTGGGAAATTCATACGGCGGCTGCGAGCGCATTGTTCACGCCGTTCCCGAGTTCACGCTCACCTTCCATCTGCGCGCCCAGGATTGCAGGGTGAGGATGCTCCACAGCGCAAACTCCTGCTCGCGATCATGCGGGCCGTTGAGATGTCGCCGCCAAATCTCGCGCGCGCTTTTGGTGGC
>JANPIW010000297.1:0-3509 GCA_031425215.1 Verrucomicrobiaceae bacterium
CAAAGCCTGGACCGCGCAGACCTCGCAGATCGCCTATTACGATCTGTTCAACTGGCTGAAGGGCAGCACCGGCGCCATCACCCCACCCGCGCCTGAGATCCTGAACTTCGCGTTCCCCCGGCTGGTGAAATATGGCATCAAAGGCGTTTACATTTACGGCACGTCGGAGTGGAGCCAGGCGGCAGTGAACAACTATGTGCTGTCGAGAATGGCCTGGAACCCGGCGCTCGATGCGAACGCCGTGTGCGATGAGTTCTACCGCCGCGCCTACGGTCCTGCGGCTGGCGAGCAGGTGCGGAAAATTCACCACTTGGTCGATGCTGCGGTGAAGGTGTTCTATAATCAGGATCCCACCGCGAACTACACCGCCACGCCGCGCTATCAAAGCGAGGTGCTCGCCGCGAATTACGCGAAGATCGAGGCGCTTTACCTCGACGCAAAGCAGTCCGCCGAGACCGCGACTCCGGCACAGCGCGCGCGACTGGAGTTCTTTGGCGACAATCTCGTGCTCATGCAGTCGCAGTTGCGCGCGTCGGGCTTCCTGCCTGAGACGAAGACTTCGCCGCTCTACCGCACCGACGCCGAGGTGGACCAGATGCTGGGCCGCCTGCACCCCGGTTTCGGCGTCGAGTTCGCGCCGAAAATGAAGCGCATGGAAAAACCCTTCCCGCCGGTGCGTGCCGCATGGGTTCCCGCGCTGCCGCACCCGCGTCCGGCCACCCCGCTGGGGCTACGCGGCATGACGCGCTTTTTGTTTTTCCCGAATGCGGATCAGGACATCAGCGTCACGGTGACGAAGATCGTCAAACCCGGCTCTCTGGTGCGCTACGATGCCTACACCGCCTCCGGGGCAAAGGTGTCCGGGAGCCTCCTGCGCCTTGGCACCCCGGCGCAGTTCCTCGGTTCGGCGGGCCAGATCTATTACGTCGAAATCAAGAGCGACTCGCCTCACGAGGTGGAACTTAAAGGCGCGCCCTACGCCCTCGCGACCGATGCCGACCCTCGCGGCGTCCACGTTTCCGGCCGGGCCACCCCCTTTTACTTCCATGTGCCGAAGGGTGTGCCGCAGTTCACGATCTCCACGAGCAGCAGCGCACCCGGTGAGACGAGCCTGAGCCAGCTCTATGCGCCCAGTGGCAAACTCGTGCAAAGTTTCGATACGCAGACGCAATCGATCGCGCGGGCGACCATCACTCCGGCGCAGGCCGGCGGCGAGTGGGAGGGCTTCTGGTGCCTCTCCGTCGAGAAGGCCAAGAAAGGCGGCTTCGACGATGTCTTTGTGACGCTCGACCCCGCACTGCCGCAATGGTTCATCCTCAATCCCGCCGAGCCATTGGCGATCTCAGCGCTTGAAAAGCTGAAATGACCGCACCTATCGCCATGAAAACCATCCTGACTTTTTTTGGTGAGGTGCTGTTCGCGACAGTGGTCTTCGCCGCGGAACCCGTCGTCTTCAACGCGCGCACCGCTCCTAGCGGCAAAGTGAGTGAGACTGTTGAGCCGTCGCTGAATATCATTTTCGACACAGACATGGGTGCCGACTGCGATGACGTGGGTGCGCTGTTTATTCTGCATGGAGCGATTGAGCGCGGTGAGGTTAAACTACTCGCCACCATCGGATGCACTTCATCAGATTTCATCGCGCCTTGTATTGATGCGGTGAACACTTGGTTTGGCCGATCCGAGATTCCGGTGGGCACACTCAAAGACCCTGGACTGCTTCCCCGTCCGGGTTACTCCAGCGAAATAGCCGCGAAGTTTCCGCATCGCTTTCCCAGCAGCAAGGATTACCCGGATGCGGTGAGCTTATACCGTGAGGTATTGGCACAACAGCCCGATGGCAGCGTTGTGATTGTGGCGGTCGGTCCACTGCGCAATATAGCCAACCTGCTCAAGTCCCGCGCCGATGCAGCCAGCCCCCTGGATGGTCCCGCGCTTGTCGCGAAGAAGGTAAAGCGGCTTGATGTCATGGGCGGGAAATATCCGCCAGACGCGAGCCGGAACGCGAAAGACGGAGAGTTTAACTTCATGCAAGATCCGGCATCCACCGCGCTGGTCTGCTCCACCTGGCCGACGCCCGTGCTCTTCAACGGGGAAGGTGGCTCAACCAGCTCCGGTCGCCGCGTCACCTATGAGATGCCCGAGCACAATCCGCTGACTGTTGCTTACAAGCTCTCAGCCTCGTCGGGTTTCGCGGGTGATCGCCTGAGTTGGGATCCCATTTCATGTCTCGTGGCCGTTCGCGGCGCCGCGCCCTGGTATAAAGTCGTCAGCGGTGGGACCAACGTTGCGGATCCTGTGACGGGGGTAAATGTCTGGAAGACCGGGGAAGATCGCGGTCACTCTTATCTGGTGTTGGATCAGAAACGGCCGAAGAGCGAGGTCGAGACTGCTCTCGAGGATCTGATGGTGGCGGGCAAGCCACGGCCAGCCGATCTCACTTTCGATACCGTCTATTACGCTCACGCAGGCATGGGCACGATCACGAGCCCAGGCGAGCGCGACAAGAAAGGCGTCTGGCTGGATAAGAAGCCCTCCACTTGGATTCAACATCAGCATGCCGATGGTCGGAAATACTTGGTGACCTCTTATGTGGTTGTCGCTGCGGACAAGCAGCGCCTGCCACGCACGGTGGAGTTGGTTGCGTCCAATGATGGCGGGGTGACTTGGACCACGCTGGATCTGCAAAATGCTCCGGGGTTTACCAAGCAGGCACCGCGCCGCGAGTTCACCATCGCCAAGCCAGCCAAGTGGAACATTTACCGGCTGAATGTGACGGCAGACAATGAGAGGGAAGGCATTCAGATTTCCACGATCGAACTCAACGAGGCGATCCACTGCCGGCCAAAGGTCGCCGTCACCAGCGTGACCCTCGACCACCAAGCACTCACGCTTCCCGTCAATGGTCGGGCGACGCTCAATGCGACCATCGCACCCCGTGACACTTTCGAGCGCGAAGTAGTGTGGAGCAGCAGTGATCCGGCCGTGGCCGAGGTGAGGCGCGTCGGCGAGCAAATCGCCATGGTCGTCGGCAAGCAGCCTGGGACATGCACCATTACCGCGACCATCGGCAACGCGCGGCAGACCAGCATGGTGACCGTGACTCCTTTCTCGCTGCCGCCCGGCTGGAGCTACGATGAACTCAACACACCGCCCATTCCCGGCGCGGTTTCGGTGTCCGAAGGGAAGTTCACCCTCACTGGCAGCGGGCACGCGATGACCGCGTTTTGGCAGCGAGTCAAAGACCAGGGCGTTTTCGTCAGCAAGCCCGTCACGGGCGACGTGGAAATATCCGCTCGTCTGACGAGTCTGGCCCCCAACGTCGGCGGCCCCAATGCCTATCCCAATGACCATCGCCCCGCGACAGCTTCGGGCGTGATGATCCGGGAATCGCTCACCGAACCATGCAGTCGCTATGTGCTGGTCCAGGTGGAGGCATCAGGCAACCTCGTCTGCCGGTGGCGGGAAAAGTCGGGCGATCAAGACGGCGGCAAAAAGAAGGAACTGGG
>JANPIW010000298.1:0-1669 GCA_031425215.1 Verrucomicrobiaceae bacterium
GTCGGTGAAAACGGCCAGGATTTGTGGGAGTATGCGCGCATCGCCAAACGCGGCGAGAACTACGGCTGGCCGCTGTTTGAAGGCAGCCATCCGTTTCATCCGCAGAGCAAGCCTGGGCCCACGCCGGTGACGAAGCCGCTCATCGAGCATCCGCACACGGATTTCCGCTCGCTCACCGGCGGCATCGTGTATCGCGGCACGAAGCATAACGATCTCATCGGCTGCTACATCTACGGCGATCATAGTACCGGCCAGATTTGGGCCGCGAAGCATCAGGGCGGCAAACTCACACGGCATGAGTGCATCGCCGACACCGCTTGCGGCATCACCGGCTTCTGCGAAACCCCAGCGGGCGAAATCTTGATCGTCGATTACCTCGGCAACTCAATTCACCGCCTGGAGCGCAACATCATCACCGTCACCGCCACGGCGAAACCGTTTCCCACGAAACTCAGTGACACCGGCTTGTTCATCGACACCGCAGCGCTCAAGCCGCATCCATCGTTGATCCAATACGACATCAACGCTCCCGCATGGCACGACGGCGCCGTCAGCGAGCGCTTCCTCGCGCTGCCTGACAACGAACGCATCGAGGTGAAGGAACCCGGCGGCTGGAATCTGCCCGACGGTGCCGCTGTCGTGCAGACGCTCACCTTGAATAACAAGCGCATCGAGACGCGTGTGCTGCGTCGCGAGCAAGGCGAGTGGGCGCCTTTCAGCTACGCCTGGAACGAAGCGCAAGCCGACGCGCAGCTCGTCTCCAGCGCAGGCGAGACGCGCACCGGTTGGCGAATCCCCGGCAGGCAGGAATGCACTCTTTGCCACAACCGCGCGGCCAACTTTCTGCTCGGCGTCAGCACCGTGCAGCTCAATCGCGATGATCAGATCGCGCGCTGGGAACGCGAGGGACTGCTCGCTTTCAATCACGCAACGACTGAGGAATCGCAGTGGCGCAAAGAACTCGCGGCGGAAAAACTCACGGTCGTTGCGCTGCAAGCCCGGATCGATCAACTGCTGCCGAACCCCATGCAACGCCAGCCGCGCAAAGACAGCACGCTGCTGCCCAAAGCCGCCGATCAACTGCCCGCGCTCGTCAATCCCCACAACAGCAGCGCAGCGCTCAACGACCGCGCACGCGCTTATCTGCACGCAAACTGCGCGCATTGCCATCAGCGCTCGGGCGGCAGCAACTCCTCGCTCGAAGTGCTCAGTCACCTCGCCACCGCCGACATGGGCTTGATCGGCGCGCAGCCGCAGCACGGCACCTTCACGCTTCCCGATGCCCGGCTTGCCGTGCCAGGCTCCCCTGAGCGCTCGCTCGTCATTTACCGCAGCACCATTCGTGGTCCCGGCGGGATGCCGCCCGTGGGCACGACATTGCCCGATGGCCAGGGCATCGCGCTGCTCGCGCAGTGGATCAAATCTTTGCCCGCAGTTTCAAACACAGCCAACCAGCGATGAGAGCACTCATCGTGAGCCGCCTTGGTTCGCCAGCTCTTTCAATTGCGGCACGTTGAAGAACTCCAGCAGGCCGAAGCAGAACATCTCGGGCTTGTCGCCGACGGTCCAGTTGTTGCGGAGGATGCCGTGAAGGTCTTCGATGTGCTGCGATGGTTTCAAGGCGCCGACGTGTTTGGGTTCCATGGCCTTCGCGACGAGGGCGACGAGG
>JANPIW010000299.1:0-4024 GCA_031425215.1 Verrucomicrobiaceae bacterium
TCGCGCTGTTCGGACTGCGGTTTACGCCGTGGTAGGATTGGCATAAAGAACACCGCCGCTTTCGTTTACATCGACCTCACCCATGAAACTCATCACCTTGCTCCTGTCGCTCGCGTTTGCGAATCAAGTCGTCGCCCAAGACAATCTGCCAGAGAAGGCTGAAACCTTCGAGGTCGGCGGCAACAAAGCGGTGGTTTATGCCGCGCCGAAACCTGCTGAGGGCAAGCCTTGGCTGTGGTATGCGCCGACCTTGAATGGCGGCGTGTCGATCGTGGGGCGGAAGATGTATTTTGAGGCATTCATGAAGGCGGGAATCAGCATCGCAGGCTTCGATCTCGGCGAGGTGCGCGGTTCACCAGCCAGCACGGCGAAGTTCACGCTGTTTTATGACGAGATGGTGAAGCGCGGTTACTCACCGAAGCCGATCCTGCTCGGGCAAAGTCGCGGTGGCATGATGACGCTGGCCTGGGCGTTTCGGAATCCCGACAAGGTGAAGGCCTGGGTGGGAATCTATCCCGTATGCAATCTCGCAAGCTGGCCGCTGAAGAACTCGAAGCCGCAGACACTCGCCGACTTCGCCATGACTGAGCCTGAACTCGTCGCGATGCTCAGTGAGTTCAATCCCATCGACAATCTCGCCGGTCTTGCCGCGAACAAAGTGCCGATGTTCGCCGTGCATGGTGACTCCGATGTCGTGGTGCCCTATGATTTGAACACGAAGATCCTCAAAGAACGCTACGAAGCCGCAGGCGGACAGATCAGCGTGAAGATCATCCCCGGCGAAGGCCACAAGGTCGGCCCGTCGTTCTTCGAGTGCCAGGAGTTGGTCGATTTCGTCCTCGGCCTTCCGTAGCTTCGATTGGCAATCGAAGTCTTCCGATCCATGATTCGATTACCAATCGAATCTACTTATGAAGCCGCTCATTCTCCTCTTCACCCTCCTGACCACGGTTGCTCTCGCGCAATCAGCCAAACCCTTCACGCTGCCTGCGGGCATCAAGATGGAGAAGGACATTGCCTACATTACAGATGGCGATGAGGCGCAGAAACTCGACATTTATCTGCCGGAGAAGCCTGCGGACAAACCGCTGCCGCTCATCGTCCACATCCACGGCGGCGGCTGGCGTGGTGGCAACAAGTTCCCATGCCCGGTGATGGCGATGGTGCTCAAGGGTTACGCCGTGGCCAGTGTCGAGTATCGTTTCAGTCAGAAAGCCATCTTCCCCGCGCAGATTCAGGACTGCCAGGCCGCGATCCGCTGGCTGCGGGCGCACAGCAAGGAATACAACTTCGATCCTGAGCGCCTCGGCGCTGTGGGCGGCTCGGCTGGCGGGCATCTCTCCGCGCTCGTCGGCACCGCCGGCGACAAGAAAGCCTTTGCACCCATCGGCGCTCACGCGGAGCAATCCGACCGCGTGCAGGCCGTGTGCGACATCTATGGTCCCGCCGATTTCACCACCGTCGTGCAGCAGGCTGCCGAGGACAAAAACGTGAAGAACATCTTCACTTTCAACACGCCCAGCGATCCGTATTCCGGCCTCATCGGCACGAAGCTCGACGACAAGTCCAAAGGCGACGCCGTGAGTCCCGTGCATTATGTTAGCGCGGACAGTCCGCCCTTCCTCATCCTCCACGGCACGCATGACGCGCTCGTCCCTTATGCACAGAGCGTGCAGCTCGAAGCCGCATTGAAGGCAAAAGGTGTACCCGTCTGGCTGCAAACCCTCCCCGGTTCAGGCCACGGCGGCCCCGCCTTTGGCAAACCTGCAGTCGTGCAGCTCATGCAGAACTTCTTCGACAAGCATCTGAAAGGCGCGGACGTGAAAATCACGCTGGTGCCGGAAACGGAGCTGGCGGTGGAGCCGTCAGAAACGATTGGGAAGTAGCTGCCAATTCATCGCAGAGAAGAGCTGCATTCACTTCCGCATCAGCGCGGCGCGCACCATGAGCATCTCCCCGATATTCTCGGGAGTGAGCAGGCCCACGAGCCGGCCTGTCATCGGATCAATGACGGGCACCACCCCGCAACTTGATGACTGTAGTGACTCCAGCGCTTTGGCCAGCACGTCATCGGGACCGGCGCTGACTTCGCACGATTCGATGTGTGGCAGCACGCCGTGATTGGAGTCGTGCTCGGCCAGCGCGGCGATGAGTCGCTTTCGTTTGAGCATGCCCATCATTTTCTCGCGATCGTCGATCAGCGGGAAATCCTGCTGCGAGCCGGAGAGTAAAAAATCCACCGCGTTTTGCAGCGTGGCGTCCTCGCGCAAGACACGGAAGTCCGTGAGCATCGCGTCACGCACGAAGAGGTCGCGAGTGGCCTCCTCGCTGCTCACCATCGCCGCCTCCTGGCCTGCGGCGATGAAGATGAAGAAGGTGATGAGCATGAGGAAGGGATTGAACGCCCCGAAGAGCAGCATCCACAAGAAGGCGATCACCGCCAGCCCCTGCCCCAGACCGGCGGCGGCTCGGGTGGCCTTTCCGTAGTCCATCATCATCGCGAGCAAAGCGCGCAGCACGCGGCCTCCATCCATGGGAAACGCGGGAATCATGTTGAAGACGACCATCATGAGATTCCACCGCATGAGATTCTGCCAGAAGGCCCCGTCCGCGCCGAAATCGAAACTCGCGTCCAGCAAAGTGCCCGTCCCGAGAACAGCCGCGATCATGAGCGCGATGGCCACATTCACCAGCGGGCCGCAGATGGCGACGACGAGTTCTTGAGACGGTTTTCGCGGCATGCGCTCCAGCCGTGCGAGGCCGCCGATGGGCAGCAGCGTGATGTCAGGCGTGCGGATGCCATACATGCGCGCTGCGAGCACATGACCGAACTCGTGCAACAACACGCAGGTGAACATGGCCGTCACCAAAAGCACCGCGCTCAGCGCGCCGCTGACTCCGCCGCCATTCTCCATTCCCTGCATGGCAAAGAAGAGAAGCAGAAGGAAAAACGTGGCGTGAATGCGGACCTCGGTGCCAGCGACAGTGGCGATGCGGAATGACCATTTCATATGAGTGAGCGAACGCTGTTCATACGTCGGGGCTTCCTCACACGATGTAAACAATGGCCGGCGGAGAACCGGGCCGGATATAAAAACGGACCGCTCGCGCCTCCCTGCGGACTTACTTCGGCAGCATCGCGAGGTACTGATCCTGGAGCTGTTTCACCTTCGCACGCTGTGGCTCGAGCTGCGGGGTGATCCTGGCGATCTCAGCTTTGATCTCAGCGATGCTCTTATCGCGCTGCGGAATCTCCTTTTGAGCCGCTGCGATGGCGGCCTCGGCATCCGCGCGAGATTTCTTGGTGGCCTCGACAGTGCCTTGGGCTTTGCCCACTTCGGCGGCCTTGGCATCGACGATTTTCTGTCCCGCATCCTTGGCCGCAGTGGCATCGGCGAGGGCTTTTTCGAGAGCAGGCTGCGCTGCTTTTGCGGCGGCGATGGCTGCGTTTACGACCTGGGATTGCGCGGCGAAATCTTTTTCGATGCCGCCGGAGACGGATTGCTTCTCGGTCAGCGTCTTCTGCTGCGCGGCGATGGATCCTTCGATCTGCTGTTTCTTAGAACGTAATGGCGCGGCGGCTTTCTCGGCGGCTTCAGCGGCGTGCTTTGCCTGGACCACGAGTTTTTCCTTGGCAACGACCGTGCCATTGCTGGCATTGAAAGTGTTGAGCGCTGCCTGAGCAGCCTGCTTCACGGGATTCAGCGCGGGAAGCGCAGTGGCGTGAGCGGCTTTTTTCGCGTCGAGGTTTTTCTGCGCCTCGGCGACCATCGCGGCCATGTCGGGCTTGCCTATGGCGACGGCTTTGGCGGCGTTGAGTCCTCTCTGCGCGGCATCCACCTCGGCATTGAGCTTCGCGATCTCGGCATCTTTGGCTTTCAGCTCGGCTGCTTTTTGATCTGCCGCCGCTTTCAGGGGCGCCTGGGGCTTTTGCGCGGCTGCCAGCTCAGCCTCGGCCTTGGCGATGGCGGCTTTCTTTTCGTCCGCAGCTTTGACGGGCGCGGCCGCTTTTGCGGTGGCCTCG
>JANPIW010000300.1:0-11933 GCA_031425215.1 Verrucomicrobiaceae bacterium
GTCGATAATCCAAACCCCGCACGCTCATGCCGTGGGCACTCCTCATCATCGCGGTCATCGTGGGCGGCTGGTATTGGTTTGAGAGCCGCTGGGACCGGCAGATCTTCGCCACAGTGCCAGGCCGGGTCTGCGAGAATCTGCGGGCGCATGAAGCGATGGAACTGCTCCGTGCGCGCGATGACATGCAGGTGCTCGACGTACGCTCCGCCGCCGAGTTTGCATCTGGCGCTCTGCCTCGTGCGGTGAACGTCTCCATGAGCGATCCCGATTTCTCAAAGCGCGTCAGCGAGCTGGACAAAGCAAAGCCCGTCCTCGTCTATTGCGCCGGAGGCTATCGCAGCCGCAAAGCCGTGGAGCAATTGCTCGCGCTTGGCTTCGCATCCATCCACAATCTGCATCGCGGCTACCACTCCTGGCGGCTCGCAGGCAATCCCGCCGTGACCCATGAAGGCTGAACCAAAGTCCACCACACTGCTTCATCGGGCACTCGTCTCGATCTCGCGCCAGGCGCGGCGCGACATCGACCAACTCGCCTCGGGCGATGCCGAGCAGCTCATCCACACGCTCCGAGTGCGGATGAAAAAACTCCACGCCCTGCTCCCGCTCGTCGCATCCTGCATCGCACCGGCCACGTTGGAGGCCATCCGGAGCGACATGCGCATCATAAAAAAGTTTTTCGCCACGAATCGTGACCAGCATGTGATGGAGGCGCTGCTCACCAAGCTCTGCCACAACGACGGCGCGAAATGCGCGGACGTATTGAGGGCGAGTCGCCCTCAGCCGCCGCAGGCGAAGGTCCCCGTGAGAGCGGGCCGCACTCACTTCCGCAGACTTAAAGCCGCCGCCCGCTCGCTCACCCGCCGGCTTCAACACTTGCGCCTGCAAGAACTCACCTGGCCCGACATCGCCAGCGCCTTTGCCGACCGCTATGCCCAAGCGCGGCGGCATCACCATAGCTGCAAGAAGACGCCCACGACCAAACGCCTGCACCGCTGGCGCACTCCGGTGAAGGATCATTACTTCCAGTCGCTCATCATCCTGCGCAGTCGTCGCCACTGCAAGCGTGCCAGAAAACTCGCAGCGCTGCTCGGCAATCTTCACGACCTCGCCTTGCTCAAGGATCGACTGAACAGTGGCGCGTCAGACGAATTGCTCAAGGCCATCGATCACCGGATGAAGAAGCTGCGCGCACACACATTCCGCAAAGCGCGGCGGACTTTTGCGATAGCCCGGACGAAGCTCAAGCGCCGGGTGCTGGCGGCAGCCGGTCTTTAGCCTCAGTCATCCTGAGACGGGAGAGAATGTTCGCACGCAGGCCTGAGGATTGCGTCACTTCTTATTTCACTGTCTCGCCGAGATTGCGGCTCTCGATCCATCTCACGGCGAAGCGCACGACGGCGGCGCCGCTGGGCATTTCGAGTTTCTCGCGGATGTGCGCGCGGTGTACCTCGACGGTTTTGGGACTTATGCCGAGGCGGGTGGCGATCTCCTGGGTGCCGAGGCCGAGACCGAGATGCTCGAAGACTTCGAACTCGCGGTCGCTGAGACAACTGATGCTGCCTTTCACGCTGTTGGTCTTGCCGGCGAAGGATGAGAAGATGTCGGCGGACATTTTCTCGCTGACGTAGTAGCCGCCTTCTAGCACGCGTCGGATGGCGGTGATGATGGTATCGCGGTCTGCGTCCTTCATAAGATAGCCGCGACCTCCTGCCTTGAGAGCGCGCTCGGCGTAGAGGGTTTCGTCGTGCATGGAGAGCACGAGGATGGGCAGGTTGGGGAGCTGGGCTTTGATGTCTTTGATCAACTCCAGCCCGTTGCGGCCCGGCAGGGTGATGTCGATGAGGGCGATGTCGGGCTTGTGCTCCAAGATGCGGGCCAGGCCCTGCGCGGCGTCTGCGGCCTCGGCTACGATGGTGAGATCGGGCTGGGTGGAGACGAGGCGTGTGAGGCCCTCGCGCATGAGGGTGTGATCTTCGACGATGACGACGCGTTTGATGCCGCCGGGAACGGCGGTGGGGATGACGATGGGTTCAAGGGTGAGGTTTTTTTTCATCTGATCAGGGTTGTGTGTTTGCTGGCTGCTTGAAGAGAAAGCTCGCATCGCACGGCGGTGGCGGAATCGGCGGGGCCGGACTCAAAGGTGAGCGTGGAGCCGATGCTCTCGGCACGGTAGCGCATGATGTGCATGCCCATGCCGTGGCCAGTGCCGTCGGACGGAGGCATGGGCAGTCCGTCATTGGCGACGCGGAGCATGAGCTTCTCCGGCCCGCTCTTGAGCGAGACGGTTATGTGCTGCGCGTGCGCATGCTTCACCGCGTTGGTGATGCATTCCTGCGCGATGCGGTAGAGCTGGTTGGCGATGTAGGTGGAGACGACGGTCGTGCGGTCATCGGTCTCAAAGCGGCAGTCGATGCCTAGGATGTCATTGGTGCTGCGAGCCAGCGCGTCGAGCGCAGTGGCGATGCCGCCGCTCTCGATATCGACGGGCGAGAGGCCGCGTGCGAGCGCGCGTGAAATGCGGATCGCATCAGCCACGTCATTGGCGATGGCCTCGGCGTTGTCGATGAGCGAGGGCGCGGTGCCCGCGAGCACTTCCTCGTGATCCTGTACTTTCATTTTGATGGCGGCGAGGCGCTGGCAGAGGTCGTCGTGAATGTCCTGGCCGATGCGCCGTTTTTCGCGCTCGCTGATCTGAATGATCTCGGATTGCATCCGGTTGCGCTCTTGGTTTCGCTCTTCGAGCAGTGCCTCGCGCGTGCGCAAGTCATCAGCCTGGGCGATGATGCGCCGGTTTGCCTCGCGCAGCGCGCGGTCGATCTGCGCCAGCTCGTCGTCTCCCTCGAGCGGCGGGCCTTGCATGTCGCCCACAGCCATCGCCCCGGCCTCGGCGGCGATGCGGGACGCGCGTTTCGCCACCGTGGCGTCGAGCGCGGCCCAGATGACGAGCGAGCCGAGCGCGACCATGGCAGCCGCGATAAGCGCCTGCGTCCACGCGGTCTTGCGCGCAGCGGCGAGCGGCTCGAGGAGATCGAATCCGATCACGATGAAATGATTTGGTGGCGTGGCGCCGCTCTTTCCCACGGGGAACACCGCGAGCACGGCGGAGCGCGAGGAGTGGACACGCACCTGCCACGTTCCCGAGAGGACGGTATTCGCCAGCATCGTCATGATCTCGTCGCCCATGCGTTCCTCCTCCAGCGCGCCGAGCGGAGTCTGGTCAGTGGTCTCCATCGGCGAAGGACGGCCTGAGGCATCGCGGATCACGGCGAGATGCACGCCCTGCTCCGCGCGCAATGTGAGCAGCTCCTCATTGAGCGCCTGCGTGTAATTCAAATCGGAGAAACTCTCCGTCATGCGCGAGAGACGTGGTCCGTGCCGGTTTGCGCGCTCGATGACGGTGTTCACGGCGCCATTCTCGTACAGCGCGAGAAACATTCCTGTCTGCGCCGAGGTCAGGACCATTCCAAAGACGAGGATGATCACCGGCAGCGAGTAACGCAGTGGCGGCAGCCATGCCTTGCTGCTCCGCGACGTGGAGGATGATTGTTTTTTCTTCAAGCGATGGGCCACGAGCAGGAATACGGCCTCGTCACTCTCGGGCAAACTTATGGATGGTAAAGTTATCCCTTATGCCACTCTACGGTGCCGCGAGGTCATTTGATCTGCCATTCCTCAAGAACATCTCCCGCCAGCGTGCTCGCGAGATTTTTCCGCGCTCGTCAGGAACTAGCGATGACGTTATCCACCACTGCCTCGGCATCTGCCATGCCGGCATTCGGCCAGCGATCAGAGCGGCGAGATCATCTCCCGAGCAGACTTCGTCCACCGCATGCACACACGCCACGATGTCCTCCACCCGCGTGCTGTCCGCGCTCGGCACGCCGAAGACCACGCAGTGCCGAACGCGCTCGCACGCTAGCAGCGCCGACTCGATCTCAGCCGGAGCGACCTTCCGGCCCGCGACATGGATCGTCTCCGTCGCGCGTCCGAGCAGGCGCGCGCCATCGGTGCTGATCTCCGCCAGATCCGTCGTCGTGAAAACACCATCGCGCACCATCGCATCGTGCGCTGGATCAGGCGGCCAGCAGCGCATCCCGACAGCGGCGCTCTCCACGATCATGCAGCCCTCATCATTCACGCGCAGCGTCACACCATTCAATGCCGCGCCGACAAGGGCGGCATCCTCGCGCGGTGTGAGGCTCGCATCATACGCGATGCCGCCGCACTCGCTCGCGCCGTAAAAATTGTGAATCTTTAATGCCGCTTCCGCAAAAACCTCGCGCTCCAGTTCCAATGACAGCGGCGCGCCTGCCGACATCGCCAGCCTCACCGGAGCACCTCGCAACAAACCGCTGAGATGCCAGGCGCGCCACATCGCGGGCACGGCGGGCAAAAAGAAATCAGCGCCACGCGCAAAAGCCGCACGCATGCTCGAAGGCAGCGGATCACTCACATGCCAGAGCGTCATGCCCGTGAGCAGCAGCGGGAGCACCAGATGAGAGAAGCCGTAGGAGTGCGCGGGCGAGATCACGCCGAGATTCGGACACGCGGCATCAAAGCCCATCGTCGTCGTGATGTGGCGCATGTCGGCGAGCAGTTGCTCCTCATTAAAGAGCACCAGCCGCGCGCCGCCCGTGCTGCCTGATGTCGATTTCACATGCGCGACGCCCGGCGGCAGGCCTCGCAATCGCATTTCATCGACCCGCGCGCTCTCACAAGGAACGAGCACCCCGCCATCGCGCCATGCGCGCAGAGTCTGAATCAGAAAAGACTCCACACCCGCCGCAGCCGGCGCGTGAATGATTTCGCCGCGCTCGCATCGCGGTGCTGCTTCTAGCTTGCGCGCCAGTTCTCCGAAGCTGACTCGATCTTCGGTGATCGCATCCACCAGCGCGTCGCGATCACTCGCGGCGGCGGCGGTCTGCAGCCAGAGGTCAAAGAGCATCGGCGGTTGGTCGGACGCGCACCGGGTCATGTGTGACGACGCCGATGCGCACCTCGGAGAGTCGCGCCACTTTTCGCGTCATCACGCGGCGGCAAAGCGCTCGGCGACAACGGCCCAGTTCACCACATTCCACCACGCGGCGATGTAGTCCGGGCGCTTGTTTTGATATTTGAGGTAGTAGGCGTGCTCCCATACATCGAGGCCGAGCAGCGGCGTGCCCGATCCATCCATGAGCGGATTGTCCTGGTTTGGCGTGCTCGTGATCGCGAGCTTGCCGTCCTTCTTCACCAGCCAGGCCCAGCCGGAGCCAAAACGGCCCACGCCAGCTTTTGAAAACGCCTCCTTGAACGCATCGAAGCTGTCAAACGCCGCGTTGATCGCATCGCCCAACGCACCACTCGGAGCACCGCCGGCATTCGCAGCCATGCTGTTCCAAAAGAAAGTGTGGTTCCAGTGTCCACCGCCATTGTTGCGCACCGGTGCCGCGATGTCGGCGGGCACCTTGCCCAGATTTTTGCAAAGCTCGTCGATGCTCATGGCTTCAAGATCGGCCTTGTCCTTGATCGCGTTGTTCAGGTTCGTCACATATGCGTTGTGATGTTTGCCATGATGAATCTCCATGGTCTGCGCGTCGATGTGCGGTTCGAGCGCGGCTTTGTCATAAGGAAGGGCAGGAAGTGTGTGGGCCATGATCGTGGTGTGATTTGGAGTTTGGTTGTGAATGCGGGGGTTTGAATAGCCCTGATACGCCTCGCGGCAACAAAGAGTTGCGGCAGCTTACCGCAGCGTTCGAACCGCCGAGCAAATCACCGTTTAGGGAAGTGCTACCCGAGACACCGCACACGCTCAAGGACGCGACTCGTGGTTGCGCTCGGTGACTCGCTCCACCACCGGCTACCACTTGAAGACACGCCAGATCCTCAAACTCTCCGAGGAATCACGCATCTTAGACTGCTGCAAATTGCCGCAGCCGCTTCTTGAACCCAGCGCGGATGTCCGTTTCTTGTCTCGCAACGCATGTCCGGCCTACACCAAACCAGTCTCACCTTTGCCTCGGTGTCATCACGGGTGCTGATGCGCGTGATCGCGCGGCGCTGGCTTGCGCTGCTCGGGCGCTCGGGCTGGTGGGCGGGGGGTGCTTTGCTCGCGGTTGCTCTTCTCATCTGGTTCGCCGTCGGAGCGCGCGGCATGTGGATGGTGCCGGTGCTCGCTCTCGGCTGGAGTGTTGGCTGCCTCGCACTTGTCTGGCTCAAAAGACCAGGCGCTTATCCCGCGCTTGCACTGTGGGATCGTGAGACAAAGCGTCCGGATGCTTTTGCCAACGCATGGTGGTTTGAGCAGCAGCCGGCTAAAACCACCGCGCAGCAGCAGCACATCGACGCGCAGCTCGCGCTTCTTCCTGATGCGTTGCCGCTGCTTGCGCGCGATCTTCCACTGCGCGCCGAGCGCTCTGTGTGGGCAGCGCCGATTCTTGCCGCGCTTGCGCTTTTGATTCCTGCGGTAGCTGGCACGAGTGTGACGCGCGAAATTCTCTCCGCCGATCAAGGCCGCACTGCTGCTGACGAGGCGAAGAAAATCGCCGCCGCTGATCCCGCGCGGAAGAATTTCGAGGCGCTGACTGAGCAGGAGAAGAAGGAAGTCGAGAAGCTGAAGGACCAGCTCCAAAAAACGGCGGACGATCTCGCGCAGAGCGCGGGCAAAGATGCGCGCGAAGTCCTTGCCAGCCTCGAACAGCGCGCGCGAGATGCGGAGAAGCTCGCAGACAAGCTCGCCACCAAGGATCAATGGGCCTCCGATGAAATGATCGCCGGATTGCGCGCTCACGCTGACACCGCTGATCTCGGTGATGCCGTGGCCGAGAAAAACGCCGCGAACACCGCGAAGGCAGCCGACGCATTGGCAAGCACTCTCAACGCGCCGCAGCTCGACACCGCCATGCGAGATCGCGTGAAAGAGACGCTCAAGGCCGTGCAGAAGCAGTCCGAAAAAGAAGACCGCGCCCGAACCGTCGGCGAGAACGTCCTCGCTGCCAGCGACCGCATGGCCGAGACGCAGCCTGCGGCAGCCGCCAATGAATTTCAAAAGCTCGCTGACAAGATGCGAGAGATCGCCCGCCGCGAGCAGACGCAGAAGGAGCTGGAGAAACTCGCGCAACAACTTCGCGACGCTGGCGGCAACATCGCGGGGCAATCAACCGAGGGAATGCAGCAAATGTCTGCGGCCGGCCAGCAGAGCCAGCAAGGTGAGGCCGCGCAACAAGTGCCGCAATCGTCGGGACAACAACCGCCGCAGGCGCTCACTCCGCCCGGTCTCAATCAGCAGCAGGGACAGCAGCAGCAGCGGATGAATTCCTCGCCCAGCTCGGGCCAGGGGCAGCAGATGCAGATGATGAGCCAGAACCAGGGCAAGAAAGGCGACGGCGACAAGCCACAGCTCTTCGCGCCGGTGCCTGGATCAAAGTCAGACAAGAATCCCGACACCATTCTTCTTGGACAAGACAAGCCCGAGAATGGAGAACCCAAGGCGAGCATTCAAATGGCATCGCCCGGAGGTAAGCAAGCGGGCGCGGGCAAAGCCGAGCTGAACGCGGAGGCCACAGAGAAATCCAAAGCAAGCGGACAGTCGATGGTTTCCGCCAGTGCGACGAATGAAGGCCAGTCCAGCGTGCGCGCGATCGAAGGTGGCGTGAAAAAAGAAACCACCGCGCGCACAGCCACGCAGACAGCCGTCGATTTCATACATCAGCAGGAGCAGGCGCTTGATGAGTCAGCGCTGCCGCCCTCGCGCCGCGAGCAGGTGCGCCGCTATTTCACCGAGCTGCGGAAGCGTTTTGAGAAAACCGCCCCGTAGCGCAAGTCGCCAGACTTCCGACGGACGCGGGAAAGCGCAGGTGTTATCAAGAGCGCTCGTCGGATCGCTGGCGCGCTTCGGTGCGGCGCGCGCATCACAAGATCAGCTCAATGATTTTACCGCGCATGATTTTACCTCCTCCATTTCCACGCTAAGCCTCCTCCGTCATGCTCCCACGCCAGGCTGTGCTTCTCATCATACTCGCCGTGTTCATCGCGTTCTCTCTCGCGGTGAAGGAGAATTTTCCGTTCTCCGATTACCCGATGTACACCGATCCCGATCCGGTGAGCGAGTACTACCACGTCACCGACGGCGATGGAAATCCGCTCGCCGTGCGGACGCTCACCGGCATCACCTGTCCGCAAGTGGGGAAGATCCTTCGCAAGCGCGGTGATGAGCACGCGAAAAAGCTAGGCACCAAGCGCATGAAAATGCCCGCCAGCGAGTGGGAGCCGATCTGCCGCGAGACCTTCGCCGACCTGCGTGCAAAATCAGACATGCTGCCGGCGAAGATGCGCATCATGCACACGACCATCGAGTACAAGGACGGCCGCATCCTCGAAACCCCGCGCGTCTTTTTTGCCGAATGAAAACCTGGCTCACTCGCGCATGGGACAATCTGTTCCCCCTGCCTTCCGTCACTGCTCGCGATGCATTCATTTTGCGGCTGCTCCTCGCCGTCGCGCTGTTCTGGTTTTTCCCTCCATTCTATTTGGATGCAAGACAGCCCGAGCCTGTGGGACTCGCGCACTGGTTTGATCTCACCTGGATCAGCGCGCCGGGAGTCTTCGCCATTTATCGCGCGGTGTTTTTCTTTTTCCTCCTGCTGCTCGTCAGCGGCTTCGCCCTGCCCGTGACGCTGCCACTCGTCACGCTGATGCACATTTTGCCGGCCACGCTGCACAACTCGCAAGGCTTCACCTTTCACGGCAATCAAATCATGAGCCTCACGCTGCTGGGCCTCTCGGTCATGTCCATCTGGCTCGCCACCACAAGACGAATGACGCTGCTGCCAAAGAGTGTCCCACCAGCGCGCTGGGCGCTGATGCTGCTAATCGTCGCTGCTCTCTCGGCGGCGTTGTTCTACTTTGAAAAACAGTACCGCCTGACCGGCCTTGGATCGCTGGTGTGCGCGAGCCTCGGCCTCACGAGCCTTTCCGCAGATGCGACCGGCTGGGTGAATTTGTTTGTCTTCATCCCGGCCTTCATCGCTCTTGCTGTGGTGCCATCGCTGCTTATGCGCGGCGCAGAATCCGCTGATTTTTTTGCAAACGGCTGGTTTCTGCTCACCGCGCAGTTTGTCATCGCAGGCGCTTATCTCATCTCGGTGTTCTCCAAGTTCATCCGCTCCGACGGCATGTGGTTGTTCAACAGTCATTACGTCGCGCTCGATTTCGTGAAGACGCTGCGGCAGAACTACTACAGCAGCCTCGATCCACAGTATGCTGCCGATCCGCCCGCCTATGTCGTGATGATGATGAACAACCCTTTCTTCACCGCCATCTTCTTCGACATCGGCGTGCTGCTCGAGACGGCGATGATCTTCCTCATCGGCCACCGCAAGTGGACCTGCGCGCTCGGCATCGTGCTCATCTTCATGCACTACGTCATCGCCGGCATGATGAATCTCTTCTTCCCCACGCACGTCGCTATGCTCACCGTGTTCTGGGTCTTGCCGTGGCTGCTCATGCAACGCCGACGACTCGTCGCCCCATGGGATGCCGACCAGCCGTCGGCCAAATAAAATTTCTGATGGCCGACAAGTCGTTGGCGTTCCATGCTCGATCATGCGCGTCGCCATCATCCACTACACAGCCCCGCCGGTGATCGGCGGCGTGGAGCGTGTCGTAGCGGAGCAGGCCAAGGCTCTGATCGCGCGAGGGCATGACGTGACGGTGTTCTGCAACAATGCTGACGCACACATCAAAGGAGTGCAGGTCATGGAATGCCAGCGAATCGTCGGCGCTCCATGCGCGGCGTTCCATGCGGTCATCGTCCACAACATCTTCACCATGCCGTTCGATCACGCGCTCACCACGCGGCTGGTGGAAATGGCGGTGGAACAAAAGGCAACGCGCTGGATCAACTGGGTGCATGATGTCGCGGCGCTGAATCCGGCCTACGCGCATCTGCCCTTTCATGAGCAGCGGCACGCCATGCTCAGACGCGCGGGGGAGCGCATCACCCATGTGGCGGTTTCCAATCTGGTCCGCGATCTTTTTTGTCGCGCCACGGAGATCGGGATCGAGCAGTGCGCGGTGATCCCGAACGGCATCGATGAGAATCAAATCCTCGGACTCACGGATCGCGTCGCGCGGTTCGCCAAGGAGCACCGGTTTTGGGACCGCGATTTCATCCTGCTACATCCCGCACGGCTGGTGCGGCGGAAAAACATCGAGCTGGGGCTGCAGGTCATGGCATCACTGCGGGAGCAAGGAGCGCGTCCGCTGCTGGTCATCACAGGCGCTCCCGATCCGCACCAGCCGGACAGCCGCGCTTACTTTGCAGAGCTGATCGCGCTGCGGCAAAAGCTGGCGCTCGAAGACTTCGTCGTCTTTGCGGGCGAGGAGGACGCGCCACCCGATGATGACGATGTGCGCGCTCTCTACCGCGCAGCCGACGCGCTGTTCTTCCCAAGCAAGAGCGAGGGTTTCGGCCTCCCGCTGCTGGAGGCGCGGCTGCATGGTTTGCAGATTTTCTGCTCCGACATCGAAGTGCATCGTGAGACTCTGGCGGATGACGCTGACTCCGTTTTCTTCGACCTCGATGACCCGTCACCTATCGCGAAAAGGATGCTGAGCTGGGCCGCCCATGACCGCAGGCCGCGCGCGCGGCGTGAGATCATCCGAAAACATTTCTGGTTTAGAATCTGCGAGGAACATCTTGAGCCTCTCCTTTGCGGCGGCTATGTGCCTTCCATTAAATCATGAGCGAGCCAATTGAATCACCCGAAGAAATCCTCGCGCTCCTAGATGCGCGGCATCCTGATCCGTTTTCGTTCCTCGGAGCGCATCGCGAGAATGGCGGCACCGTTGTGCGCGTCTTCCAGCCGAAGGCCAGGAGCGTCGCTGTTGCGTTTGATGGCGAGATCATCGCTGCGGAGAGGGTGCATCATCACGGAGTTTTCGCCGCCAAGCTTCCCGCGAGCGCGTTTGGCAGGAGCTACGAGCTGGTGATCACTGATCACGCGGGCGGCACGCGCAAGATGGCGGACGCGTACTCTTTCGGGCTGCTGCTCGGGGAGCAGGACATGTACTTTTTCCGCGAAGGCACGCATCAGCGTCTGCATGAGATGCTCGGCGCGCGCCTCATGGAGATCGGCGGCGTGAAAGGCTGCCGCTTTTCGGTCTGGGCGCCGAACGCGTATCGCGTCAGCGTCGTTGGCGACTTCAATGAATGGGACGGCAGAGTGAATCCGATGCGCCGCCGGGTCGAGGGCGGCATCTGGGAGCTGTTTCTTCCCAGTGTTGGCGAAGGCGCGCACTACAAATTTGAAATGGTCGATGCAAACCGCGATCTGCGCGTGAAGAGCGATCCTCTGGCGAAATACGCGCAGCACGGAACGCAAACGGCCAGCATGACGTGGAACCTCGGTCGCTACAAATGGGCGGACGGTGAGTGGATAACCAAACGCGCGGTCACCGATCTCTACACGAAACCCGTGAGCATTTACGAGGTGCATCCCGGCTCCTGGAAGCGCAAGACAGACGAAGACAACCGCTGGCTGAGCTATCGCGAGCTGGCAGATGATCTCATCCCGTATGCGAGCAGCCTGGGCTTCACGCACATCGAGCTGATGGGCATCGCAGAGTATCCCTTTGATGGATCCTGGGGCTATCAAGTCACGGGTTATTTTGCGCCGACGAGCCGCCATGGGAATCCAGACGAATTCCGTGAGTTCGTGGATCGCTGTCATCAGGCTGGCCTCGGCGTGATCCTCGACTGGGTGCCCGGACACTTCCCTAAAGACGACCACGGCCTCGCGAAATTTGACGGCACCGCTTTATATGAGCACGCCGATCCGCGGTTGGGCGAGCATCAGGACTGGGGTACTCTCATTTTTAATTATGGCCGCCACGAGGTGAAGAATTTCCTCATCTCCAACGCGCTCTACTGGCTCGCGGAATTTCACATCGAC
>JANPIW010000301.1:0-2264 GCA_031425215.1 Verrucomicrobiaceae bacterium
GCGTCGAGCTGCGAGTACACGCCTTTGGACTTCATCAGTTTCACGGCCTCTTTTGAGTGCTGGTCATCACCACTGCGCGATGAGCCGGGCTGATGATGCGTGAGGAGGATGCAGCCCTTCGATGAATCGCGCACTTTGGCCATCCAGACGACTTGCTCCTCAGTGAGCACGCCGTTCTGGCCGCCGTAGTCTTCCTTGGTTGGCTTGCCGAAAATGGTGCTGGCGAGGGAGGGCAGCTTCCAGGAGGTGTCGAGGCCGAAGACCTGCCAGTCGGGGTCTTCGATGAGGAAGAAGCTTGATGGCTCGCCGTCTTTGTCGCCATGCCAGCGGATCATGATGTCCTGGCGCAGCAGGGTGTCAAAGTAACCCTCGCCGCTGGAGTACATGTCGTGGTTTCCATTGATGCTCCAGGAGCCGATGGCATCACGCTGCGCGGAGGTCACGGGCCAGTAGGGCAGCAGGCGCTTCTCGTATTCCTCCGGCTCGCCGACGTAATAGACATCGCCAAGGTGGATGACGTGCGGCTGGCGCGATGCGTCGATGATTTGGAGCTGCTCGCCGATGCGCTTGGTGACCTGCTGCGCGAGGTCGAGGCCGGTGCCCCAGTCGCCGAAGAGAAAAAGCGAAAGCGATTTTTTCGAGGCGGCGATGCGCGCGGGGTTTTTATTGAAGGCGCGGCGCGAGGAGAAGAGTCCGCCGAACTTGGCTTTGAAGCCATCGAGCGCATAGAGCGGATCACTGCCTTCGACAAAGGCGGCCTTGCTGGCACGCGCTGCGCCGCGTGTGCGCGCGGCGGCCTTGCTGGGGCGTGAGCGCAGACGCAAGGCAGGGGAGGTGTCGATGACTTTTCCGCCAGCGCTTTTGGCAGCGCGCTTGCTGGCGACGCGGCCGCGTACTCTGCCGCGCGATGAGGAAGGCGCGATGTCTTGGGTGTTGGTCTGCACCAGGCCACTCTCAATGGCGATGCGTGAGAGGCCGGTCTGCAATCCGCAGGTGACGGGATCGGACGGAATGTAGGGCGCTCCTTGCGGATGCTTTTTGTCCTTGAGCGCGCGGGCGAGGGCGTCGTTGAGGGCGGCGATGGTGCGCGGGAGAATGTTGTTTTGCAGATCGAGCAGCGCGTCGCGTTGGGCGCGCGTTTCCTTGAGCACGAGTTCACGGTCGAGGTAGTCGGAGATCATAGTGTGGTGTTGGTTCGAGTTGAGTTGGCTGGTTTGTCAGAAGCGAAGCTTGAGGCCCGCGAGGAACGCGTCTTCGTCGGCGAAGGTGGGGCTGAACTGGCCCTTGGCCCATGTGAGGGCGAAGGAGAGGTCGGCGTCCTTGAATTTTTCGGGCTGGAACTCGAGGTTCAGCCGCGTCTCAGGATGCACGCTGCCGCCGCCCGGCTCCCAGGTGGCGCCGACATCCACGAGCAGGTTCACATCGAAGCGCGCGTCCATGAACGGCAGCGCGGCCCCGGTGCAGACGCGGTTCAGCCACAGCAGCCGCGCGCTGAGCTGGATGTCCTCGGGATCGGAGTTCCCCGCCTCGCGTTCCGACGCATAGACGTAATCGGCGGCGAGCTTGAGCGCGATGGGATGCACGGGCGCGTCATCGGAGGAGAGACGCAGCATGTCGCCCAAGCGCCGCACGGCATGAAGCTGCAGGTACCACCACGAGGCCACGCCCGCGCTCGCATCCCAGTTGTCAAAGTCCTGGCTGCTTTCAAAATTGGCGGACACACCGAGGAAAGTGGTCGCGTCGTTGCGCCCGTTCCGTGTGTCGATCACGCGCCACAGCCCTTCGAGGTCACCGGCGACGCGGCCGGTGATGAGCGAGTCCGACGCGGTTTCGTCAGGCGAGAGGTTCGCATCGACGCTGGCAAACCACCGCCCGTAGTCGCCCCAGCCCTTTGCCTCGCCGCCAGTGCTCCAGTGCAGCGCGAGCAGCGCGCCGTCCTCGCCGCCGCCGATCTCAAAGCTCGGCTTGAGCGGCGCGGATTTCTCCAGGAACTCAGCGTCGGCTTTCGCGATCTTGCCTGCGGTGAGATCGAGGGGCCTGGTGATGCGCGTCTCGACGCCATCGACGCGATACGTCAGCGCGGGCTTGTCGCCATCAGGCCGGAGCTGGACTTTGTAGATCGCATTGGTGTCCAGATCGACGGGCAGGAAGATGGTGATCACCGTCACCCAGCCGTCGTTGTCACCGTCGCGCGCGGCGACGGTGGTGGGCGCGGGCAGAGAGGTTTCATTGCCGTTCTTGTCAGTGGTGGTGATGGTGACAAA
>JANPIW010000302.1:0-21445 GCA_031425215.1 Verrucomicrobiaceae bacterium
GATGCGGAGATCGACGATGCAAAGCTCGGGTTTCTGGGTGCGGATGGCTGCGATGCCCTCGGTGCCGGTCAGACAGCCGATGACAGTGTGTCCTGCGGCCCGGACCAGTTTGGTCATGAGTTCGAGGATTGCGGATTCGTCGTCTATGATAACTACTTTGGCCATAATATGTTCAGGGAGTGAGAGGCATTATTGATTATCAAATAAGCTAAATTAAAAGGCCCGCCGGGTCAAACGAGAATATTCTCGTTTCCGGAGAGCCTTTTGAGGGGATTCTTGATTTTTGATTCCTGATTCCTGGTTTGCGAGGAAGAATCAGCAATAGGATCGGGATTCAAGAATCAGGAATCATTTGCTGGCAGCGAGGTGTTTCACGAGGAGGTCCCATGCTCTGCGATGGTCTTGTTTTTGGGCATGCATGGCTGCCATTTCATAGGAGATGTAGGATGGGGCGCCTGGGACTTGGGAGACGCGTTCGAGGGTGGCGAGGGCTTCGTCAAAGAGCGCTTTGGCGCGCTGGGCGAAGTAGAGGTCGATGCCGATGCGGGGATCTAGAGGGTTGAGCCGGAAGTTGTTTTCGAGCTGGGCGATGTCGAGCGTGCCGGTTACGGACGGGGTGATTTGCGGTGGCACATACTTGAACACAAGGTCGCACGCGCCTTTGAAGTCGCCGCTGCGGGCACGCTCTTCAGCGAGGACCGGCCAACCGGCTTGCTGCCAGTCGGCCCGGGCTTCGAGCATGGCGGTGAGTTTTTCGCGGTCGCCAATGGACTGCCAGGTGCGGAAGAGACGCAGTCGCTGCTCGGGTTCGAGGCCGTTGAGGGCTTGCTGCTGGCGGAGCAGTTCGTTGAGCATGCTCATAAAGTCCTCTTTGTCGGAGGCCCATTCGAGGTACTTGAGCTTGCGCACGGGTGAGTCCGCGAGGCGTCTGATCTCGGGGCGCAGCGAGGGGTGATGCACCATCTGGTTGAGAGCGTAGCCGTAGTAGTCGCGCTCCACGGAACGGGCGAGGAGGTCTTTCCAAGCCTGGATGGCCAGAGGGGGATTGTATTCGAGCCAGATGTTCGCCTCATTTTCGCACATGCCCGCGAAGTGGGGATTGAGGGCGCGGGCGCGGCCGAAATCGAGGAGAGCTTCCTGGGTTGGGTGCTTGAGGCGGAGGTGAATCTGCGCGCGGAGGAAGTAGTGCGCCCAGTTGAGCGGGTTGAGTTGGATGGCCTTGTCGATGAGAGCGATGGCATCGGCGTCCCTGCCATCGGCGGAAAGTGCCCTGGCTCGATGGCTGAGGGACAAGGAGGATGAAATCCCGGGCAGCACGGGTCTGCCGCTGGCCGTGATCAGCCAGAGGATGCCGATGGTACAAATGGCGAGGCCGCCGAGGCGGAAGATGAGCTTGTTATACCACAGAGCGGGTGCGCGGATGCGGCTTGGATTGATGGCGGAGGCGAGGAGCAGGGCGGCTACAAGCCCGTATCCGAGGCTGTGAATGGGGACATCCACAAAACAGTGAAGCACACTCAGCAAGGCTGCGGTGCCTGCCGCTGTGCGCAGCCTGCGATCCTGCCGGCTGTCGGCGTCCTTGCTCTCGCTGGAACGCCATGGGCCGGTGATGAGGATGATGAGCATGATGCAGGCCACCCACGCCATCAGGGTGAGCATGCCTCCTTCAGCGAGCGTCCAGAAGAAGTCGCTCTCGGGGTGGAGGAAGATGGTCCAGGGATCCTCGATCTCGGCGCAATTGGGATAGGTGTTTTTGAAGTTCCCCAGTCCCACACCTGTCCACGGGGAATCAGTCGTCATGCTCATGGCATCGACGTACATCTTGACCCGGGTTTGGAATTCCATGATGCCCACTGTGCCGGTGGCGTCTGTTTTGAAGCGGTCAGCGAGCTTGCCGCCGAAAACGATGACCAGAGAGATGCCCGTGAAGGCGAGCGTGGAGATGAGGGCTGTCTTTTTGAAAAATCCGCGACGCATCGCCGAGGTGCCCATCCAGACCATGATGCCGAGGAAAAAAAGGATGACGCCCGTCCGCGAGGTGTTGGAGATGATGAGGATGAAGAACGGCACGACGCACATGGCGTAGCCGAGCCACGCGCGCTTTTTCTTCCTGTAGCAGTCGTACACCAGGGCAACGGCGAGCACGCTGGCCAGGGCGATGAGGCTTGAGGTGTGATTGCGATTGGCAAAGGGTCCGTAGGTGTTGCCCAGCTCGGCGGGGAATATCCACCACGGGATCGTGATCATACGCTGGCGGTGCAGCAGGGTGAGAATCGTGAGCACGAAACAGCCCAGGACCATGACCTTGAGGATGCGCACACGATCAGCGTTCGTGGTGCCCCTCGCCACGCACCACGCCAGCCAGCTCGCGCCGAAGGAGGCGAGCAGCCATGCCTCAAAGGTCACCCAAGGTTGCGGAGTGCTCGTGTCTCCAAGCTGGATGCCCCAGTTCTCGACGAGCGAGAGACGCCAGTCGGGTGCAGGATTCAGCCAGCCCACAGGCAGAAAACTGGCCAGCGGCGCGAGGATGACCTCGACGAACGCGATGCCGACATACCTCGGAAGCTGGTACGTCGGAGGACGCATGATCATGAGCACACCGATCAAGCTCGCCGCGACGCCTTTGGCAAACACACTGCGGCCGCCGCCGAGAAAGCAGATCAGAAGCGGAATGAGCACGATCACCCAGGCCTCCCACGCGGGACGCTGCTCGGCCGTGAAATGCACGCGCGATCCCGAGGACTTCGCTGACCTCCTTGATTTGCGCCGCGAGGCACCTGATGTCGGTTCGACATCAGTGGTTGTCAGGGCTGTTTCGTTTTGCGGTTCAGGGGTCACTAGAATGGATGATCAGGTGAGCGAGGAAGGGGGTATGGAGGCGGCGCTCGTGACGTGAGCAAGTTTCGTCACGGACACACTAGGTATTTGCCGCCATTTTTCCCAGGCCGTCTCCAAGCACGGCGTGATGGCTTCAAGTCTCGCGCTTTTGTCCAGGTGGTGGCGGTCACGGTCATCGGCGTAAAGTCTGGCGTGGCTGTCGTCGCCCAGCGGAATGTCCAGCTCGGTGGTGTGATCGGACGGTGTCACACCGAGGCCCATGCGCTTCAAGCTGGCCTGCAAGAGCGGGCCAAACTCCTCCGGCGTCGCACAGCGGTCCACTTCCAGCTCCAGCACGCGCGCGTGAGCGTTGAGATGCTCGATTCTTTTGCGCCGCTCCAGCACCTCCTTGAACTGACCGCGAATGCCTTTGAAGCTGCGCACATAGCCGAGGTAACGCGCCGCCGCGACGGCCAGGATGAACAACACGGCTCCGGCGACAGGGATGGCAAGGCCCTTGGTAAGAAGCACGCTCACGCCTACGAGGCTGAGCGACACGCTCACCGCATACAGTGCGATCAGCGCCTGCCCCTTTGTGTAGCCCAGCAGGATCAGCCGGTGGTGGATGTGCTCGGCGTCCGCGCGAAAAATCGGCACGCCGCGCACCGCGCGCCGCAGGATGGCGAAGAGAGTGTCCAGGATCGGCACACCTAGCGCCAGCATCATCACAAGCAGCGCCGCGATGATCGCCCCTTTGTTCGAGCTGAGCAGCGAGACCGACGCGATGTAAAAGCCGATGAAGTACGCGCCGCCATCTCCGAGGAAAATGCGCGCGGGTGGGAAATTAAAAATCAAGAAACCAGCCAGCGCTCCCGCCATGACGAGTGATGCGTAGGTCACATCGGGCTGGTACGAATTCCATCCCACAAAGGCCAGAGTGAGACAGATGAACATGCCGAAGCCTGTCGCCAGCCCGTCCATGCCGTCGATGAGATTCACGATGTTGGGGATCGCCACCAGCCACAGGAGCGTGAGCGGCAGGCTCCACCAGCCCAGCGAGATGGAGCCTTCCCCGAAGGGATTGCTCAGCACATCGATGGATGTGCCCAGCGCGAAGAGGATCAACCCAGCGCCGATCTGCCCCACCAGCTTGGTCTTGGCGCCCAGCGGATGCAGATCATCGAGGAAGCCGACAAAAAACATCAGCGTGTTGCAAAGGATCAGCGGCATCCAGCGCTCCCATCTGATGCCCTGCGTTTGCAGCGCCACCAGCATCCCCATCATCACCGCGACGTACAATGCGGCGCCGCCGAGGCGCGACACCGGCCTCTCGTGAAACTTGCGTTTCGTGTCCGGCACATCCATCCCCACGCCATGCTGCGTCTTGATGATGAACAGCGTCGCGAGCGCCGACACGATGATCGCCACTCCGAAGAACCCCCCGTAAATCACCCACTCGCTCGTGGCGAGCAGAGAGGGGAGTCGAGTGATTGAATCAATGAACTGCATGTGAAAGGAAGCGCAAAGTTCAGAGGCCGGCCACTTCTTCAACCATCTTCAACAGCCGGGGGCAAAGCCGCCGCTGCGAGAATTCGTCCCCCAGCGCACGCGCGCTCGCCGATGTGATTGACGGGCCGCGCGCCGCTGCCGCACGAATCTGCAGCGCGATCTCCTCCGCGTCGCCGTGCCGTGCCATGCGTGCCTGGTCCGGCGCATCGAGCCTTCGCGCGAGATCGCCCACATGCGACTCCGCAGGACCGACAAACAGAAACGGAATGCCCAAAGCCAGGATGTTGTACACCTTGCACGGATGCACCATGCCCACGAACGCGTCCCCCATCACCACCAGATGCAGATCAGCGGACGAGAGCGAGGCGGACAGCGTCTCCATCGGCTGATAAGGCAGGCAGGTGATGTGCGGCAGATTCCACTTCGAGGCAAACTCACGCACTTTTTGAAACTCACTCCCGCCGCCGACGAAGACAAAACGAATGTCCTCGGAGGGAGAGATGCGCGACGCAGCCTCGAGAATCGTGTCCAGCGGATGACACGGGCTGTGGTTGCCGGAGTACATCACCACGAATTTCTTCTCCAGCCCGTGTTTTCTTCTGAACGCCGCGCGCCCATCCTCATCGCGCCGCACCGCGTCATCGTGCGACCACGGTGGCATCACAAAGATCACATTCTCCGCGACGCCCTTTGCGCGCAGGCGCTCCGCCATGAACCTGTCCAGCGCGATGATTCTCGCCGCGCGGCCAAAGCTCCAGTTTTGCAGCGCCGTCATCACACGCTCCGGCACGCTGCCCGCGCGCAGCCACCCGGCGGCCACGGCCTCGTCCGGATTCAAATCCATGATCCACGGCACCACCGCGCCGCCTTTGAGGCACGTCACCAAAGTGCCCAACGACGAGATCAGCGGCGGCGAGGTCAGGCACACCGTCACATCCGCGCGCGGCAGCCGCAGCAGCGTGAACGCCGCGCTGATCCAGAACACACCAAAGTCCACAGCCCTGCGCCACTTGCTTTTCTTTCCGAGACCCGGCGTCCAGATGCGCTCGATGCGCACACCGCGCCACATCTGGTGAATCGGATAACGCAGCGCCGCATCATCGTAACCACGGCTCGAAGCCACCGCCGTCACCTCATGCCCGCGCCCCACCAGCGCCAGCGCGAAATCCGTGAGCACCTGCGCCGTGGCGACGTGATCCGGATGGAACGTCTGGTTGAGCAGCAGGATTTTCATCCCTTCATGCGCGCCTCAGTCTCGGCGATCTTGAGATCAGCCTCGACCATCAGCTTCACGAGTTCTTTGAAACGCACCCGTGGCTCCCATCCGAGCTTCTGCTTTGCCTTCGACGGATCGCCCACCAGCAGATCCACCTCCGCCGGGCGCTCGTAGCGCGCGTCGTACTTCACATGCTTCTCCCAGTCCATGTCCAGCGCGCGGAATGTCTCCTCCACAAACTCGCGCACCGAGTGCGTCTCGCCCGTGGCGACCACATAATCATCAGGCTCATCCTGCTGGAGCATCAGCCACATCATCTCCACATACTCCTTCGCGTAACCCCAGTCGCGTTTCGCATCCAGGTTCCCGAGATAGAGCGCGTCCTGCAGGCCCACCTTGATGCGCGTCGCCGCGCGCGTGATTTTGCGCGTCACAAAAGTCTCGCCACGACGCGGAGACTCATGGTTGAAAAGAATGCCGCTGCTCGCGTGCATGTTGTAGCTCTCACGGTAGTTCACCGTCAGCCAGTGGCCGTACACCTTCGCGCAGGCATAAGGCGAGCGCGGCCAGAACGGCGTCGTCTCCTTCTGCGGCACCTCCTGCACTTTGCCAAACATCTCGGACGACGACGCCTGATAAAAGCGCACCTTCTCCGTCAGCCCCGCCTCGCGGATGGACTCCAAAACACGCTGCGTGCCCAGGCCCACGATGTCGCCCGTCGATTCCGGCACATCAAAAGACACACGCACATGGCTCTGCGCGCCCAGATTGTACACCTCGTCGGGTTGCAGCGTGTGGATGAGCTTCACCAGCGCGACCGAGTCCGTCAGATCGCCGAAGTGAAGGTGCAGATTCGTCTTCGTGTGAGGATCGACGTAGAGATGATCGATGCGTCCGGTGTTGAAGGAAGAGGAGCGCCTGATGATGCCATGCACCTCATAGCCCTTCTCCAGCAGCAGTTCCGCGAGGTAGGATCCGTCCTGGCCGGTGATCCCTGTGACAAGAGCTTTTTTCATGTGGTATTTTGAGAGGCGTGATGTGTAGGAGATCGCGATCAAGGCGCAAGTCCGAGCTGTCGCCGCCACTCGGGAGCGCGGCTTTGCGCGCGGATGAAAAGAATGTCGCGCGCCATTTTCAAAGAGTCGCGCACGAGGCTGATCTTGCCGCCGGGAGTCTCATGCCAGTCGATGGGCACCTCCTTCACCTCGCATCCCGAATGCAGCAAGGCCAGGAGCAACTGCGCGTCGAAGGCAAATCCCTTCACGGTCAGCACCGGCTTCACTTTTCGGTAAGCAGCCGCCGGCACGAGCTTCAGTCCGCACTGGCTGTCATAGACAGGAATGTCGAGCAGCTCGGAAACCAGCGTCGCATACACGCGCCCAAAAAGATGGCGCTTGAATAGCCGCTCGACCCTGCGCCCCAGCATCTTCACACGCGAGGCAAAGAATGCCGTGCCACCAGTTCTCATTTGCATCAGCCGAGACACTTCAGAAGCCGAGCATGAGCCATCCGCATCCACAAACGCGAGCCACTTCGAATCACCAGCCGCATCCCAGCCCACATACACCGCGCCACCTTTTCCGATGTTCTCCGGCAGCGACATCAGCGGCAGCAGGCAGTCGTGTGTGACGCGAAGGTTCTCGACGATTTCATTCATGCGCCGCGCTTCATCAGCATCCGAGCCATCATCCACGACGAGCACGCGCACGTTGCCCAGTGGCTGAAGTTCGCGGCACACTTCGGGCAGAAAGCTCCCGATACGTCCGCTCTCGCGGTAACATGGGACAACCAGAAAGACACTGCCCTTTGGTCCGCTCATGATTTGGTGATGCGCACATCCAGCAATCGCAGGGACATGAATATCTCGGCCAGTGTTCGTTGCAGCGAGTAAAACCAGCCGTGCCATCCGTCGAGGATCAGCCCCTTGAAGAAGAGTGTGTACACCAGGACCAGCGGCGGGGCGACGAAGATGAGTCTGCGAATGCGATCCTGAACGCGGCCCGTCCCCTGCTCCAGCGCCAGCAGCTTCCGGCACTCTTGATCGGAGTATTTGATCTGCGATTGCAACCAACGGCTGAGCGGCTTGCGGTCGTCGTGATCGATCTTCCCACGCAGTTCGGCCACACGTCCATCATTGACGAGCCGCTCCGTGTGCCCGTCTTGAAGGAAGTGGCACCGCTCACGCAGGTACATCATCGTCGCCGACGGGTAGAGGTTGGCACGCAAGGGCCTCCCATTGATGCAGTAGCGAAACGAAACCTGATGCGCCGTGACTTCAGGGGCTGGTTTTAGGTGACCAAGCTCTTCGATGAGTTCCTCGCTCATCACATAGTCAGCGCCGAGGGAGAAAACCCAAGGCGTGACCGCGAGCGATGCGCCGTGATTGAACTGGCCCGCTGGGGAGTCGAACGCACGCTGAACGAACTCCACATTGGGGAATGACCGGCACAACGTCTCGGTGTCGTCCGTGCTGAAGCTATCCACGACGATGACTCTTGGAGCCCACCGCAGCCGCTCCAGCACGCGGGCGATGTTGTCGCTCTCGTTGAAGGTGATGATGATGGGCGTGATGAGTGCGTGCATGAGTCAGGCGGAGAGGATGGTCCGGTAGATGGTTTCAAGCTGTCGTGCCTGATGTGTCCACGAGTACTGTTGCTCCACGAGGGTTCTGGCGCGGGCAGGAAAATCAGCGTCGGGCGTTCCGATGCGGAAGAACTCCTTCAGGCACGATGAGATGCTTTCCAGCTCCAGTGTAGAAACCCAGCCCATCTTGTTGCTCACGACGACGGGTGCCAGATCGACATTGTCCGACAACAGAACTGGAGTGCCCGCTGCCAGCGCTTCCAGTGCGGCGAGCGCGAAGTTTTCATGGTGCGAGGTGAGGGCGAACAAGTCAGCACCTTGCAAGAGGACATCTTTGGCATCTCCGCTGACGAATCCGATCAGGTGCAGCTTGTCGGAGAGGTTCAAAGCGGCGGCGAGTTGCTTGAGCGATTCCACGAATGCGGAATCACCTTCACCGGCGAGCACGAGCTTGAAGTTCGTTCGCTCGCTTTTGGCAAGAGCCTTGAGGAGGAGATCGAGCCCCTTTTTCGGGTGCAGACGGCCGATGAAAACGATAAGCCTGTCGGACGAACCAGCCCCCACCATGGCCCGCAGCTTGTCCTTCGCGTGATCGCATCTCGTGGGAACAGCGACGCCGTGAGGTATCACGCACGTCTTTGGGCCGAGTTTGAGGCCGAGCACATCTTGGGCTTCCTTTTCAGAGGTGCAGTGGATCGCCGCTGCTCTCGCGAGATTGGCTCTGTCGATGAGGCGGACAAAGAGCCGCTTCTTCCATTTACCCTGCGTGAGCGACCAGGGCGACAGAACGCCCAACGGCCGTATCAAATAAGGTACGCCCTGCTTTCGCGCGCAGCTCATCGCCATGCTCGAGAAAGGAGAAAGCACCGCATGGGTGTGGATGATGTCGTAGGTCCGCGCTTTTTGTTTCAGCCAGCGGCGACACTCCGTTGAGAAGCCGTACTTCCTGAGCCACTTCACCTGGGGGAAGAAGCGGACGGGCACTCCCTCGCGGTAAATCAAATCTCCGGTGCTCGCGGCGGCGGGGAGATCCAGACCGTGCGTCGTCGTGGCAATCTCCGTCTCGACGCCGATCGCATTCAGCGCATGGACCATGCGCTTGAGCGCCTCGGGTGGTCCGCCATCGCGGGCATTCAGGGACGGAATGGTGTGGAGTATCCGCATGAATGCCTCGTCTGGCTGGCCGATGCCGCCGGGCCTATTTGTCGAACCAAGCCTTCACTGTGGTGCAGACGCGCTCGATTTGCGCCTCGGTCATCTCCGGGAACATCGGGAGCGAGAAGCAATGCGAGGTCTCGTGCTCGGCATTTGGGAACGCGCCCTTTGCGTAGCCGAGGTCTTGGTAGCACTCCTGCAAATGAACAGGCACCGGATAGTGGATGCCGCTCTCGATGTCATGCTGCGTGAGCCAGTCGCGGATGCCATCGCGGTCAGCGGTCGTGGCGACGAGGAGATGATAGACGTGGGTGCAATTCGACAGATGCTTTTGAAACTTCAAGTCACCCACGCCCGCGAGGCGCTCACGAATGGCCGCTGAGTTGCGAGCGCGGGCTGCGTTCCAGTCGGGCAGGCGCTTGAGTTTCGCGTCGAGAATGGCCGCTTGGATGGTGTCGAGACGTGAGTTGCAGCCCTTCACCACATGATGATACTTTTTCTCCTGCCCGTAGTTCCGCACCTGCCGGAGATAAGCGGCGATCTTGTCGTCATTCGTCGTCGCGAGTCCTCCGTCGCCGCACGCGCCAAGGTTCTTGGCCGGGTAGAAGCTGAAGCAGGCTGCGTCGCCCATTGATCCGCAAGGTCTTCCTTTGTAAAGCGCACCGTGCGCCTGTGCCGCGTCCTCAATAACGGCGAGGTTGTGCTTTTTCGCGATGGCGAGGATGGGATCCATGTCGGCTGGCATTCCGTAAAGGTGGACAGGCATCACCGCCTTGGTGCGCGGCGTGATCGCTGCTTCCAGTTGGCTCGCGTCGAGCTGCCAGGTCTCCGGGTCACAATCGACGAGGACGATCTTCGCTCCTGTTTCCGACGCGGCTAGGGGTGTGGCGATGAAGGTATTGGCCGGTACGATCACCTCGTCACCAGCCTCCACTGCGCACGCCTTCAAGCAGAGCCGCAGGGCGTCGAGGCCGCTCGCTAGGCCGATGGCGTGTCGCGCATGGCTGAAGCGGGCAAAGTTTTGCTCAAACTCTCCGACCGCGCTGCCGAGGATGAAGTCACATTTCGTGATGCCGCGTTCAACGGTGGACATGATTTCGTCACGGAGGCCAGCCTGCTGGGCTGCGAGATCTACAAAGGGGATTTTCATGATTGTGGTTGGGGAAGGGGTCGGATGAACCGTGCGGGATTGCCAGCGTAGATGCCTGGCTGCGTCGTGTCCTTGGTGACGACCGCGCCAGCGCCGACGACGGTCCCGGTGCAGAGATTGACGGGCAGAATCGTTGCGTTGGAGCCGATAGAGCAGCCATTACCGACGGTGGTCTTGCCCCACGCGCTCGGGTCGGTGTAGTTGGGCGTTCCATCACGCATGAGGTCGTTCACAAACATGACGCCATGGCCGATGAAGCAGTCGTCACCAATCGTCACGCCTTCACAAATGAACGTGTGAGACTGCACGCGGCAGCGCTGGCCGACGGAAGAATTCCTCTGCACCTCGACGAACGGCCCGATGAACGAGCCCGCTCCGATCTTGCAGCCGTACAAATTTGCAGGCTCGAGGATTTTGACGCCTTCGCCAAACTCAACGTCCTTGATGCCAGCTTGATAGCGGGTGGGTTCAAAACTCATTTCGCAGCCAGCTTGAGACACTTCTCCACCGCCTCCAAGACGGCAACGACTCCGGTGGCAAACTCCGCGCCGGAAATCTCCGCCTTGCCTTTGTTCATGGCGTCCACAAACGCATTGGCCTGCGCCTTGAGTGGTTCTTCGTTGGCCACTTTGAGCAGTCGCACATCGCCCTCCCACATCGTGTGGCGGAGGAACTCGCCGAAGTCCGTGACTTCCTTGTGGACCTCAACGCCCTTCTCATAGATCGACACGGGAGTGGACAACGCGAGGTCGTCCCAGGTGGCCATCTGTTTGCTGCCAACCAGTGTGAGCGAGCGCACTTTTTTCGGGTCGAGCCAGCTCGACTGGATGGTGCCGAGCGCGCCGCTCGGGTAGCGGAGTGAAATCTGCACCACGTCCTCCACTCCCTTGTTGAGGAAGCTCGCACCCATGGCCTGCACCTCGACGGGCTCGGCATTCATGAGCCAGTTGAAGATGGCGATGTCGTGCGACGCGAGGTCATAGGACGCATTCACGTCGGAGCGGATCGGTCCGAGATTGGTGCGGACGGCGGAGAGGTAGCGCACGTCGCCGAGTTCGCCGCGATCGAGGAGATCCTTGATCCTGCGCAGGCCTGGATTGAAAAGGAACACATGGCCCACCATCAGCACCTTGCCGGTTTTCACCGACAGCGAGTGCAACTCCTGAGCCTCCAGCTTGGAGAGGCAGAGCGGCTTCTCGCAAAACACATGCTTGCCAGCGAGTAGCGCCGCCTTCACCAAGTCAAAATGCGTAGCCGTAGGCGTGACGATGACGACCGCGCCGATGCTCGGATCGGACAGCACTTCGGTGGCCTCGGTCACGCACTTGACGCCCGGCCAGCTTCCGGTGATGCGCGCCCAGCGGGAGGAGTCGCGCTCGGCCACCGTCACCACGCGAGTCTGCGGCAGCGAGTTGAAGATTCTGACGTGATGAGGTCCCCAGTATCCGCACCCGATCACTCCGACGTTGATGATGTTCATAGATTTTGCGTGGCCGCCAAAAAGGTCGGCATAGTGGTTGGCGGGGTTTCGAGTGTCAATCAACAAACATGCCCGGCATCAGCGTCTCGCTTCAAGCCAGCGCTCGAGCATGAAGACGCTCCAGCACTGATACCAAGTCGGATGCGGATCGCGCAGATGCTTGCGCGCCTCATTGATCTTTGCACCCCAGTCACCGGCCAGCCATTTGGCGTATGGGAACAAAAAGCCCCTCTTCGGCTGCGTGGAGATCCATGCGGGAATCTCAGGCACCGCGTCGAGCAGACACTGCTTTGCGGCTCGCAGTCGTGTATCAGCCGGGATGCGCGAGACCGCCTCGAAGAGGACACGATCTACCAAGGGCACGCGCAGTTCCAGCCCATGCGCCATGCTCATCACGTCACTGTCCTTCAAGAGCTGATTGCGCATGTAGAGGCTTAGCTCGCACGCGCTCACCTGATCGCGCGCGTCACCGGTGGGCAGCGTCGGGTTTTCCGGCTCGCACACATCCCGCTCAGCGCAGCCGGCAAAATGCGCGGCGAGTGACCGTGCCTGGCGGCTGGTGAAAATGCCACGAAACGTCCGGTAGGCGTTTGGCAGTGTCGGCTCGCGTTGAAGCAATCCGCCCACGCGCCGGAGCGGCAGCCTGGGCATCCAGCGCTCCATCACACGACCAGCGGCCCTAGCCAGAGCAGGCGCATGGTGAGCGGCGCGCGCGGCGGAGAGCAGTTTTGGGACGCGATCAAAACTGGGGTAGCCCCCGAACACCTCGTCCCCGCCCAAGCCGGACAGCACGACCTTCATGCCCGCGTCCCGCGCGAACCCTGCGACGCAATAGGTGTTGAAGCCGTCAATGCTCGGCTGGTCCATCTGTTTGAGAAACGAAGGGAACCGCTCAGCCATCCCCCGCGCATCGAGGCGGAGTTCGTGATGGCGCGATTTGAAGTGCTGCGCCGTCCGGGCGGCCGGGCCGGATTCGTCCAGGCCCTCGTCATCGACGCCAATCGAGAAGGTTTCCAGATCGCGCTTGCCGAGAGCTGTCGAGAGCGCAAGGAGCGCTGTGGAGTCCACGCCACCGCTGAGGAACAGACCGACCGGCACATCGCTGATGAAGTGATGCTCCACGGAGTCGAGCAAGGCCGCGCGCGTTATCTCTTTGGCATTGTGGCGGCTGTCTTCATCCCCCGAAGGAAAGGTTATCGACCAGTAGGCGCGTGTTTGCGCGGCGGAGTTTTTCCAGACCAGGACATGACCCGCAGGGAGGCAGCGCACGTCAGCGAGCAACGTGTCGGGCTCGGCCACACTTCCAGTTTCCAGGAAACGCATGATGGCACCGGCATTGAGCCTGGAATCAGAGAGGCCGGTCTGGTGCAGAACTTTGGCCTCGGATGCGAACGCCAGTTCTCCTGATCGCGCCGTCGTGTAATAGAGAGGCTTGATGCCAAAGGGATCACGCGCGAGCAGGGTGATTTGATTCCTCGGGTCGTGAATGGCAAAGGCAAACATGCCCCGCAGGCTGTCCACCATCCGCTCGCCCTTGTTCAGGTAGAGTCGCAGCAGCACCTCGGTGTCTGTGTGCGTGTGGAATAGCACACCATCACGATCGAGGTCACGCCTCAGCTCCTTGAAATTATAGATCTCCCCGTTGAAGGTGATGCAGACGCCGGACGGCTCGTCCACCATCGGTTGGCGACCAGCGTCCGAAAGATCAATGATGGCTAGGCGCGTGTGGACGAGGGTGGCATTGGCACCGCGCCACACGCCGCGTCCGTCCGGTCCGCGATGGGCAAGCGCGGCCAGTGCCTTGTCGGCAAAGTCCGGACGCTCAGATCCGATCAGGCCTGCGATTCCACACATGCGGGGAGATGAGACAGTTGGTTCTCCATAGAGCTATTGATTCCTCAGCAGCCGAGAATTTCGAGACACGCATCATGGACGCGATCCACCTCGATGCCGCGCAGGCATTCATTGTGCTGGTTGCACATTTCGAGCAGGCAGCCGGAGCAGGGGACATCGAAGCGGAGCACGCGGTGCCCATTGCCGTACGGATACCAGCGGCCCGGCCAGTCGAGGGCGGAGAACACTCCGACGCAGGGCCGTCCGACTGCGGCGGCGAGGTGCATCACGCCGGTGTCGTTGCCGAGATAAAACTTCGCGCCGCGCATCAGCGCAGCTGATTCGCGCACGCTGAGATCACCCGCGGCGCAGAGCCCAGCGCCCCAGCGGGCAATGAGCTGCTCACCAAGATCTCGATCCTCGCGACCTCCGAGAATCACAGGCATGAGCCCGTGTTGGGCGATCAGTCTGCGCCCCACTTCCTGATAGCGCTCCGCTGGCCATTTCTTGGACGACCACTTCGAGCCGCTGCAAACAGCAAACCAGCCGCGCGGCGCGAGTTCGTTCCCGCGATGCAGCTCAAACCACTGGTCCGCCTTGGTCTGCTCCGCAGGGGTGATGCGCATGTCCATGCAGCCTTCACCAGATTCGACCTTGGGCAATCCGCCTCGGGCCAGACGATGAAGCAGCGCGTCTGCCTCGTGTGGGACGGTTTCGAGCGCACCATCTAATCCCCTCGGAAACGGGTCATCCGGATAGCCATCAAAGCCAAGTGTGCGTTTGATCCCCGCCAGACGGAAGAACCATGCGTCGCGGTTTCTATGCCGCTTGGAGCGGATCGTCGGCAGAAGATAGGCGACGGCGTCGAAGCGCGAGCGTCGGAGGTGAAGGGCTGTCTTTGCAAGAGGTAGCAAGTTGGATAAGGACGAGCCGCCTTGATATTTGATATACTGATCGATCAATCCCTCGGCTGGTAGCACGAGTTCCGGCGGGAGTGAGCTGCGGCTCTGAGGGCTTTCACTCAGCAGAGTAAGGCACGCTTTGGGGTATTGCCTTCGCAAAAGCCACAGGCTAGGCAGGGCCGCAACGGTGTCACCGATCTGGCCGAAGCGATAGATGAGAAGCCTGGTGATCTCACCAGCATTACCTTGGACAGTGGCGGGAGAAGGAGACAAAAGACTTTTAGATTACCACTCCTGTGGAGGAGAGGCACATCAGGGCTGGCTCAGATTAGGCGCAAAAGTGCGTGTTGAACGAAGATAATCCGCATAACATCTCGCGGTCATCTCATAACCCTTGCCATTGCAGTGAGGATCGCGCGGGACGAGATGAAAAGGGCCTTCGCGGTTGTGCTGCATAAAGAAAGGCACCACCCCGCAAAAACGGACATTATAAGCATCTGCGACTGACTGAAGCTTGCGATGGAGCCAGAAAGATTGCTCCTCGGTGCTGCTCTGATCCCAGACTTCCCATGAGTGAGGGTGCTGGGAGAGGATGAGCATCGCGCCGTTTTTGCGGCAGGTTTCGTCCATTTCCTGGATGAGCGCGGCAAACAGGCGCCAATTGGCTTTGCTCAGCATTTCAATCTGCGCCTGCGGTGTCGCGCCACCCAGCATGTTGCTCTGTCGCCAGTCTGTTTCAGTGCCAAACCTGAGTCGAAAAATGGCGGGACGCACTATTCGGTATAAGGCGGAGTGCTGGAGATAGTACTTCCAACCGCTGCCCCATCCGACGTTCCAGGTTTTGTCGATTGCCTCCTTCGTGGGCGGGATGAGTTGCACAGACTGATCCTGATTCAAAGTGAACATGGGCTTGGAAAGCCCATAGGCGATGGAACTTTCGTTGCCGCCGAAGTCATTGTCACACACCATGTGGATTACCACGTCCGGGCGATAGCGTGGGAGAAGTCGTTTCATCAGGATCAGGGACTGATCCGTCGAGTAACCTTGAACGCCAGCGCAGATGACCTCCAAGTCGGGAAAATCGCTGGTAAGTTGACGCTTGAGATGCTGTGCCAGTCTCTCATCTTCGGGCACAGCTCTTCCAACCGTGCAAGAATCACCAAAGATCATGACTCTTTTCGAACCCTGTCTTTTGGCTTCAGTAGTTGACGCAGGTTGGAGGCCGTCGGGATTAAGTTGGAAGCGGATTTCAGGCCCGTCGTCACGACTGGTTATATCGCGGTTCGACTTGTTCACCCATCCAATTTCCAAGTCCGGCTGCCAATCATCCTTTGCAACACTGAAGGTCCACGCACTACGCGGTATAAACAGCCTTACGCAAATCTCGCCCAGTAATCCAATTCCAATAACAACACTCAGCAAAAAGCCGGCGTAAAGAATCCAAAAACTGGCCTTCCGACTAGGCGTCTTAATTTCAGATGAGACTGGAATAAACATTTGGAAGAGGCGGGACCACGTTTAGTTTCGGCTGACCCATTTGATAAATCCGGCGCCCCATACGGCATTTAGGGCCGTATAGGCAATCCACAAAGTGATAAGAGATCCCAAAATCTTCACATTCGAGGTGGCAAAGGACAGGATGAGGGAGAACAGAACAGCAGTAGCGATCGATGTGCCAAAGACGGTTGAGTGTTTGTTAAAGCACAGGTGCTCATAGATTTTCCCCATCAACAGCCCCAGCAAGAGAATAGGGGCATACATTCCATATCTTCCGAAGTCTGCATAGCTCTCGGCCATGTATCCGATGCCGATTGAGGTTCCCTCGTCCATCCCCGCAAGCCTGAGTCCGGTGAATCTTCGTGCACGGTCCGAATCGTCAAGAACCCTTTTGTTTTGGAAGATGAAACGTGGCATGAAAATGTGCTTGACGGCCCCCATCCACAATTCTCCATGGGAGTGTGGTTCGTAGCGGGGCACCCAACTGATGGTGCTGCCAAACAAGCCAACATAGGACACGCGCGACACCGTGGCCCTGAATCCTTCCTCAAGCTTCTGGGAGTCCATTCTGCTGGCCATTTCCTTCATCGCATCCAATCGCGTCATGAAATCCGCGCCACCGGCAGATCCCCATCTTCGAATCAAGAAATCGCGGTATTCCATTTTCACCACTGACCATACCGCTGACGCGGCAAGGCCGACAATCACGGTGGCGACGGCCAATGCACGCATGCGAACGCTGATTCCCTTGCTCAGTGTTGCGAAGACAATGATGAACATCATCAACACCTCCTTGAAGCTTCCAAAGTATCCGGTAAACCCGCTGATAAATTCCACGACAACGGCAACGAGAAGAGGACGATAACCCTCGTCCCGCGCTAAGATGCGATAGGCCAGCAGGTAAAAGAATATCCATTTGATGCCGATAATCGGGGTCGCGAACTGACGGAACCCACCCAATTTCCATGCGACAGCTTGCACGGATGAGGCGATGAAAAATGAGACCCACCAAGCCAAGTTCAAGCGGCTGATGGACAGCATCTCAAGCTTGCTGTCCATTTTGGCCGCCATGTCGGTGCCTCGGCCCACCGATGAAAGAGCTAGGCGCATACCCACAGCCAGAACGATAACGCCACCGAGACTTAGCCAGGTGGCCATTTCTAACTCAGGATACAAAATGATTCTTTCCATGGTCGTGCCAACAGCGGCGGCGTAAAACACCGCGGTCACTGTTTGCAGCCACTGCATGGCGCAGCAGGCGAACAGAATGGGAGACTCCCCCCTGAATAAAAGGAGGCCGGTGATGATCGGCAGAGAGATGCAGGAAGCCGCGATGAGCATCGGGTAAAGAGTCGTAAACCCCCAGAGAATGCCGATGAAGCTCATGAGCCAGACCCAGCCTGGAAGCGGTTGGAAGAATGCCGCGCGGGTTTGACTAGGTATGAGCCCGTTCACTGAGCCATTGGCCGTCGCCCGGTGTGCTGAAACATGGCTTCTCAAGGGGCCGGAGATCATGCTATGATTTGGTTGATGATGGTGGGAAGAAAGAAGTTCACTCAGTAGCCTCATTTCGTGATGCCGCCATTATTTGGATAAAAGCGGAGACAAACCGTTGATGACTAAAGCGTGCTCGGGCGCTTTCACGCGCCGCGCAGCCCAATGTGTCGCGTAGATTAGCATCCGCCAGTAGTTCATCCAGCCGGGCGCTCAACCCGTCAATGTTCCCGGCGTTCACGAGAAAGCCCGTCCTGCCATCCTCGATAATCTCGACCAAACCGCCGCAGCGCGAGCCGACAACTGGCAGGCCGAAGAAGGCCGCCTCAATGGCAATGGTAGGCAGCGCCTCCGTGGCACCTAAGGGCACGGGAACGATGCATAGATCTAGCTCACGATAAATGCGCACTCGATCATCGACGAATCCATGCCAAATGACGCGGTCGGCAATCCCGAGGTTGTTGGCTTGCTTCTTCAGCCGATTTGAGTACGACGCGGATCCCGCTCCGAACACATGCAACGTGGCATCCGGGTATTTGCAGGCGATGCGTGCGAAGGCGTCCAGAAGATCGTGGTGCCCTTTCCACTCCTCCACCTGGCCCACGATGCCAATGCGTATCCCCCCGCCATTGGCGGGACGAGCCTCCCCTTCGTGAGCGATGTCCCGCAGGCCATTGTGAATGACGCTGACTTTATCCCCCGGGATTCCCGCCTTGAGGAGCGAATCGCGCACCGCGTTCGAGACGGCGATGAACCCCCTCAAACGTCCTGACAGCCACTTGAAGACACGGTGGTAGTGAGCCTTTTCCGGCAACACCTCATGAATCCAGTACCAGTCCCGTCTGGTTCTGAGCAAAGGCGATAGCACCAGCAGATGGTGCCAGCTGGTGTGAATCACGTTGTCAGGATTCACCTTGCGCAGAAAATGCACGTAGTCAGCCCAGAGCACAGGCAGGCGCGTCAATTGTTTGAGGGTCATGCGGATGCAATCCCAGCGCAGCGTCGCGGAGATGGAACCCAGGTCCACAAGGAGGGGATCAAAACCCATTTCCGCGAGACGCCTCTGATAGGTGCCGTCGTTCCAGAAACTGGTGACGTAGTGCACCGAGTGTCCCTCGCTGCGCAGGCCCTCCCCGAGTTCCAGGGTCATGATCTCCTTGCCCGAGACATTCTCGGCGCGGCTGACAATCGCGATCTTCATCAAGGTGCCGCCTCCGCGGTTCGTGTCTGTTTGGCGATTGTGAATTGGATTCTCACGAGGAGGTTTCTGGTGTTAAGCCTCCCGATTGGAGAGTTGGCCGCTGCTTGGTGGCGGCGCACCGTCGGATCGTTCAAGAGTTGCACAAAAATCTCCGGGTTTGTCGGTCGCTGGTATCTCGGACCTGATAGGCGGTACGCAGCATGGCTTACGAGGGAAAACAGGTAATTGGCGCACTCAAAACACTTCGTGCGGTTATTGAAGCTTAAACGAGATGGGATGATCATTGGTGGGTCAGATCTTCAAACTCGGAGACGAATCGGCTGATGCTAAATTGCGTCCGGGCGTGTTGTTGGGCAGCCTCGCCCATGACGCTGCGCAGTTCAGCGCTCCCGATGAGGTCGTCGAGTCTAGCCGTCAGCTCTTCCACGCTTCCAGGTTCAAACAGAAATCCAGTTCGTCCATGCACCACGATTTCAGGCAGTCCGCCAATGCGGCTCGCGATCACGGGCAGGCCAAAGAAGGCGGCTTCAATCGCCACCGTCGGGAGAGCCTCGGTCACAGGACTTGGCACGACGCAAATGTCCATTTGTGAGTAAATCTCGGCACGATCCTTCACAAAGCCGTGCCATGAAAGTTGGCGTCCCACGCCCAAGGCGCCCGCACGCTGCTTCAACTCAGCCACAAATGAGGGCACCCCATCTCCGAAGAGATGCAACTCAGTGTCTGGGTGTTTTTTGCTGACCAGCGCGAACGCCTCAAGCAGATCCTGCTGTCCCTTCCATGGCGCAACTTGACCCGCGACACCGATGCGCACTCCGGCCCAATCTCGCGCCAGAGTCCCTTCATCTGGCACGGGATTCGTCAGTCCGTTGTGAATCACGCGAATTTTCTCCTCGGCGATGCCCACGCGCAGCAGCGATGCTTTGACGGCATTCGATACTGGAACAAAACCGCGCATCCGTCTCGAAAGCGCGCCAAACAACTTTCGGTAGTGAGGTTTGTCGGGAACGACATCATGCAGCCAGAACCAGTCTCGGGTGGAGTTCAGAAAAGGCCACAGCACCAGCAGGTGATGCCAGTTGGTGTGAAAAATATGCTCGGGAGCCTGCGTGCGCAGAAACCTGCGATAGTCGAGCCACAAACCCGGCACACGGATCAGTTGGTCGGCTGTCATGCGCATGCACTCCAGCGTGAGTGTGGCGGAGATGAAGCCAATTCTCATGCAAGCCATGGGAAAACTGAGTTCTTCCAGCCGGGAGCGAAACCTTCCGTCACCCCACAGACTGGTGACATAGCTGACGGTGTGCCCCGCTTGGCGCAAGCCTTGGCCGAGTTCTAGCGCCATCATTTCCTTCCCGGAAAGGATGCCGGCACCGCATATGATCATCGCCCTCATGGGTTCGTTGGGCGCGGCTTCCGCCCGAAAAATGAAAACTGCAGTCCGAAGGGGAATGCCAGTGCCTGCGCCCATCCGCTTTTGAAGCGGAGCGTGCAGAGCTTTGCTGGATCGACGCGAGGCAGCAGCAGCCATTGGAAGGTGGAGCTTTCCATCCGATCGACTTCCAGCCCGGCCTGCCGCAGATAGCGGCGCACGGTCCAGAAGAAGTAAAAATTCTCGTGGGGCTGCACGCCCGCGCCGGAGTTGTAGGGACGGCGCGTGATGTAGCAGTGCGCCCAGCCGATAAGCATTCCGTTCAATTGGCTGGGTGTCGTGAGTGCCAGCCTGCCTCCAGGCTTCAGCACACGCGTAAGCTCTCGGGCCATCTTCGATGGGTCGGGGACGTGCTCCATGCACTCGCAACTGATCACCAGATCAAATGAGTCGCGCTCAAACGGCAGCGCTTGTGCATCGCCTTGGATGAACTCAACCAACGCGCCTTGGACCGCCGCTGTCTCACGGGCGATCTCGATGGCCGCGCCGGAAAAATCCAACGCCGTGATCTTGAACTGCGGCGCATTCTTTGACAGCCAGATCGCAAAGCCGCCGCGTCCGCACCCCACCTCCAGCACTCTGCAGGCCGGATAATCTTTGATCTCCCGATAGACCGACTCGTACCACGGGTGATCGAGAGGCGAGAACGACTCGCCAGCGCTTTTCATGTGCCGGTGCCACTCGTCGTAGTCCTTGAGCACATCGTCGGGGTTCTCGGTGTTCTTCGCTTGCATGAATGGCCGGGGATCAGGATTGAGTGAGCGCGCCGTAGGCTTCCGCCACGGATTGGACACTGCGCTGGAATGAGAAGTCGTCGAGCAGGGCGGGGATCAAGGCCCGGTCCGGTCGGGTCTGCGCCACTTTGAGAACGCGATCTGCCAATGCTGTGATGTCGCCCATCGGGAAAACCTGATTCGGTAATCGCACGCCCAAGTCCTCGGCGCTGCCGCAACGGTCGCTGATGACGCAAGGCAGCCCGCTCGCCATCGCCTCATTGACCACAAGGCCCCACGTCTCGCCATGATCGCTCGGCAGCACCAGACAGTCGGCGGCGACATAGGCTTCGGAAATTTGGGTTTGATTGAGGAAGCCGGCGAAGGAAGCGGGAGGCAGGTCTGATTTCGGATTTCCAATTTGATGCGCTTCACTTCCCTTCGGGCTGCCTTCGGCAGTCTG
>JANPIW010000303.1:0-7406 GCA_031425215.1 Verrucomicrobiaceae bacterium
TACGACATTTGTTTTCATAAGCGCAGAAACCTGGGAAGCATCGCCTATCGTTTTGCCGAGACCGCCTGCTTGTCCGCCAACGCCGTCGTGCCTGGTAGAAAAATCTCATCGCCTGCGGTGAGGCCCGTGAGGACCTCGACATTCGTGCCATCGTTGAAGCCGATGGTGATCGCGGTTTTCATCGCTTTGCCATCGTGATGCTTGAAGGCGAAGGCGGCGGTTTTTTCCATCACGAGGCCGGCGGCGGGGATGAGCAGGGCGTTGTCGTGTTTGTCCACGGCGATTTTCGCCATCGCGTACATGCCGGGACGGAGTTTGAGGTCGGCGTTTTTCAGATCGGCCTCGGCGAGCATGGTGCGTGTGGCGGGATCGAGGGCGTAGGCGATGCGCGAGATCGTGGCTTCGACTGGCGTGGGGCCGAGGGCTTCGATGGCGGCTTTGACGGGCTTGTCTTTTTGCACGAGCGCGGTTTCCAGTTCGGTGACGGGAATCTGGAGTCGGATGGTGCTGGCATCCATGATCTCGACGACCTTGCTCGTGCTGGCGTTCACGAGCGCGCCGGTATCGACATGGCGCGCGGTGATGATGCCGTCAAAGGGCGCGGTGATCTTCGCGTAGCCGAGCATGACGCGCGCGCGCTTGGCGCTGGCCTCCACGACATCGAAAGCGGCCTTGGCTTTGTCCAGCTCGGACTTCGCCTTCTCCAGCATCTGCGGCAGGATGAGATCGGGCGAGGATTTCTGCGCTTTGATGAGGCGGTCGTATTCCTGCTGCGCAAACCCGAGCGCGGGCTTCAGCGCGACGGACTCTGCCTCATACTTCACGAGATCGGTCTCCAGTTCCGGCACCTCGATCTCGGCAATGATCTGCCCGGTCTTGACCGCATCGCCCTTGTCCACGGCGATCTTGGTGACAAAGCCCGTGACCTTCGCGTAAAGCACCGCCTGCTGCCACGGGGCGAGCGTGGACGGGAGGGCGACCCAGCGGTGGATGGTGCCGGTGTTGGGTTTGGCGACGGGGAGTTCGAGGGCGGGGGAGACGGATGCGGCGAGGAGGAGCGTTAGCGCGAGGAAATGACGAATGACGAATGACGAATGACGAATGGATCTTCGGTGCTGCAGTGAGCTTGTCGGGATATGGCGTGGGGAGTTTGGCGTTCTCATGGGGAATTCGTCATTCGTCAGTTTGCATTCGTCATACCAGTAGCACTCCAGCAAAGACGACAAGAGGCCGGACGACTTTGCCCAGGCAATCAACCCCAATTGTGACTGGCGATGATTTTGCGAATGATGTCGCGGCGGCGTGCCAGGGCGACGGTGCCTCGCAAGGTGCTGAGATCGTCGCGAGCAACGGAGTAAATCAGATCGCAGCGGCAGAGGGTGGCCCAGTCGAGTCCGTCGGCTCCATTGAGAATGACCTCGTGCAATCTCGGGTCGTGTCCGGCCCTCAAGGTGGTGCATAGCAGAACCTCGACAGTATCTTTCCGCTCCGCCCGCAAAGGATGCGAGATAATGACAGCGGGATGAACTCCCGCTCCTGCGAACGCGCAGTTTCTGATCTCCCACTGGTTCATATCTCGGGTCGCGCGCGCCCTGCCATCGCTCGCTCCACCGCCTCCCATTCTGGGTCAGGGGCGTAGATTTGCTCGGCTTCCTCGGGAGTGAGTGGAGCAAGATCAGCGAAGATGGAGTCATGCGTCACCTCCCTTTCCAGGCGCTTCACAGCTTCGATCACCGCCTCTTGTGGAGTGCGGAATAGTCCGAGCGCCACGAGACGGTTTAAGATGCTGTCCGGTTCGGCAGGCAGGGTGATAGTCATGGAGCCAGTGTGCCATTTGCAAACGAAGGGTCAAGTTATGCTCTGATTTCATCCGGATCGAGCGACGGCGACACGGCTTGTTTTCGTGTGAGCAACGCAAACGCCGCAGGCAAAAGGAACAACGTCGCAACGGTGCCTAATGCGAGGCCGCCGACGACGGCTTTTCCGAGGGGGCCGACGGTGCCGCCGCTGAGGGCGAGGGGGATCATGCCGGAGATCATGGCAAAGCTGGTCATGAGGATGGGTCGCAGGCGGCTGGTTGCGCCGTGGATGGCGGCGTCGTTGCGGGCGAGGCCGACGTGATGCGCGCGGGTGGCGAAGGTGATGAGCAGGATGGCATTGGCGACGGCCACACCGACGGCCATGATCGCGCCCATGAAACTCTGGATGTTCAGCGTGGTGTGGGTGAACCAAAGCGCGAGCGCGACGCCGAGCAGCACCGCAGGCACGGCGGTGATGACGGCGAGGGCGAGGCGCACGCTTTGGAAGTTCGCGATGAGCAGCAGGAAGATCACGACGATGGCGGTGACGAGGCCGAGGCGCAGACCGGTTTGCAGTTCCTTCATCGGCTGCACCTGGCCGCGCAGCGCGACATTGACTCCGGTGGGCGCGGGTGTTTCAGAGAGGGCTTTCTCCACCTGGGCGGCGACGCCGCCGAGATCGCTGCCGTGGATGTTTGCGGTGACGGAAATCATGCGCGCCATGTTGTAGCGGTCGTATTGGCCGATCACGGAGCCTTCGCTGACTTTCGCGATGTTGCGCAGCGGCACGACTTTGCCCTCGCCTCCGCTGACGGGGAGATTGCGCAAATCTTCGAGGCCCTTCATCTGAGTCTGCGGCACCTGGATTTGCAGGCTCATGCTCTGGCCGGTCTTCGTGTCGGCGTAGTAGTTCGGCACGGTGAAGCGGCTGCTCGCGGTGGCGGCGACGAGGCTGCGAGTGGCGTCGTTCATCTTCACGCCGAGCAGGCCTGCGCGTTCGCGATCAATGTTCACGTCCACGCTGGGATAGTCGAGCGTCTGGCCGAACTGCACGTCGCGCAGCGCGGGAATGGCGACGAGTTTTTGGCGGATCGTCTCGGCGTGAGCGCGGCTGGCAGCGAAGTCCTTGCCGCTGACAGCGACCTCTATGGGCGTGGGCGAGCCGAGCGCCATCACGCGGCTGACGATGTCTGCGGGTTCAAAAGAAAACTGCACACCGGGGAACTCCTTCGCGAAGCGGGAGCGAAGTTGTTCGCGAATCACATCAATGGAGCTGCGGCTGCCGTCGTCCTTGAACTGGATCTGAAGCACGGCCTCCTCGGGGCCGCTGTTCCATTGATGGATGAGGTTCACCGGATAATTCGGCGCGTGAACACCGACAAGGCCCATGCTGATGGCGACAGGTCCCTCCTCGCCGATGATGTTGAGCACGCGATGCGCGATCTGCTCGGTGGTTTCCAGCTTCGTGCCGGCGGGCGCGCGGAAGCGGAGCTGAATCTGGCCTGCATCGACTTGTGGAAAAATCTCCTGGCCAAGCTGCGGCGCGATGAGGCTGATGGCGAAGATCGTGGCGGCGAGATACGCAGGGATCAGGATGAAACGCATCAGCACCAGCGGGCGGATCAGCTTGGCAAAGAAACCGCGCGGTGCTTCGAGCTGTGGCACATGGCTGTCAGCGGCAACGCTCTCCGTCTTTGATTTGCGTGACCACCACACGACGAGCACCGGGACGAGCGTGCTGGAGAGCAGGTAGGAGGCGATCATGCTGAAACCGACGGCGAAGGCGAGCGGTGTAAAGAGCGCCTTTGCCGCGCCTTGCATGAAGAATGACGGCACGAACACCGCAAGGATGCAAAGCATGGCGAGCAAGCGCGGCAGCGTGGTTTCCTCCGTCGCTTCCAGCGCAGCGCGAGCGAGCGTGGTTTTGGTGGGGCGGCCTTTGCCGCGACGATGGAGATGCGCGTGAATGTTCTCGATGGTCACGGTCGCCTCATCGACGAGGATGCCGACGGCGAGGGCGAGGCCGCCGAGGGTCATGAGGTTCACGGATTGTCCGCACACCCACATGGCAAGGAGCGCCGCGCCGATGGAGATGGGGATGTTCAGCACGACGATGAATGCGCTGCGAAAGTTGCGCAGGAAGAGCAGCACCATCAGGCCGGTGAGCAACGCGCCGAGCATGCCTTCTTTGACGAGGTCGCGGATGGCGCGGATGACCCAGGGGCTTTGGTCGAACTCGAAGGTGACGTTGATGTCCTCGGGGCAGGCGGCTTTGAACTTCGGGATGTTTTGTTTAACCAACTCCACCACCGAGATCGTGGAGGCGTCGCTGCGTTTGGTGACCGGCATATAGACGGTACGGCGCCCGTTCACGAGCGCGATGCTCGTCACGATGTCACTGCCGTCCGTCACCTCGCCGATGTCGCGCACGAAAACCGCGCCTTTATCCGTGACCTTGAGCGGCACTGCGGCGAGGTCCTGGATGTTCTTCACCACCGCGTTCGTGGGCACGATGGGATAGCTGCCGGGAAGCGAGAGATTGCCGCTGGGGCTGATCGTGTTGGCTGCGGTGATCGCGGAGACGATGTCGTCGGGCGAGAGACCGTAGGCGCGCAGACGGTCTGGCTTCACATTGATCAAGATGGTGCGCGCGCTGCCACCAAAGGGCGGCGGCGCCGAGACACCGGGCAGCGTGGCGAAGAGCGGGCGCACCATGTTCAGCGCGGCGTCTTGCATTTGGCCGACGGTGCGGTTCGGATTCTCGGTGGAGAAAACCAGATTACCCACCGGCACGCTGCCGGCGTCGAAGCGCGTGACGAACGCACCCGGCGTGCCTGGCGGCATGAAGGAACGCGAGCGGTTTACATACGCGATGGTCTCCGAGAGCGCGGCGGACATGTCAGTGCCCGGATGGAACTGGAGCTTCATGATCGAGGCTCCCTGGATGTTCTTTGACTCGACGTGCTCGATGCCGGCGATGTAGAGGAAATGGTACTCGTAGTAGTAGGTCAGGTAGCCTTCCATCTGGAGCGCGTCCATGCCGCCATACGGCTGCGCGACGTAGATGGTGGGAATGCCCAGCGGCGGAAACACATCGCGCGCCATGCGCTGCACCGCGATCCACGCGCCGAGCATCACCGCGACGACGGCGACGATGATGGTCCAGGGATTACGGAGAGCGAAGCGCGGGAGGGACATGAAGAAATGACGAAAGGCTGAGGTCCGTGTTGAGCGACCTCGACGCCAAGTTCGTGGAGTAGTTTTTACACGAGCTGGAAGGGCACCGTAAAGACGAGGGAGCCGTTCTCTTCTTTCGATGGTAATCGAAAAGCCGTGCAACAGCAGCAGTGGGATTCACCGCCGCAGAGCGAGCCTCGCGATTTGCTCTCAGGTCAGGAACGGACCGATGAAAAAAGATGCGACATCGCTCTCTCCAAAACCTCCGCTCTTCGCCGATTCTAAGGACGGGCCGGCGTCAGGAGGCCGGGCGTCATGTGACTTCGATCTCGTCTTCCTCGTGGTCGGGAGTGGTGTAGCTGGTTTTTGGCTCGCGGTTCGCACGGCGGCACCACTCCTCATAAGTGATGACCTCAAAAGTGCGGTCGAGGTGCTCGACGATTGCGGTCATGCTTTCGACCCAGTCACCCGAGTTGAGGTAATGAACGTCACCGACCCGCTTGTCCGCTGGAGTGTGGATGTGACCGCAGATGATGCCGCCGCAGTTTTTGTCGGCAGCAAGCTGCTGGAGTTGCTCTTCATATTTGCCGACGAAGCTGACGGCACCTTTGACGCGAGCTTTGACCCATTTGGCGAAGGAGAAGGGAGGCTTGCCTCGCCATTCGCGCCAGGCGTTGTAGAGGCGGTTGATCTTTAGCAACGTGTTGTAACCGATGGCACCGATCTCAGCGGCCCACTTGTGATTCGTGGTGACGTGGTCAAAGCCGTCGCCATGCACGACGAGATAGCGCCCGTGCGGAGACTCATGGATGTGCTCGTGAGTGATCTGAAGGTTGTCGAGCGCGATGGGCAGGAAGCGCTCCAGAACATCGTCGTGGTTGCCGCGTGTGTAGATCACCTCGGTGTTCTCCTTTTCCATCTTCCGCAGGACGGTGCGGATGAAATGGGTGTGCGATTTCTCCCACTTGCCGTCACGGAGGAGCGCCCATGCGTCGATGATGTCGCCGTTGAGCACGAGCTTCTCGCAGATGGAGTGGCGCAGGAAATGGCTGGCCTGCTCCGCCTTGCTCTCGGGCACACCGAGATGCACGTCGGACATGAAGATGGTCTTGAAGCGTGGTTTTAGTTTGTCAGGCATGAGCGGGAAGCAGGGCTGAGGTTGATGACGATGAAGAATTCCCCGCCGTGCCAGCCAGCTCGCGCTGGAACTGCGCGACGATGTCGCTCCATGCCAGCGGCTCGACCGCTGCGCGCGCGGCGGAGCGCATCATGCCGTCCTGCCAGCGAGCGAGCGCCACATCTGTCTGGGAGAGAAACGCATCCTCGTCTCCGAACGGGGCCAGCAGGCCGCTTTCGCCGTGGCGGATCAGCTTCTTACCTGCCGCATAATCAAACGCCACGGTCACCAGACCACTCGCCATCGCCTCGGCGATCACGTTTCCGTATGTCTCGGAGAGGCTGGGAAAAACAAACACATCCGCGCTGGCGTAGTGCCGGGCGAGGAGTTCATCATCGCATGAACCCGCAAAGTGAAAGCCCTGATGCTTCGCTCGCAACTCCTCCACGCGCGGTCCGCCGCCTGCGCACACACATTTCGCGCCCGGATGTACTTTTTGAATCCGCTCAAACGCCCGAATGACCAGCTCCATGTTTTTCTCCGCAGCGATGCGGCCGGCGTAAAGCGCCACGGGTGTGTCGTCGTCAGCTCCAAGCTTTGCGCGCAGTTCGCGATCACGTTTGGATGGATGGAAAAGGTCCGCGTCCACACCTCGGCCCATCACACCGACGTGAGGAATGCCCATGCCCAGCAACTCGTCCGCAGTAGTGGTCGAGGGAGTGAGGGTTCGCGCGGCGCGATTGTGAAACCAGCGCAGATAGCGGGCGGCGATCCCTTTGAGCATCGGGACGTGGTAGTCTTTGGAGTATGAATGGAAGTTCGTGTGAAAGCCCGACACCACCCTGATGCCCAGTTTTCGCGCAGCGGAGACGGCGTTCACTCCCATCAGGCTCTCGACCGCGACATACACGCCGTCAGGCCGTGCCGTGCGCAGCCGCTTTTCAAAGTAGCGCCTCGATGCGTAGCCGAACCGCAGCCCAGGATAACCCGGCAGCGGCATGGACGGCACTTTGGTCACCGACACACCTTCGTGTGAGCATCCGCCGGCGACTGTGGTGATGACCTCGATTGTGTGCCCTGCCTTTGCGAGGCCGACGGCGAGGATCTGCAGCGTCCGCGATACTCCGTTTACCAACGGCGGGAAAGTGTCTGAGATGAGCATGAAGTTCATGCGGCAGGAATGACAATGCCTTGAATTCGATCACTCAGGTAGAAGGAAGCCGTGACGATTTCGCCACGCCTGGTGGCGCTCGCTCGCTCAGATTTGAAAATATATTCAATTTTGAGTTGCATATAATTAATTTAGCTCGAAT
>JANPIW010000304.1:0-4679 GCA_031425215.1 Verrucomicrobiaceae bacterium
CAACCTCAGTCAGCCCGACGGCAACCTTGATTTGTCCGACGGCAATCTCAGTCAGCCCGACGGCAAGCTTGATTTGTCCGACGGCAACCTCAGTCAGCCCGACGGCAACCTTGACTTGCCTGACGGCAACCTCAGTCAGCCCGACGACAACCTCAGTCAGCCCGACGGCAAATTTGACCTGCCCGACTCCCAACCCCGGTTGCAGCGTGGGACGGAGGCTCGGTGCATCCCGCAACCCTTTCAGGAGGACGGCACCATGGGTCTGTGGAGCAGCGGCCTGACCTATTCTTCTGGCATCCTTTGGGGACCTGCGGATCAACCGTCTGGCTCTAAAAACAAAAACAACAAATCCAAACTACACACGATGAAACGCGACAAATTTTATCCACGCCGCCGAGCAGAACGTCCCGAGTGGCATAGCAACATCGCAGCGAAGCTGATCATTCACGGTCCTACGCTGACTCTGACACCCGCCGCAATCAACAACGGCGTGGCTGACAATCTGACCCTTGCTTACGGCTTGGGCGATTGGAAGACGAACCTCTATGAGATGGGCCCTGCCGGCACCGCGTCTCTCGTTGACTTGGAGTCTGGCACCGGTGGCGATCCCTTCGTCTTTCCCACTTACACCGCGCCACCGCCGCCCACCCTGCCTGTGGGCGCTGACCCGGTGCTGCCCGGCGCGCTGGACCGCACCTTTCTCCTGATCAAGGAGATCAAAGCCAAGGCGACCTATACCCTGACCATCGGCCTGGACATGGGCATCGTGGGTCCCGAGGCGCCGCCCGCTGAGAATCCCGGGGACGTGACGCCCCCGCGCATCACGGTGACCGCGATTGCGGGCGACACCTTCCAGTATGCGCGCTGCAAGTTCATCCGCGACGAACATCAGAACGTGCAGTTTCAAAGCCGCCGCGGCACGGGCGACTGGGAGGACATCGGCATGTCCAACAAGAGTCCATTCATCGACACCCGCCCGCTGCTGGTGCCCACCCAGGCGGAGATACGCGAGTACCGCGCCCGGTTCATAGACGACAACCTGCCAAGCAGCGGCTGGTGCGACGTGACGAAAGTGGCGATCGCGCCGTAGCGCCGGAGGCGCGGAGGCAGAGAGTTAGAGGTTTAGAGAGTTAGAGCCTTAGAGCTTTAGAGCTTTAGAGCTTTAGAGCTTTAGAGCTTTAGAGCCTTAGAGCCTTAGAGCCTTAGCCTTCTGACCTCTAACTATCTAACCCTCTAACTCTCTAACTCTCTAACTCTCTGACCTTCCACTCCTCTTCCCCATGTTCGACCCCAACCTACCCCAAGCCGGCACGGAGATCGATGCCGTGCAGATGCGCTCCCAACTGAATGGCCTCAAAGCCATCATCGATGCCGTGCCTGGCTTAACTGATGTCGTCATTGACGCCGTAACCACGCTCCCGCCCGGTGATCCGGCGACGGTGACGGCCAGTGTTATTGGCACTGTGCTGCATTTGAGCTTTGGCATTCCTGCAGGAAACGAGGGACAGCAAGGCGACACTGGCGAGCAAGGCCCGCCCTTTGCCACGGTGGTGGTGGCCGGAGTGAACACCCTTCCGCCTGGGACCCCGGCCACGGTGGATGCGGATCTGGTGGGCAATGCCGTGGAACTCACCTTTGGCATCCCGCAGGGTGAAACCGGGGCGCAAGGTGCGCAGGGCTTGCAGGGTGATGTGAGCCTGACACAGCTCGACAACGCCATCGCCACCACGAGCAGCAATAGCAACGCGGTGAACACGCTGGACACACCCTTTGCGGATGCGGATGCGGAGCAATTGCGGCAGCGCTTCAACGAACTGGTGCTGGCGCTGAGGCGCTGACGTGGCATGGACTTTCCCGTCCCTGTCCAGGCGCCCCTGCTAAAGCAGCGGGCACTCAGAAGCTACGGCGGTAATCCGTGCCCGTTCACGACATCCGCCAGCGTCGCGCGACCAAGCGCCCAAGAGCACAAGGCGCGTGCCAGACGTTGCGCTTCTTTTCCCGCGAGGCCCGCCATCACCGCAAGCGCGTACCACGCGCTCAGCGCGGCGATCGTCACCGCCACCCACCACCATGAAGGCGAGTGCCAGCCTTGAAATGCAAACCACGCCGCAGGCAGGAACAACAACAGCCCGCGCAGCAGCGGCAGCCACAAGCCGCGCCATGCGACGGCGCTCCACGAGAGTCCGCTAAAGTGAATCACCAGCCACGGCAGCACCACGCCGTGCAGCAGCAGCAGATCCACAGCCGTGCCAATGGCAGCGCCGCGAATGCCGATCATGCGCGTGAGCACGATGCTGAGCACCAGATTCAGCACCAGCGCAGCAAGCCCCGCCAGCGCCAGCGCGCGATGTTTTGCCATGCTGAAAACCAGATGCACCGAGGGCATCTGCGCCGCATACACCGTGAACGGCGCCACGAGAATGAACATCAGCACCACCGCCTCCTCCGCCTGACCCGGCACCCAGCATTTCAAAAACGCAGGGCCGACCACGCACACCAACCCCGCGCCCAATGCGGCGAGCAATGCCGATATTCGCGCCATCGTCAGAAACCCGCGCTCCAATTCCTCGCGCCGCCCCGCCGCGTGCAGATGACTGAACGCGGGAAGCAATTGCCCGCCGATGAGCGCATACGCCGTGTCATAAAGCGTGGAGCCGAGCCGCGAGCCAAGCACATACACACCCGCCGCCGCGCTGCCGAGCACTCCGCCGACGATGAAGGGATCAAGCCCCGCGCGCAGCCGCTCGCCGGCATTATGCGCGTAGCTCCAGCCCGAGTAGCGCGTGATCTCCTCCGCCGACGCGCGCGTCACATGCGCGAGGCGCAGATGCTGCATCAAATCCCGCGCCACGATCACGAGCACCAACGATTCAACCAACGCGCCCGCCGCATGAATGAGCGCCAGCTCACGCAATCCGCCGCCATGCAGCAGCGTCCAGATCGCCGCCGCCGAGCACAGCACCACGCGCACAATCGCCACGCCATGCAGCACATCCGCGCGGAGCTGTCCTTGCAAATGCACGACGAACACGCGCGTCGCCAAAGTAATGATCGTCGCCACGCCGAGCGCGGCCAGCACCGCACGCGCCTCTTCACGCAGCGCCGCGTCCGCCACGATGCGCGGCATCAGCATCCACAGCGCGCCGGTGATCACCGCGCACACCATTGCGCTCGCGCACAAGATGCAGAAGCCCGTGCTCGCCACCCGCTTCAACTCCGCCTCATCTCCCCTTCCCCGCGCCGCCGCCATGAAACGCGGCAGCGATGCGCCCAGTCCGAAATCCAGCATCACATACTGCCCGACGAACGCCGTGACGAGCGCCCAAACGCCATACCGCGCCACGCCCAGATGCGCGACCATCAGCGGCGTGATCACGAGCGCCATCGACATGCGCAGCACCTGGTCCGTGATGCCGAGCACCGAGCCGCGAAAGAATTTCCGCCCTGCGCCTTGATGTGATTTCTCTTCCATGCGCAAACCTTCGTACTTCTGGGCTTTCCGCAAAGTGAAAGGAGGGTGCCTCTTGAACGGACGCGATGAACAAGGCTCGGAGAATGCGGCAGAGAGCTTCGCGCTCCGAGACAAAGGCGAAACCAGGAGCGCGACGTTCGCCGATGGCACGCTCGTCGCCACCTGGGCGCAGAACAAAAGCTCGCCCGGCTTGCTGTATGGAGACATTCACCCGGCGCGTATCACGTTGAGAAAGTAGAGATCCTTTATGAACCACCATCTCGCCATTTTCGCCGCTTTGCTGCTCCCGCCGCTGGCCGCATTCGCTGCCGAGCCGCCGCACATCCTCGTGCGCGAGTCACTGCAGTTTGAAAACATCGGCGACAGCGGGCGGGTGCCGGGGACGATTCGGCTGCTCTACCAGCATCTGCCGGAGGCGACGGTCACGCTTTGGCCGTGGCAGCTTCATGAGCGCGAGCGGGAGATGCTAATGCGCGCTTTTCCAAAGCTGCGCATCGCCAGCGGCGAGGTGGATGATGCGGGCCATGCTTCCACGCCGGAACTCGACGCTGCGTGGAAGGACGCGGACATCTTCATCACTCCAGCACGTCATGCGAAGACGTTTCAGGCCTGGGCAAAGACGGGGCGACCGTATGGCTTCTTCGGCTCGCACTTTGATCCCATCAGCGGCCGCACGTCGCTGCCGGACGGCGGCACGTTGGAGGAGTTGCGCGAGGCGATCACGAAGCTGCCAGCGGACCACTTCGACGGCCACTACAAGTCCCGCTCGGTCTATGACGGCGCGTCCTTCGTCTTCGCCCGCGACACCTATTCGCTGCTGTATTTGCAGGGGCAAAAGCTGCGCACGCCCATCGTCGAGTTCGGCCTTGACGGCACCTTCGGCATCGCCGTCCGCGATGAAGCCCGCGCCACGCGCTGGCTGAAACGCATCGGCGCGGAGGAGGGAAAGTTCCTCTGCGTGCTGCCGCGCCTGCGCTACACGCCCTACTACCGCGTGAAGAATCTGCCGCGCGACGAGGGCGACTACGAGATCGACGCCATCAATGCCCGCCACGCCTCCGCCAACCACGCACCGCTGCGCGACCTCATCACGCTCTACGTCCGCGAGACCGGCCACAAGGTGCTGCTCTGCCCCGAGATGACCTACGAGATCGCCGTGGCCAAGGAGCACCTCTTTGACCCGCTCCCTGCCGACGTGAAGCCTCAC
>JANPIW010000305.1:0-2454 GCA_031425215.1 Verrucomicrobiaceae bacterium
CACCTCGAATGCCTCCTCGCTCGAAGGCGTCACGCGTTTCGCGACCGGCTGCTGGCGTCGCAGCGTCTCCCCCAGCGGCTCCGCGCGCGGCGGTTCATTCACGATTTCTTCCTTCTCCACCAGCGCCACACTCTCAAACCAGCGCGCATCGCCCAGGGTGAAAACAAGCTTTGCGCTCGCCGCGCCGATCAGCACCTGCTTCGCATCGCCACTCTGCAGTCGCTCACGCAGCACGCGCGCCTCATTCATCGCCCCCGCAGTTTTTCCAGGCGGCGGTTTGGTGATCAGATAAAGCCCGCGCTTCGCCCGCGTCATCGCCACATAAAGCTGGCACAAACCCTCAAAGCCCTCGCGCTCCGCAAGCTCGCGCTTCAGTGTCGTCAGCGTCGGATCAAACGCCGCCAGCGCGCTCGGCGGCATCTGCAAATTCCACTCCGGCGGACCGAAGAGTTTTTGCTTCTTCACGAGATCCAGCGGCCGCAGGGAATCGAGCGCGTTGCCATCGAGATCGGCGAGGATCACCACATCCCACTCCAGGCCCTTCGATTTGTGGATCGTCATCACCTGGATCGCGTCGCCCACTGCTTGCGCCCGCTCACCGTGTGCGCGCGCGAACTCGATGAACGCATCCACATCGCGCTCACCCGTCTCATCAAACTCCGCCGCCAGCGCCGCAAACTGCGAGAGCCGGAGTTTGGAAAAAGCATCCAGCGTTCCTTCGAGAAGGCGCAGCCAGTGCTCGGCGAAACCCGCAAAGCCTTCGTCCTCTACGATGCGAAGAGTTTCGCGCCCGGTGCTTGTGAGGTTTGAAGACCGGCTCAGTGAGCCGAGGTGTTCGGGCTCACTTACCCCGGCTACAATCGCACCCAGCGGCGTCATCCTCACATGCTCCTCTGCAAAGCGATCACCCGGATGCGCAGCTAGTTGCAGCAGCGAGAGCAGCGCCAGGGTCACTGGATTATCCGTCGCAGGATGCTGCTGCGATTCCGTCACCACCTCGCAGCCCGTCGCGCCGCGCAGAAAATCCGCCAGCTCCGTGGCCGTGCTGTTTTTTTTCACCAGCACCGCGCACGACAGTCCGCGCTCGAGCGGGCGCAATTCCTTGAGCAGCTCCGCGATGAGCCGGTGCTTCGGTTCCTCCTCCGCGTTCTTGTCCGGCTCATACCACAGCAGCGAAGCATGACCACGCGTCTTCTGGTCGTGCGCGATGTGCGTCTCGAACTCAAAATCCGCCGTGCATCCCGGCAGCAGTGCCCCCAGCTCGTCCCCGTCATCAAAGACCGCGTTCACCGTGTCCAGCACTTCGCGGCATGACCGGAAGCTCTCCGCCAGCGACTTCATCTGCAATCCATCCGGGCCGTGCGCGTAGCGACTTTTTACTGAGCGAAACAACCCTGGCTCCGCGCGCCGCCACATGTAGATCGACTGTTTCACATCGCCCACGGCAAAAAAACTGCGCTCGCCGGATGTGTCCTGGATCACCTCATCGATCAGGCTCCCGACGACCTGCCACTGCTGCACGCTCGTGTCCTGGAACTCATCAAAGAGCCAGTGATCGTAACGACCATCGAGCCGATACCACAACGAGTGCCGGCTCTCCTCATCATCCGAGAGCAGTCTCGTCTCCTCATTCTCCGCCGCCTCCGCTAGCAGCCGCTGCACATCACCAAAGGAAAGCCGTCCGCGCAGCCGCACCAGCTCATGGTAGCGCGCCTCATACGTCTCGAGCACACGCGCTACGCCCTGCGTCCTCTCGCAGCGCGTGAGAAAATCCGCCGCCACGATCTTTGCCGCCAGCCTCTCCAGCACTGCCGCCTCCGCGCCGCTGAACTCCGTCTGCTTGCGATCCCACGCAAACACGATCTTGCCCTCGCGCAAATCGCCCAGCTTCTCGCCGCACTTCTCCAGCAGCTCGAGGAGCGGCTTCTCGATTTTCGCCCCCTTGTCCAGCGTCATCACCTGCGCGATCACGCTCTCCCATTTCTCCGCAGCTCCCTCACTCCACCTCCGCTTCGCGCCAATCTTCCGCAAGTCCTCGGCGATCTCGGCAAGCGCCGGCAGCTCCATCCACACCAGCGGCAGCGGCTTCGATGTCTTCGGCCAGATCACATCTGCGCGGCCCCACGCTTCAGCGCGCGGAGCTTCGAGCCAGAGTTGATGCCCGGCCTTGATCCACTCGCGCAGGCTGCGCATCACGCTCTTGTTCTCGCGCCCATACGTTGCCAGCTTGTAGGCTTCGAGCAGCACATCCGAGTTCTCATCGGCATCGCTGCCATAGACACTCTCAAGCAGCGCGTCGAGCGCCTCGTCCACCGCGCGTCGCGCATCCTCGTCCGCCATCACGCTCGCGCCCACGGGCAGATCCAGCTCCAGTGGAAAACACGCAGTCATCATCGCAAAGAAACTGTCCAGCGTGCCCAGCCGCAGCCGGTGCATTTTCCGCAACACCTGCCG
>JANPIW010000306.1:0-8311 GCA_031425215.1 Verrucomicrobiaceae bacterium
GATGTCCTCCGCCGTCGCGTCATCGATATGAAAGGCAAAAGTCGCCAACGTGGATGGAGTGAGGAGTGCGAGCAGGCTGAACACAGGCACCTGGACATCGCCATTCATGCGATAGCCCTTCGGCTCACCGTCGTGCAGCAGGAGATCGCCGTGGCGGTGACCGCTCGCCTGGGTGGGAATGTTGCGGATGATCGCGCGCGCCGGGTCGATGCGCTCGCACCAGACCGTCTCGCTATTTTTGAGGCGGACCGGCACACGCCCGAGCTTCATGCGCGGCTCCTCGTCGGAAGCTTCAAGCTTCACGCCAAATTTCGTCCACGCATTCCGCGCCACACGCCATTGCGAGAGAGCCGTGGCGGCGATCCCGATATTCCACCACGCGCCTTCCAGACTCGGCTGCAACCGGATCGCGCGCTTTGACGCAGCAAGGCTGCGCTCCCACTGGCACAACCACTTGAACGCCACGCCCACTCCGAACCACGCCTCCGCCGATGAAGGTGCTCGCGCCGTCGCATTTTCGAAATGCCGCGCAGCCCCCTCCCAATCCCCTGCGTCCGCGCATTTGCCTGCGCGGTCGAGTTCCTGCTGGATCGTTCGTTTCTCAAACATGGGCGCAGAGAAGCATCGTGAGGCGGTGATTCCAAGCGGTGAATGGTTTGAAAACGCTTCATTCAACCGCTTGCCACGCGTCTCCAGATTGGCGAGCGATAGTAAGGATGCGAGCAGGGAGCCGTTTGCTTGCTTCCTCCGACACAACCACTCATGAAACACCTCGTTCCCATCCTCACCGCCGCACTCACCCTGCCCAACTTTGCCACCGCTGAAATCGCCGTGAAGAACGGTGATAAAATTGCCTTCCTCGGCGACTCGATCACGCAAGGCGGCTGGAGCAACCCGGCGGGCTATGTGCGGCTCGTGATCGCAGGACTGGAGGCGAATGGAATCACGGCGGAGCCTGTTCCCGCTGGCATTGGCGGGCACAAGTCGGATCAGATGCTGGCGCGGCTCGACAAAGACGTGCTGAGCAAAAAGCCGCAGTGGATGACGCTGAGCTGCGGCGTGAATGATGTGTGGCACGGCCCGCGCGGCGTGCCGCTGGATGACGCGATGGCAAAGAGCGGCACCTATGATGAGAAGGTCGCCACGCGTGGCACCTACCAGAAGAACATCATCGCGATCATCGACCAGGCGATGGCCGCAGGCGTGAAGCCGGTGATGCTCTCCGCGACGGTGATTCATGAAAACCTCAGCAGCAAAGAGAACGGCCTGCTCGCGCCCTACAACGACTTCCTTCGCCAGCTCGCGAAGGAAAAGAAAGTCCCGATGGCTGATCTTTACGCGATGTTTGAGGAGCGCATCAAGGCGGAGAACAAGCCGAAGGTCAAAGTGCTGACCAGCGACGGCGTGCATATGAATGCGGAGGGGAACAAGCTCATGGCCATCGGCGTGCTGAAGGCTTTCGGTCTTAATGATGCCGAGATCGCCAAAGCGAAGGCCTCCTGGGCTTCGCTCTAAGTCGCTGCGGAGAAGGCCAAGGCATCGCCAGCACCGAAGATATAAACGCGAAGCCATTCACATGATCCATCCTCGCCTCTGCCGCTTGTTGGCCGCTATCGTTTTATTCGGCCAACCTTGCGCGGCCGACGACATCACCTGGCTCATCAACTACGACGCCAAATCGCTGCCCGCCGCTCCATGGACCGCTGTCGGCAAACCCAACGCGAAGCTCGAAGCCGAGGGTTTGCGCCTCATCGACGATGGCAAAGAGTTCGCGCATTACCGCGCCGCGTGGAAAGCGAGCCCGGATGACGAGATCATCGTCGAAGTGAAAGTGAAGGCCGGTAACATCACCGGCTCACAGCCGAAGAAGCCCGCGACCTCTCTCTGGCCCTGGCGCGATGGCGCGCCGGTGATGGTGCAGGTCAGCGATGGCAAGCATCAGGACGGGCTCGTGATTTTCCCCGCACAAGCCACGAGCTTCACGGATCGCTTCATCCCGATGGACACGACGAACCGCTTCCACACCTACCGGCTCGTCATTCGCGGCACGGACATGGAGATGTGGGTGGATGGTGCGCAGAAGATCGTCGGCCAAAATGCTTTCTGGAAGAAAGCCGACTCACCGGAGCCATTCATTCAATTCGGATCGGGCGCGAAGACCGCCACGGGTGATGCCCTGTGGTCCAGCGTGAAGCTCGGCGTGCGCAAAGCGACCGCCACACCTGCCAAAGATCCGATCAAGATAACTGCCAGCGAGTCGTGGCTCATCCCACGCGAGGACGTGAAGCAAACGCGGCCTTACCTTTATGACATGGGCAAAGGTCTCCTGCTCATGAGCGTGGCCCAAGGTCCCGACGCGCTCTACGAGCCGTATGGCCTGCTCAAATCCACCGACGCTGGCAAAACGTGGTCGCCCATCCCCGGACTCGACAAGCTCGACACCACGCCGCTGCCCATGCTGCGACGTCCCGATGGCAGCATCCTCGGTGCTTCACGCTGGGCGTGGTCGCAGCCCGATGGCTCGCTGATCGCCAAGACCGTCCACCTCGATGCTGAAGCCACGAAGTTCACCATGATCGAGAGCCGCCTCACGCTGCCGCCGCAATACATGCCCGAGAAACGCGGCGATGTCGTCGTCTGCGAGCGCCACATTTGGAATGATGCCGATGGCGGCGCGACGATGGTCGTGTGGAGTCGCAAGAGCGTGAAGCGCACCGATGGCCGCAACAACACCGAGCGCTGGTCCCACCTCATGCGCAGCACGGACGAAGGCAAGACGTGGACCTACTTCAGCACTGTCGGCCCAGGCGGCGAGCCTGCCGTCTGCCGTCTCAGCGCCACGGAGCAAACCGCCGTCATTCGTGGCGATCGCAATAGCCGCATGAAGCAGATGTTCTCCCACGATGGCGGCAAAACATGGACGCAGCCCATCGAACTCGAAGTCGGCAAGGTGCTGCCCGACCTCGTGCTCATGAGCAACGGCGTGCTCGCCTGCGCTTACGGTCGCCCCGCTAGCTGCCTCATGTTCAGCCTCGATGGCGGCAAGACGTGGCCTTCCCATCATGTCATCTCGGAGCGGGTCGGCTTCAACTACACCAGCATCCGCGAGATCAGCCCCGGCAGGCTGCTCTACACGCACGACGCCTCGAAGCTCAGCGCGCTGACCGTGGATGTGGAAGTGATCCCATGAAACCCCTGCTCCTTCTCCTCTCGCTGGCAACGAGCGCCTTTGCCGATCTCACGCTCAGCGAACGTGAACTCATCAAGCAACTCGGCCCCGACACACCGGAGCCTATCCTGCTCTGGCCGGGCACACCGCCGCAGTTCATGGAAAACGCCGCGCCGGAGATCATTGCGGAAAATCAGCGCATTCGCAGCGTCTCGGTGCCGACGATCACGCCGTATCTGCCGCCGAAGGAAAAGCGCAACGGCATGGCCATCGTCGTCTGCGCGGGCGGCGGCTATGGCGGGCACGATTGGAAGACGCACGTCGTGTATGCCGCCCAGGTTTTTAATCCCATGGGCATCGCCGTCATCGGCCTCAAATACCGCACGCGACCGCCGCATGTGCTGCCGAACGAAGGCATCCAGGCGCTCACGTTGCTCGATGCAAAACGCGCTATGCGCCTCGTGCGGCATCGCGCCGCCGAGTGGGGCATCGATCCCGCGAAAGTCGGCATCGCCGGCTACTCCGCTGGGGCAAACCTCGCGATGAATCTCGCCGCAAACTTCGATCTCGGCGATCCCGCCGCCACCGATCCCATCGACCGCCTCAGCAGCCGTCCCGCCTTCGCCGTCGGCCTCGGCACCTGGCATTGGCGCAAGCCGGAGAACCCGTTTGTCTTCAAGCCGAACTCACCGCCCGTTTTTCTCGTCCACGCCACCACCGACAAGCCCGCCGAGATCGCGCAAAACATCGTCGCCGACCTGAAAAAGCTCGGCGTCCCCGCCCGCCTCGATCTCTTCGAAGAAGGCGGCCACGGCGTCGGCAATCTCATCCCCACGCGAGTGAAACACAACTTCCCCGGTGCCCAGTGGCCGAAAGTGCTCGTCGAGTGGCTGGGCACACTGGAGGGGAAGAAGTAGCGCCTCCTCCGGCTCGTGAGGTCAGCAGGTCTTCACTGCCGGGCTGACCTGTCAAAGAATCGGCTGTTTTCTTTATGCATTTCCTCTTACGTGTTAAGTTTTCGCTGATTTCTTTACACATGAGCTTCCGCCTTGAGCCTCTGCCGCTACCAGCCTCCATCGAATTGGAGACTCGCGCAGAAGAACGGCCTCGATGTGACGAAGCTGCGGAATTGGAGCATTGTGCATCGTGTGGTGGGTAAAGACATCCTCATCGCGGGGCATGATCATCCGTCGAAGGCACCGACGGACAACAAGCGCAGGCCGAACTGGGATCGCGTGGGCACGGCGAAGGCGGCGGTGGTCTTTGTGCGGCAGTTCATGGGCGTGCGTTTTCTGTATCCCGATCTGCCGGGCAACACGCCGGTGAGCGGCGCGGCGAAGATCGATCTGCTGGCGTCGCCCGCGATCGAGTTTCTGCCGATGAAGACGATGACGGTGCCGGAGTCGCTGAACGTGACGACCACGCCGCTGCTGCGGGTCAACACGGCGCATCAGGCGGGTGCGTCGTTTTGCGATTTCGCGCACAATCGTTTCCCTCATGTGGATGAGCAGTTTCGTTGTCACACCTGGGCGGGCGGTGCCGGCGGAGTTGCTGTGGAATAGGAGCTGCAGGAGAGCATCAATAGCGGCTGCGCTTCGAGGCTGGACATAGGCTGCGTGTCCGTCGATCTCGGCAAGCCGGAGGGCATCCGGGAGGTGCCAGTGCGAGAAGTGCGACGCGCTCCACTGCACCGGCAAAGACTGGTCGGAGAAGATTTGGATATTTCACCAGCGATGTCGCCATTTTGCATTTTTCATTCGCCATCGCGCCCGCCCTCGCTCCGCATTCAATCATGACCAGCCCCTCTCGCATCGAAGCCATCGGCACTGACATCGCCATCGTCTGGCAGGATGGCGTGGAGCATCACCTCCCGATGGAGCGGCTGCGCGCGTGGAGTCCCAGCGCGGAGAACACCGGCGAGCGCGATCTCGTGGGTCGCGTCTATGGCGGCACGGATCAAAAGGAATTCCCCGGCGTGACTGTCACTGGCTGGCAGGTCGTCGGTGGATACGCAGTGGCGTTTCGTTTCAGTGATGGACACGCGACGGGGATCTATGCCTTTGATTATCTGCGCGCGCTCGGAGAGCGAATGTAGCCCGACTCTCCGAGGCGGGAGCCGGGGGCTGGCGGCGCCTATTCTGCGCTTCTCACGCCATCGCTCAGAAGTACTGCTCAGTAAGAAGTGCTCAGTGCTCTGTGAAATTCGAAGTGTGAGATATACGCGCCATCGCTGCCGCAACCCGCCTCGGAGAGTCGGGCTACTTACTGCGGGCTACTTTTCAAACTTCAGCCTCGGGCGCATTTTTTCCAGCGTCTTTGGGCCGATGCCTTTGACGTTGAGGAGGTCGTCGGGCTTGGTGTAAGGCCCGCCGGCTTTGATTTTCTTCGCGAGATCGGGGCCGATATCGGGAAGGGTGACCAGCTCCTCGATTGTCGCCGTGTTCGGATTGAGCACGCGCCTTGAAGGATCACCGCGCAGCAAAACAAACACGATCACAATCGCGGCGATGACGCCCAGCCCGATGAAGAGCCAGCGCTGCATGGCATCGCTCTTTTTGGCGCGCGCCTGGCGTTCTTCGATGAGTTTGTTGAATGCGTCGCTCATGTTAGCGCCTGCCTCCGTGTCTCGGGTGCGAACCAGACGATGACCATGCCGACGAGGTAGATCATGCAAAGCGAGGTGTAGGCGTTTGCGGAGGAGCCGAAGACGCCGACGAGATTGGCGAGCTGGAGTGAACCGATGGCGGCGATAATGCGGCCGACATTGAAACAGAATCCCTGCCCCGTGGCGCGCACCCGTGTGGGAAACAGCTCAGGGAAGTACAGCGGAAAGAAGCCGTAGAACGAGGCGCTGAGTCCGCCGACGATGAAAGCGGTGACGAAGAACCAGGTGGTGATCTCGGTGTTGGTCTTGTAAAAGACGAGGGAACTGACGAGCGCGCCGACGCAGGCGAGAGTGTAGATGAGACGGCGGCCGAGCATGTCTGCAAAGAGCGGCATGAGGAAGGTGGCGAGGATGGCTCCAAAGGATGTGGCGAGCTGCGTGTACTCGCGCGGGAACTGGCAGCCGTTCGCGGCCAGCTCCGTGCTCCATTTCGGCGCCTGCTGCGCCGCGCCCCAGGTGCCGAGCAGGGCCACTCCGGCAAGCCCGGCGCCGAGAAGCATGTTTTTCATCACCACCGAGCGCCGCACATCACCGAGATCGCCCGCAGCCTCGGCACGCGAGAGGTAGCTGCGGACGGGAAACAAATAACCCCACAACACGGCGGCGAGGCCAACGATGGTGATGAGCGCGGCGAGCGAGTTGGACCCCACACCCATGGGCGACCAAGCCCAGATGATGATCATGGCCGAAAGGCCGCCGACACCCACGCCGATGAGGTCGGTGTTGCTCCAGTGCGAGGTGGTGCCAGCCTTTTTCTCCTCCTGCCATTTCTCGGACTCGGGCACGAAGATGCGGATGAAAAAGATCAGGACGGCAGGCACCGCGCCGATGATCATGAGAAAGCGCCACGCGTTATGATCGAAGAGAGAGTGCGCCATGCCCTCGGGCATTCCCGCGTCGCGGAACCATTGCATCCACGTCGCCGGGTAGGTGTTCAGTCCGAGGCTGAGGAATGCCACGAGCAAGTAGCCAATGTTTGCCGCCGCGCCGATCGCGCCGGCGACCCAGAGGCGGTTGCCCTTGGTCCAAAGCTCATTCACCAACGCCACGCCGAGCGCCCATTCTCCGCCCATGCCGAGGGAGGCGATGAAGCGCAGGATGGCGATGTGCCAGGCCTGCGTGGCAAAGCCGCACAACCCCGTAAAAATCGCGTAAGTGAAGATGCTGAATGCCATCGCGCGCACACGGCCCACACGATCTCCCAGCCAGCCAAAGAACACGCCACCAGTGGCCGCTCCGACGAGGAAGGTGGCGATGATGACGTTGAACCAGTTCGTCACGATCACGGGATCAGCGCCGGGGAGGAGATCGGTGAGAGCGGGTTTGCCGATGAGAGGAAACAAGCCCATCTCGAAGCCATCGAACATCCAGCCAAGAAATGCCGCCAGCAATGCCATGTTGCGCCCGCGATTGGATGTGGTGGTGTCTGTCATGCGCGCCGATTGTGGGAGCGAGCAGCGCGGGATGCAACATTCAAGATTTCTGTTTCTTGAATCCTAATTCATCAGTCAGAAGCGGGTGCGTCTCTTTTTTTGAATCAGGAATCGAGGAACTCAGGAGTCTCTGTTTCCACTTCAGAATGTCATATCTACTCTCAATCGACATGCCCTGATGTCTAGTCGGCCTTAGCTTTCAGCCGACTTCCACTTTTCGGTTCAGTGCTTTGTTCCCAGCAAAGAGTTCACTCATTTTAGAAATTTGATTCAGACCAGAAAATATTTTGAAAAAAAGCTTCCAATTGTCGTATGACTTTGGTTCAATGTCGTGTCATGCCCGTTATTTCCCAAAAAACTCCCGGCGAGCTGCTCGAAGAAAAAATCAAAGAGCGCGGCCTCACCCAGCAGCAGGCGGCGGATCGCATCGGCATCACGCGCCAGTACCTCAATGCGGTGATAAACGGGAAGTATCCTTTTACCGCCGACCTGAGCCTGAAGGTGGCGGAGCCGCTTGGCACGGTGCCTGAGTTTTGGAGCGAGGCTTTGCGCAGTCACGAAGATTTCACGCGCTCGCCGGTCGGACGCGACATCCAGCAGGCGAATGAACGCGAGGCACTGCTGCTCGACTTCGAACTGCAGAGCGCGCGCACCCTGGTGGATCACCAAATCCAGAGCGCCCTCGCCGCGCGCTGCGTGCGCATCGAGCCGGAGCTGGGACATGATCGTGTGCTGGCCACCTCATGCGTGCTGAGTTTTGGATTGAAGGCCTACTTTCTCGGCGCGGGCGGCACGCCGACAGCGTCTGCAACGAAACCATTCGCGCTGCTGCGGCGCGGTGAGTCGATCTCGCTATCCACTCACGAGAAAATCACGATCACACCGCGCTTTCGTGCGCGCGTGCTCGGGCTGTGCGATGCGCTGGCGGAGAAATGCCTGCATCTCTCCTGCACAGCCACGCTCGACGGCGGCTTCAGCAACCACCTCACCTTTGTGCTCACCAATCTCGGCCCCTTCGAGATCAAGATCACCCATGGCGATCCC
>JANPIW010000307.1:0-3484 GCA_031425215.1 Verrucomicrobiaceae bacterium
GCACGACGCCATACGCCACCGCCGTGATGCCCTGCTCCTTCAGCTTCGCCTTCACCTTGTCCCACACCTCCTTGGTCGCCGCAGCGTCCAGCTTCTCCGTCGCCTTCCTGCGATCCTCCCCACGCATCGGCGCATGGCCAAAAAGAATCGTGGGCTCTTCCGGCGATAGCTTCTGCCCCGGGAAAAATTCGATCACCTTTGCGCCGGCTGCGGCCGTCTTCTCGATCGTCTCGAAGACCGTCAATTTGTTGAAGGTCCACGCCTGAACACCGACAGCGAAGCCGCCGACTTTCAGATCATCGGGAAAGGTTCCGGCGCTGGCGAAAGCCGCGGAAGCGAGGAAGGCGAGGGAAGTGCAGAGGAGCTTGGGGAGCAATTTCATGGAGCCGGCAGCATGCAAAACGGCGCGCGACAGAGGAAGCAGGATCTCTGGACGCGTATCGGCAGTCGCAGCCGAGGTCGCGGGTTTGTTGCTGAAATTTCAAGCTGATCGCAGCAAGCAGGGCGGTGGCCTTCCCGATGTGGATGCGCTGGTCGTGCAGTCGGATCGCGGCGCTGACGATGTGGCCATCGGGCGTCGCCAGCGTGCGAAACGTCGCGTCGATGTGCGGCAGCAGTTCCTGGATGACAATGGTCTCCATCGGCACCGCGCCGTCCTTCGAATCGCACCACATGCTTGACGCCAGCCCATTGGGAAAGACGACGAGCATCGGCGGAATCTTCCCCTCCCGAATCGCCGCATCAAACCACGCCGACACCGGGGCGATGCCCGCGAGTCCACCACCCCTGCCATGCAGCCAATACAGCACCGGAAACCGGCGCTCCTCGTCCGTGTCCTAAAGCTCCGGCGGTTAGAGGTGATAACTAACCTTCGCCTTCGCCGCCTCGCTCCCGAAGGTATGAAACTCGACGTGCGTCGCCCGCCCCGCAGGCGTCACGAACGCTGGGCTCTGCGGACGCGGATGCGAACAGGAGAGCAAGACCGGGTTTCACGGTTTTGGTTCCACCGTCGTGGATGCTGCGCGCTTCAAGGGGTGCTTCTGAAAAAACTCCCACATCAAATCATTCGCCGAGATGTCCTTCGTCGATTTGCCGAGCATGGCGACGATGGGTTCGTTGCCTGGCCAGGTGTGGCCGCCGTTTTCGATTTCGATGAGCACGACTTCGCTGCCGTCCTTGCCGCTGCTCCAAGTCTTGCGGGTGCATTTCATGCCGTCGTCGGACTTGTCCGGCAGCGCGACGACTTCGGGCTCGGGCTTGCAGCCGTTCGCTTTCACCCAGCTTTGGATGGTGTGGTCAACGGACCGAAACTCAGTGACGCCCGCACGCCCCAGAGCACCCTTGCCGAAGCCGCCGTTGAACGGTGCGAACTCATCCCCCGTGCCGTGGAAGTGCATGACGGAAACGGCTCGCTGAGGGTGACAGGCTTCCATCATCAAAGGCCCGCCGACTGGCGCGATGGCTGCGATACGGTCCGACAACTCCGATGCGACATAGTGCGACATGATGCCGCCGTTGGATAGCCCGGTGGCGAAGACGCGATTCGTGTCCACGTTCGCGACCTTCGCGAGGTCGTCGAGCATGGATCTGGTAAAGCCGACATCGTCGATTTTGTTTTGCATCGCATAAGCGCAGCATTCGCCGCCGTTGAAGGTGAGTCCGCGCTCGGGGTCGAGTCCGCTGCCGTAGGGATAAACGACTATGAACCCGGCCTCGTCCGACTTCGCATTCATGCCCGAGAGACGCACCATGCTCTCGGGATTGCCGCCACCACCGTGGAAAACAATGACCACCGGCGTGGGATTGGCAGCGTCATACTTCTTCGGCACATGCACGCGATAGCGCCGCTGCAAATCGCCGACGGCAATCGTGCGCGTGTGCTCGCCCGCCACCAGCTTTGTCGCCGACGAAGACGGCGTGCTCGGCGGACGCGCTCCGGCAATCAACTGCGTGCGGAATTCCTCGAAGGTGATGAGGCCATCGCCATCCTTATCCGCGCCCTGGAGCTTCGTCTTGAGTTGCGCAAACTGATTCACTTCATCGGCAGACAGCATACCGTCGCCATTCTTGTCCACCTTCTTGAACGCATCCGGCAGCACGGTGCTTTGCCCATGAACAGGGAGCGAGAAGGCAATGGTGAAGAGGGTGAGAAGATGAATGGCTGCGTGTCTCATGGATAAATATTTAAGCGCATTCTGAGGCAATGGTTGCGAATAGACTTCGCTGAAAAAGGACCAGCGTGGACAGCAGCGGCTCCGAGCGTGAGCCCGTGTTTCATGACCGGATTAGTCGATGCTATGAAAGTATTTCTCAAGATGAGTGTAACCACCTGGCTTGCGGGTGCCGCTGCGGTCATCGGGGTTCAAGCCGTGCTCTTTCTACCAAGCACCGGGCATGCCGCCGTGGTCGCGATCGGATGCGGGTCGGCCAGCGACGATTCGGTTCATGGTGACTCAAGGTGCAATGGCTCCACTCAACTGCTTGGTGCGTGGTTTGCCGAGAAAATCGGTTGGAAGAAGGTATTTTGGATCCGCGTGTTCGAACTTCGCATCGCTGGCAGGGGTGGCGTCGTGCTTGCTGCCATCCAAGCTGACATAAGGGAAGTCTTCGAAGCCGCGACCTTTGACGCAGCCGTCTTTGGGACCATCGCCAAAGACGATGTTGCCGGTGCTGAGGACGCCAGCGTTGCCATTCGCGTAGTGCAGGGCATTGGCATCGCGGGAGTAAAGAATGTTGTTGGCGAGGACCATGCCTTCGCGGCCATTCCAGGAGCCGCCGCGAAAGGCGTGGGCGCTGTTGAGGATGGTGTTGTGGATGACTTGGAGGTTGAGCGTCTTACCCTGATGATCGGTGCTGGCAAAGCCTGCACCCGCGCCGTTGATGAGGACGTTATTGCGCACGATGGCCTCGCCCTGCACCTGCATGACGTTGTCGGCGCTGTTGTAGCAGAGGTTGCGCTCGATGATGTTCACGGGCTTCCCAGCGGTGCCATAAACGGTGATGCAGGGATACTGCGTGTCATGCACATGGTTCTCGGCGATGAGATTGCCCCAGGAACCTTGCTTCACTTCGATGCCATCACCTTGATCGCCGCGGCAATCGTGGATGTGATTCAGGGCGATGACGCTCTCGCTCATGATGTGGTCACCGTTGTTCGCGCCGAGATACATACCCTCGGCATGGCCAGCCCCGTGATGGATGTGATTACGGGTCAAAAACAGACGCTGAGTGTCGGCGCTGTTGGCGCTGAGGCAGACACCGTTCGTGTGATGGATGTGGCATTGGTCAATCCACACATCACTGCAATGCCCGAGCCTCATGCCGTGGCTGCCGCCGGTGAACTCAATGCCTCTCAGGCAGAGATAGGACACTGGTGCGCTTTGGCCGATGTTGATGGCGTTCTGTTTAGCATCTGGCCGCGTGATGATGACCTGCGCCCCCTCCGAAGCGGTGATCCAGATGGGTGCCTCGCGGCTTCCGCTCA
>JANPIW010000308.1:0-10171 GCA_031425215.1 Verrucomicrobiaceae bacterium
TGTTGGAGCTGCTGGCGTCGGCGTTCATCGGTGTCTTTGCAGCGGGCAGTTTGCGCCCCTCGGCGGCAGCAGGGCTGCCTGATAAAAGCGGCAGCAGGGCTGCCGCAGTACAAAGGCTTCGCCCCTTAATACAGCAGCGCATACATCAGCAGGTTGACGTTCATCATCTCCGCCTGCGCGATCTCGTTGCCGCCGCAGCAGCAGCAACCCTTCGTGTGATGCGTGTCATTCAGTCCATCCGGTGAAAACACGAGCGCCAGTCTTCCGTCGATGGTGAGGCCCTTGAGCATCGTCGTGCCGCTGCTCTTCGTCAGCGTGAGTTTCGGCACCTTGTGGATGATGTCGAAGATCGGATGCGTCATCGGGATCGTCTCCAGCTTCACGTCGGGGAACACACCCTCGATCTCGCGCAGAAACGCCCGGTTCCATTCCTTGTCCGAGCAGCCGGGGCTTGCCACGAGAAAGCCGCCGCGTCTCAAGTAGCTGCGCAGGTTCTCGCGTTCCTTTTCCGTCAGTTTGAAATCTCCCGTGCCCGTGAACACGGAGAACGGCGTGGTGAAAAGCTCTTCATCGCCGAGGCGCAGTTTGAGGAAATTCGCGCGCACCGGCACACCCGTGGTCTTGCCGGTGCTGCTCAAAAATGCGTCGGCGAAACACACCGAGGTCTTTTGATCCATCGAATAGACGAGATTGCCGACCTTCACCTGGAAAGGTTCGTCTGCGGCGTGGGCGAAGGTGATCAGCAGCGCGATGAGCAGAAGGTAAAACCATTGTGGTGACAAAGGCCGGCGCCCAGGCCGTAGGGCGGGCATGTTCCGCGCCCTCAATGTCGTCTCGCCACCAGCGCCCTCGCGGAACTGCCCGCCTGTGTTCGGACGCATGAGAGCGTTCCTTCGCTGAGACGGACAATCTGGCGAACAAGACCGAGATGCAAAGTTCATCCCTCGCGCCGGACAAGCCCGTCCTACTTTTGCCTGGCTGTCGCTCTCCCATTCGATCTTCGTGCTCATGGCTTCTTCTCCTCCGTTTTCATCTTCCCAGTGATCCTGTCAAAGTAAGCATCCGTCAGGCCGCGATACTGCTCCAGCACACTCGTCGCGGGCATCGCCTCGCCTGCGCGGTTCACTTGTCCGGGGCCGGTGTTGATCGTCGTGCTTGTCACGGACGGAGCCATGCCATCCGCGCTTGATGGAGGCGCCTCGCCCTCGCCAGGGCCGCTCTTCACGCGACCTAGCTTCGACTCCATCCCGTACACTGACTCACTGCCGCCGACCTCATTGCCGCTCATCATGCCACCGAGGCCCGCACCCGTCCCGCTCATGCTTCGGCCTTTTCCAAACTTCCGGCTCATCAGCATCTGCTTCCCCGTCGCGCCGGGCTTGTTGCATTGGCTGAGACTGAGCTGGCGGTCCAGTTCGTCACTCGACTCGCCTTTGCCGCCGTTGCACTGACCGATGAGAGAGGCCATCGCGAGTCGCAATCGATCCGCGCCATCGTAGCCGCCCGCGCCGTCGCCCTTCATCATCTTGTCGGTCGCGCTGGCGGCGAGGTTGTCCATACGCAGCTCCCGGATCGCATCAGCCAGCGACTGGCAGCTCCCGCTCGCCTTGGGAAATTTCTCCGCGTGCTTCGCCGCATCGGACGCGAGCTTCTGCTGCAAATCACGCAGCTCCTCGCGGATCTCCCGCTGTGTCGCGCCGAGGCTCTGCATTGCGAGCTTGTCGTTGTCGTCGAGCCGCGGCTTGTCGCGATACGCGTTCGTCTGCTGCGTGAGAAGCTCCTGCGCCTCGTGCAGCTCGCCGAAGCGATTGAAATTGTCCATCATCTCCTGCATCTCCGCCGCGTCGGCGATGGCTTTTTCGATCTGCTGCTCCGTCTGCTCCTGCGCGCCCGCCATGCGCTCGTGATGCTCCTTCGCCGCGTCGGCCATCTTCTTCGCGTCGCCTTCCTTCATGTCCTGCTCGTTCTGCGCCACGGACTCTCGCACCTTCTCCGCCTGCTCCTTGAGCATGTCGGCAAAGTCCTGCTCCACGTCGTAGAGCGGCGCGTCGGAAACAAACTTCTCCATCGCCTCCGCTGCCTTCTTCAGCTTCTCGTTCAGCTTTGCCTGCTCCTGTTTTTGCTTTTCTCGCTGCTCTTTGTCACCGGGCTTCTTATCCAGCTCAGCAGCGGCATCGGCGAGCTTCTTCTGCTCCTCCAGCAGCTCGCGGAACTGCTCGAACAGATCGTCATACTTCTTCTCCAGATCAGCGATCGTGTGCTCGGCACGGAGAAAGTCGTTGTAGTCCTGCTTGCTGATCACCGCGAGGCGGCGGATTTCCGTGCGCGTCAGATGTGGCGGCGACGGATGCGTGTCGATCACCTCGGCAAAGAAGCTGATTTCGTCCCCCGCCTTCAATGGCTGCGTGAACATCTCCGTCAGCGGCAGCTCCACGGTGTCATTCAGTGTGATCTTCTCGTAGGCGCGTGCGACAGGCTTCTGCGCCTCATCGAATCGCAGCACATGCACACGCACTGACTTCAGCCCGTAATCATCACTGGCCGTCACGCGAGCGCTCATCGCGTAACCCTCGACCACAAAGCCATCGCGCGGCGGCTGTGTGATCGCGGCGGTCGGCGGCAGATCGTGCGTCACAGTCAGCGCGCTGGCTTTGGCGTCGTTGGATGGAATGCCATCCACATCTTTGATGCCGAAGACCATTCTCCCCGACGCATCCGCGACGAAGCTGCCGCTGACTTCGTTCGGTTTCTTCACGGCATCTGCGACCTTCAGATCGATGTCCTGCGGCTTGCCCGAGGCCGTCGTCAATTGGACGCGCCCCTCCTTGAGCGGACGATTCGAGCCGAGCGTGACTGTCACCTTGCTGCCCTTGAGCGCCGTCGCGCCATTGAAGGTGAACGGCGCTGATTTCTCGCGCAGCCCCGTGTACTCCGGCGGCGCGATGGCGATCACCGCGTGATCAAACTGCGGCGTGAGCACGACATTGAGCCGCCGCTCCTGGCTCGTGCTCCAGTCCCCCGGCGTGTGCGCGCGCAGGATCAGATCGGTGCGCACATTCTCGAGCTGCTGTGCAAACACGCCAGGCTCCTGCGGCATCATCGGCACGGTCGTCACTGCGGCAGGATCTAGCGGATCAAAGGCGGAGAGCATCAGCTCCTTCGGATCGTGCCCCGACCACGCGGCCTTGACCATGAAGCTGCCGCCGTAGAGAACCGTGTTCTTCTCGCCGCCCGGCTCCTCGATCCACAGCCGCGTCATCGAGTACGGCGGATGATCGCCGAACGGGTCGAGAAAACGCACGAGCGTGGTGATGAACGGCATGAAAAATACCGCCGCGAGAGCGATGAAGGCGAGCAACGGTGTGACGACATGCCAGGTGAGCCGCTTCTTGTCTGGCTCCTTTGTCAGCGGCAGAAACGGCATCGTGCCCACCTCCGCCGCCGCGTCATCCACCGCCTGCTGCGCGAGAGCGTTTGTCAGCGGCGACGCGTGAGGCTGCGCGATGAATTTCTCCCGCAGATGCAGCAGGTTGATCAGCTTTGACCCCAGCTCCGGCGCGCGTGACTCCAGCAACCGCGCGATACGCTCCAGCGGATTCTTCGCGACCCACGCGCAGTGCATGAGTGATCCCAAAGCCAATACGCAGGCCGTGACAAAACCAATGCCAATCATGAGCCGCTGCTGTGCGAGCAGATGAAACACAATGTCCGCCACGATGAGCGCCGCGAGCGCGATCACGGGCCACTTGAAATGCCGCATCAGCAGAACTGCGGCCCGTTCTTGCTGCCAGGCCCGGTCCGCAGTGCGGAGACGCGATATGATTTGATCAGTGTTCATGTTTCAACTCAGCCCCCAACGCCGCCGAAGATACCACTCCGCCGCAAGCAAAGTCACGATTAAAGACAGCAGCCACGGCTGATCCCAGAGCGGCGTCTCTTTGTAGCGGCGCTCGCCGGGCTGCAGGCTCGCCTTCAACGTGTCGATGAACTTCACAAACTGCTCGGGCTCGATCACCTGCCCGCCCGCCGCATCGCAGAGTTTCTTTAAATACGCGCGATCAGCCGCCACCTCAGTGCGCTCGCGATTCTCCTGATACACCATGAAGCGCGCGGTCTGCGTCTGGCCGTCGGGCAGCGTCACCTTTGCCTCGTGACGGCCCGCTCGTCGCGGCACATGACTGACCTCGAACTGTGTCGCCTCGCCGCTGCTCTCCATTGTCACGCGCTCGGTCTCGTCCCCCGACCTCACCTCGATCACTGGTGGCGTGGCAGCCTTCGCCCCCTTCTTTAATTGCAGACGGAAATGAATCGCCTCGCCCAACGGCAGATTGGCCGTGCTCGTGCGCAGCCGCGTCTGCGAGCCGGGCACACGGTCGCTGCCCGCGAGCATCCACACGATGATCTGATCCCACAGCCTGTCGAACACTGCCTCGCGCGCCGCCACATCGCTCATCATCGACCAGCGCCATAGATCACCCGCAGCGAGCGCCAGCACCTGGCCGCGACCGATGGGGCGATGAATCAAGGCGGGCGTGCCTTTTTCCGATCCCGCCTGTTTTGTTTCCGCGAGCACGGCGGCCAGCTCGCGCTTCTCCTGAAACGAATAGGCATTGGTCAGCGCGGGAAGCCGCCGTGCGTCCTGCGAAAACGCGGCGAGCAATCCGAGCGGGCTGTTGCCGCGTCCCTCGCGCGTCGTGGTCAGCTCGCCCTCGCTCGGCACCGCCTCCGACCACACCACCGGCTCCAGCACCGCCGCCGCGCTGGCATCAAGACCCGACGGCCCGCGCGCGAAAATCACCACGCCGCCGGCCTCGCGCACATAATCGACGAGCGCGGCCTGCGCCTTGTCCGACAGCACTTCCGCGCACTTCGCTCCGAGCAGCACCACATCGTATGCCTCGAAATCAGCGCGCGACTCCGGCGGCTCGAGCGTTCCGCTTTCCGTGCTCTTGCGGATGCGGCGCACCTTGCGCGGCTCGATCTGGATCAGCGCATCGAGGTCCATCTTGTCGTTCCGCATCAGCGTGCGCTGCAAAAACGTCGTGTCCCAATACGGCGATCCCTCCACGAGCAGCACGCGCAGCTTGTCATCGAGCACGTTCAGGTAGGTGATCGTACTGTTGTTCGTCAGCTCCGTCTCGCGGATGGCGGGAGCCACGCGCACCTCGTACTCGACCTGCCCCGCCTCGGCCTCGGTGACGACGAACTCCAACGGCACTTCCACCTCGTTGCGCGTCGGGATGCTCTTCGAATCAGCCACCTTGCCATTGCGCAGCAGTTGCACGGTGAGGAACTGGTTCTCGCAACCCGAGAGCCGCGCGATGGCGCTGATCTTGGATTTCTGCTTGAGGTAGCAATACGGCTGGTAGCCCGCCATGCGCACCGCCACATCGCGCACCATGCCCGCCGCGCCGAAGGGCACCGCGTGGATCGTCACATTCTGCGCGCGCGCCGCGAGCGCGGTGCGCGTGGCAGAGGCCAGCTCGAAGTCGTGGCCGTCAGTGAAAAGAATGAGCGACTGGTCCGCCTTGTCGTGCGTGGCCTGTTGCAGCATTGCCATCACACTGGTGTGAAAGCGCGAGTCGGTCCCCTCGGCCACGAGCGTCGGCAGCTTCGCGGGCGAGACAGGGCGCGCGTCCTCATCAAAGATCATCGGCAGAAAACGGAAATGCGGATCGTCGAGCTTCGCGTCCTGGATGAGTCGCGTGGCCGCGTCGATGCGTTTGCGATTGCCCGCATCGGTCTGCTCCATGCTGAACGAGGTGTCGATGCCGGCGATGATGATGGTCTCGCGCTTTTCCACCGGCAGTTCCTCACGGCGCTGTGGTCTGAGCAGGAGCAGGAAAAGAATGAGGATCGCGGAGAGTCGCAACGCGTTAAGGAGCAAAGTACGACGAATACCGAGGCGCGCGGTGTTTCGATAAGCGAGCCAGGCGAACAACACGATGCCCAGCGATGCGGCAACGATCCACCCAGGCCAGTTCGGAAACGGATCGAAATGGATGTCAGTGAAGTTCATGGCATCAGGAAGCGCGCAGCGCTTCTTTGTACTGCGGCAGCCTGCTGCCGCTTTTCAGAGCCAGCCTGCTGGCGTCGTCCGCCCTGCGTGTTGTTCGTGCGAAAATCTTCCCCGAAGCGGAGCCGTTGTGAACGCCGACGGCAGCAGGGCTGCTTGGAGAAAGCGGCAGCAGGCTGCCGCAGTCCAAGGTGCTTCGCACGCTCACGCCGCCTTCCTCCTCACGCGCGTTTGAATGAGACTCTCGATCATTAGCACCACGAGCGCCGCGATGATGAACCAATGAAAAACCGGCTGCCCGTTCGCCAGCTCGCCGTAGTTCGCGTCGGCCTCGACGGCATATGACTTCGCGCCATCGCCCGCGTGTTGCTGCGTCGTCTGCGCGTCGAGCGCGCGCAAGTCCGTCTCGGCGGCGGCCACGTTCGCTGCGAGCATGTGGAGCACGCGCTGCTTTGCGTCACGCTGCACGTAAAAACCCGGCAGCGTTGCGGGCACCATCGCGGTCAGTCGCTCGCCGCTGCCGGCCGTCGTGTGATTCACGATCTTGCCGTCGGGACCGATGAACCCGGTTTTGTCGGCGGCCCACACATCGGCCTGCATTACCTTGCCAGGCTCGTGGCGCTGCGTGACGGCGCGCTCGCCACTGAGTTGCGCGACCATTTCTTGGATCCACGCGGGGAAGACCCGCTGCCGCGCGATGTTGCTCGCCACTTCGGCGACCGAGAAATTGCACAGCATCAGATTACCCAGGCCGGCGGAGCCTTGCGCGACCGCAGGCGTGCCGTCGGCGTAGCTGAGCAAAACATTTCCGCGATCCTGCGGACGCGCAAGCCAGCGCTCGTAAAAACCAAGCTGCGCGAGATTCTCGCGCGCAGTGCCGCGAAACAACCGCAGGTGGCGCGACTCGAAGTTCCCCTTCGCAATTTGCATCGGCTCGCCGCCCGATTGCCCGCTGCCGAGTCTTGCTTCGAGACGCAACGGCACGGCGTCACTCTGTGTAAACCACTCGGACAAGGCGGCGAGGTTTGCCGCGTCGCTCGCGCCATCAAGAAAGTAGAGCACGCCGCCGCCCGCCTTGAGAAAGTCCGCGACGCCGCGCACTTGCGCCTCGCCGAGCTTGGCCACGCGCGAGAGCACGAGCTTCGAGGTGGCAGCCAAGTCTTTGCTCGTGAGCGCGGATGCTTTCACTCGGCGCGGTTGCAGCGAGCCGCGCGCGTCGGCATACGGATTGATCGCGGCATCGAGAAAGCGCAACGTGAGAGATGCCTCGGGCGGATCATCGCTGGCGAGCACGACCTCCTCCTGCTCCTGCACTTGTAGCGGCAGATGAAAAACATCATCGAGCGGCATCGCGTCGCCGGTCTTCAAGCGCACGTCGATCTGATGCCAGCCCGGTGCTGGCGCCTGCACACGCAACGGCACCTGCTGCACCGTCCAGGGCCGCACGCTGAGCTGGGTGGTGAACGTCACGCCGCCGTCGATGATCGCCTCGATGCTGTCGCTCAAAAACGCGGCGCTGTGATTTGCCACCGTGATGGTCAGCGCCACATCACCGCCCGCGAGCACGGTGCCGCCGAGCACCTCCGCGTTTGTCACCGCGCGGTTCTCGCGCTGTGTGTTGCTGGCGACATTCACGAGAAACAGCCGCGCCTCCTTTGGCAGACCTGCCAAACTCGCGTCCGACCAGTTCGTGCGCTGGAAGTCTGAGATCACATAGACCTCCGCAGCTCCCTTTGCGCTTTGCAGGTGCGACTGGAGCGCCTCCATCGCGTTTTGAAAATTCGCGCGCTCATAACTCGGGCCGAGTGCTTGCAGAAAGGCGCGTGCAGCGGTGCGGTTCGCGGACCAGCCGGCAAACGCGGTCTTGGTGTCGCGCCCGACGGCAAACACATTCAGCTCGTCCAAGCCGCCGAGGGAGTCGATGACCTTTGCTGCCTCGACCTGCGCGCGACCGCGCAGGGTGATGGAACCGTCGAGGGACTCCATGCTGTGCGAGTGATCGATGATGACCAGCGTCTGCCGCATGGCCGCGCGCCGTGCCGGCTGGCCGTGGCGCATGATCATCGGCCCGAGAAACGCGATGACCGCCGCCGCGACGAGCAGAGTGCGCACCAGCGTGAGCAGCCAGTGCCGCCACTTCATCAACTGCGAGCGCTGCGCCATGCTCCGCTTTATCAGCTCCACTGAAGAGAACAGCCGCCAGTGCGGAAAGCGCCGGTTCAGCAGATGAATCACCAACGGCACCGCGACGAGCGGCGCGAGGATGGCGAGGAGGTTTTGGTGAAGAAATGACATCGTCCCTTGATTCCCTTTCGTCCTTTAAGTCCTTTGTTTCATACCCACCCTCACGCTCTCATCGTCTGCGAAAGAGCATGTAATCCTCAATGGCATCAAGGTACGGCGACGCAGTCTGGTGCGTGGAAAACGTGATGCGCCGCCTCAGCGACTGGACGCTCAGTTTTTCGATCAGCTCGCCGACCTCGCGCTCATACACCGCGCGGATTTCCTCCGGCTCGACCTGCACCTGCTGGCCGGACTCCATGTCTTGAAACCGCGCAAGGCTGACATCGGGCAGAGTCACCTCTTCAGGATCCAGCACCTGCAGCAGCATCACCTCGAAGCCGCGATGCACGAAGAGGCTGAGCGCGTCAAACAGTGCGTCAATGTCGATGCCGAGGAAGTCGGACACGAGCACGAGCCGGCCCCGTTTGCGGATCTGCGCGGCGGCCTCGATCAAAGCGCGCGCGGGATCGGTGCGCGGCGCGGCTGGCGTGGATTGCTCCAGCGTCTGCAACAGCCTGAACAAATGTCGTCGCGTGCCGCCGGGCGGCACATGCTCGATGAGCCGGTCGGTGAAGATGCCCAGCGCGGCTTTGTCGCCCTGCTTGAGCATCAGGTAAGCGAGCGCGGCGGCGACCCGTTTCGCGCGCGCCTGCTTCAGCTCGCGGCGCGGGCCGTTATAAGACATGGACGAGCTGCAATCGACGAGCATGTGAATGGTCATGTCCGTCTCTTCGAGGAATTTGCGCGAGTAAAGTTTCCTCGTGCGCGCATACACCTGCCAGTCGATGTGATCGATGTCATCGCCGTGCGCGTAAGGTTTGTGCTCCACAAACTCCGCGCTGAAACCGAAGTGCGGCGAGCGATGCTTCCCGGCGAGGAAGCCCTCAACAGTCGTGGTGGCGAAGACGAGCAGGTTTTCAAAGCGCTCCAGCTCCGCCTGATCCAGATAGCGGCTGCGAAACGGCACGTCACGCATGGCGGGCAGCGGTGGTGGCGCTCCAGTTGTGCGTGGCAGTGGCGGAGGTTGCCGTGGCAAACTGGGCGGAGGAAGCGGTCGACAATGTGCGACGGCGGCGGCCTTGGCCTGACGGAGACTGTCACCGAGCGTGTTCATCGCGCGCGATCAATATTTTGGCTCGGCCACCGCCTGCACCACCTGGCCGACAATGGTGTGCGCATTCAGCCCCTCGCCGGTCGCGCGGTAATTCGGCACGATGCGATGCGGCAGCACGGACATCGCCGCGATGCGAACATCCGCTGTCTCGGGCGTGGCCTTGCCGTGCAGCAGCGCGATGGCCTTCGCGCCGAGGATCAAATACTGAGACGCGCGCGGCCCGGCGCCCCACTCAATGTAGTTCTTTGCGATGACGGTCGGGCTGGCTCCTGTCGCGCGAGTCGCAGTGGCGAGGCTGACCGCGTAATTTAAAACATGATCGCTCACCGGCATCGCGCGCACGAGACGCTGGAGCGCGAGCAGCGTGGCGGCATCGGTCACCGGCAACAACTCGGCCTCCTCTCCCATCGTGGTGCGGCGCACGATCTCGACTTCTTCGGCGTGGCTCGGGTAATCGAGCCGCAGCGAGAACATGAAGCGGTCGAGCTGCGCCTCGGGCAATGGATAGGTGCCTTCGTGCTCGATGGGATTCTGCGTGGCGACGACAAGAAAGGGCGCTGGCAGCTCGCGCGTCTGCCGCGCGATGGTCACGCGTCGCTCCTGCATGGCCTCTAGCAAAGCGGACTGCGTCTTCGGCGGTGTGCGGTTGATTTCGTCAGCAAGCAAAAGGTTCGTGAAGATCGGGCCATGTTGAAACTCGAACTCGAGCCTGCCTCCGTCATCGCGAAGCAACTCGCTGCCGAGGATGTCGCCCGGCA
>JANPIW010000309.1:0-1673 GCA_031425215.1 Verrucomicrobiaceae bacterium
GCCAGATTCAGATGCTCTTCGACAAGCTCGATGAGATGATCAACGCGGCGCGGAGGGTGTAGCTGCCTCGGGCGCCAGCGGGCCACACGTCATTTTCCGCTGGCATTAGCACCGCATCAAGACAGCGTCTGCGCGAATGAACGCAGACTCCTTCAATCCCTATGCCCCGCCACAAGCAAACCTCCGCCCCACTGGTCCGGTGACCGACAGCCTGGAGCCGGTGCTGGGAGATGTGGCGTGGCCGCTGATGTTCCATTTCAAATTTCTGACTCTCGCCCCGAAAGTCATCGTGCGTGATGCGACCGGGCGGGAGGTGATGCATGTGCGGCAGCGGCTTTTTAAATTCCGCGAGCATGTGGAGCTGTTCACCGACAGCACGCGCGCGACGAAGCTCGGCGAGATCCGCGCGGACCGGGTCATCGACTGGTCAGCACGCTATAATTTCACCGACGCGGCGGGCGCGCCGATCGGGGCGCTGGGACGCAAAGGCTGGCGCTCGCTGTGGCGCGCTCATTATGAGGTGTTCAATCCAGGCGACCAGGTGCCCGACTTCAATGTGACGGAGGAAAATCCATTCGCGAAGGTGATGGACGGCATTTTCGGCCAGATTCCGCTGCTGGGCCTGGCGACGGTGTGGCTTTTTCACCCGCGCTACATGGCCACGTCGATCTCCACATCCAGCCCGGCGATGCGCCTGACCAAGGTGCCAGCGTTTCTCGAAGGCCGGTTCAAACTGGACCTCCTCCAGCCGCTGCCCGTGCGACAGCAGATGAATCTCATCCTGTCCTTCTTCATGCTCTCCCTGCTGGAGCGCCGACGCGGATGAGGCATCTCGCTCACCCTGCTGTTGCCTCTGCGGCAGCGGCTGCTACGGCTGCTGCATGGACAAAGGCGTGACGGGGCGACATTTTGATGTGGTGATCATCGGCGGAGGTTTCGCCGGGGTGTTCTGCGCGCGGCGTGTGCTGCGGCGGCTGGGGCATCTGGGGAAGAGCGTGGGCGTGATCGCGGAGGAAAATCACATGGTCTTCCAGCCGATGCTGCCTGAGGTCGTGGGAGGGTCACTCTCGCCGCGGCATGTGGTGAATCCGATCCGGCTGCTCTGCAAAGGAGCGCGTGTGATGAAGGGCGTGGTAAGCGCGCTCGATCTAAAGACGCGGACGCTGCGGCTGGATGGCGGCGCGTTCTCTTCGTGCGTGGAGGTGAGCTTCGACCACATCGTGCTGGCGCTCGGTGCGCATGTGGATCTAAGCCGCATCCCCGGCATGACGGAGCACGCGCTGCTGATGCGCAATGCGGGCGATGCGATGAAACTGCGCGCGGCAATCATCGCGCGCATGGAGGAGGCGAATCTGATCGAGGACGCCGAGGCGCGGCGCAGGCTGCTCTCTTTTGTCGTCGTGGGCGGGGGTTTCTCGGGCGTGGAGACGGCAGGTCAAATGGCGGACCTGCTCAAGGGCGTGTGCCGCTATTATGATCGCGTGCAAAGCGACGAGCCGACGGTGACGCTGATTCATTCTCGCGAACGATTGCTGGCGACGCTGGACGAATCCCTGGGCGAGTACACGCTGCGCATGCTCGTGAAGGGCGGCGTGAAAGTGATGCTGAATGAAAAAGTGCGCGCGGTGACGGCGCGTTTTGTGATGCTGGAAGGCGGCGCGCGGCTGGAGGCG
>JANPIW010000310.1:0-3427 GCA_031425215.1 Verrucomicrobiaceae bacterium
CACCGCAGAAGACGACGTGAGGAGTCTCTGAATCTCTGTAGCAAACGAGGTGACGAGTCTCTTTTCCTGAGACTCCTCACGTCGTCACCTACGCTTCCGCTGGACTTGCCAAACATCTTCACCACGCATCCATAAGTCGCCTTGCCAGCCAATCACGATGATTTTCTCGTTTTGAATCTGGCCGGGAAAACGATACGCGGCACGGGCACCGCTCACCATTCCCCGTCAAAAAGCATCCACCGGTCCGCCAGCAAATCGGTGATGAACACGCAGTGGTCGGACTGCGCGGCGGACGGAAAGGCCAGGCGCACGGTGACGATGCTTTTGGTTCCAGGCGGGCGGATCGGGATGCTGGGTTTGTCTTTCTCAGCCGCCTGCTGCGCCACGGGCACGCCGATGTGATTCGCCAGCGCGATGCCCGTGCCGCTGCGGCGGTCGCAGTAGCCGGTGATGGAGTGCACGCCGTCAGGGCTGCGCAGTTTCACCGCGAGCCAGCGCCAGTCCTCGGCGAACTCGTAGTTGTAGTAGTCGGTCTCCTCCGCGATGGCGCGCACGAGCACGGGCAATGAGGAGCGCTCTTCCTTCATGTCGGGCCATGCTTTCTCGCAGAAACCGGTCCATGCCTCCCAGTCGAGCTGGAGGTTGCCGCTGGCGGTGCGGTGAAAATTAGCGCGCAGGCCGGAGACAACGCGCGCGGGACTGGCGAAGCTGAGGTTCACCACTTTCGATGCACCAGCGGTGATGAGTCCCGCGCTGAGGAGATCGCGCGGCTGCGGCTCGGTCTCGCCGCGCTTGTCGTAAAAGTCGCGCATGAAACTCTCACAGCGCGCGGCGTGGAAAACGTGCGGAAGCTTCTCGCGCCACGTCGGCGCGGCGAGGTAGGCGTCCAGCACGGCGCGCGCCCGGTCACCTCGGACGCGTCGTTTGCCAGCGAGGTGAATGTGAGCGCGACATTCTCGACTCTCGGATTGTAGGCAGGGCCTTGTGGTTTGTCAGTCTCCGGCGCGGGCGTGGATTTGATAAAGGCAATCTTCTCCGCCACCTCGTCATGAGATGGCTTGCTGGCATCAGCATTCGCGCCACCCGGCTTATCTGGCACGGCAGAGCTGCCGAGGATGGAGCTTGCGACTTTTATCCTCGGCGCGTCCGGCCCGCGCGCCACGGGAGCGACAGCCGGGCGGAAGCCCTTGTAGGCACGAGCGGCGAAAACTCCGACCATCGCCACCATGCCAGCGATCAGCAGACCGGCCAGCACCACGAGGGAGGCATGCTTTGCTCTCCAAGTGCGTTTGCTGGACCTTCGGTGATTCGGACGGGGCATGACTGGCGGTGTGGGTGCGGAAGGCATGGGCGAAAAGACGGAGAAGCTGGTGCAAATTTCTGCTGGCGACAACTCAGCGTTCCATTCTCGCCCGTTCTCCAAACAGAGGACACCCGTACGATTGCCAAACAAATGATCCACCGGGAAAAGATAGCCGTCTTGTTTCTTGTTTTTTTGTGCGAAGCCTCAAAAGGTGCGAATCTCCCAACCACATGCAACCCGCAGACTCTAGGGCAGCCCTCATTTTCTGGCTCTTTGGTCTGCCCTCCGCAGGCAAGACGGTGCTTGCCTCCGCCTTCTGTGACCACCACCGGTTCGCTGGCCGCCATACCGTCCTGCTGGAATGCGATGAACTGCGCTCCGGTCTTTGCGCGGATCTCGGCTTCAGCGATGCTGGCCGTTCGGAAAACCTGCGTCGCGCCGCGCATCTGGCGCGCTCCCATGCCGATGCAGGCATACCGTCATCTGCGCCTTCATCACCCCCAGGGAGCAGCACCGTGCGGACTTGCGTCAGATTCAGGGCACCAGCTTGCGCTTGATCTTTATCGACTGCCCGCTGGCAGTCTGCATCGCGCGGGATACAAAGGGACTCTACGCCCGGGCCGCCGCAGGCCAGATGCAGGAAATGATCGGCACTCAGGCTGCCTTTGAACCTCCTTCCATGACGGATGGCATGATGGATACCGTGATCTCCACTTATCAACGGCCGCTGGAGGAGTCCTTCCAATCTCTTCTCCAGTGGTCCGAATCCGCGCAAAGAGCAAAGAGCAAAGTGACTCGCCGAAAACGGCGGTGATGCTGCTCTCGCCGCGTGAGGGGGAGGTGCTCGGTCTCCTCAGCCGCAGGCTGCGCTACAAGGAGATCGCCGCTCAGCTCGGCATCTCCGCCACCACGGTGCGCACGCATCTGGAGCGTGCCTGTGCGAAGCTGCAAGCCAGCTCCCGTACCGAGGCCGTGGCCAAGTTTGTCAGCACCGCGCGGCAGGATTGAGAGACCGCCTCAGCGCGCTGCGCCGGATCAAATGCGGTACCAGGCGCGGGGGACACGGCCCGCCTTGTCCTCAAAAAAGCCCACAGCGGATAAATTGCGGCCTGCCCTGATGTGGGCCACCAGCGGCACTTCCGTTTTTGCACTTCACCCATTTATCCACTCACTCATGAAATCACGTGCATACAGCACCCGTCGTCCGGCTCGTCCGGGAATCACCCTTCTACGGCCTCAGATGGCCGGTTACCTCGCTGGAGCCGTCGGCACTGCCGCACTGCTCGGCGCACCGCAAGCGGAGGCCGCTGTGACGGCGGTCACGTTTGGGTTTGGGCCGCAATACACGGTTGCGGATGGATTTAACGATTTCTGGACGGTCGGTCCTGGTTTTGGGACTCTCCTTGGCAGAGCAGGTGTCGGTTATCTGTTCTTGGGAGCACGGACCATTAGAGCGCTTGGTTCCGTTTATAACACTGGTTCATTCGACGCAGAGACCGGTCTTGCCAGTTTCTTCGCCGATGGCACGGTCATCGGCGCTGGCGGGAACGGGGCGCTGGGCTATGCCTTTTTTCAGCGGGCTAGCCCCCCTTCCCTCGATTTCACCTCCGACCAACTCAACAAGAACATCGCCTTCAAGACCAACACCAACAACTGGGGCTGGGCCAATGTGAGCTGGACGGAAGCCACCTCGACGCTCGCCATCAACTCCGCCTATGTGGAGTCCGTGGCCAACACGTCTATCACCGTGGGTGACATCGGAGCCGTCCCCGAGCCAAGCCGTGCGCTGCTGGCGCTGGCGGGTCTGGGCGGTGTGGCCCTGCGCCGCCGCCGGAAGCAGGCGGCGTAATGTGGGCACCCCAGCCCTCATCGCATGAATAATCACGAAGGTGCGGGCAGCAGTGCCCGCACTTTTTTTGTTGAGTTCGCGGCATGGTCTGAAGAATCCGTTTCAACCGGCAAAAAGATGGGCGGTAAAATATGAATTCATCTTTTACCGCCCATTTTTTGCCGGCAAAGCCTGACGTTAACGCACACATCTCCATGCCAACTGCTCCACACCCCAAACCCAGACTCCTCCTCGTCGGCTGGGACAGTGCGGACTGGAAGATCATCCAGCCGCTG
>JANPIW010000311.1:0-2989 GCA_031425215.1 Verrucomicrobiaceae bacterium
GCCCGCGTTGTTGGCGTGGTCCTTGATCACATCAGCGGCAGCTTTCGTGTTCATGAGACCCCAGCCGTATTGGTAGTCGGGTCCCGGCCTGCCTATGTCGTCCGCAGTATGAATGATCAGACCCTTCATCGTGTCGGCGCGGATGGCTTTGCCTGGAAAGCGGTTGCTGAAATACTGCTGGAGCAACAGGGCGGAACCAGATGCGTTCGGGCTGCTCATGCTGGTGCCGGAGGAGGAGGTCGTGGCCGTGTCGCTCGTGTTGCTGGCGGAGGTGAGCGTGTTGCCGTTGGCGACGATGTCGGGCTTGATGCGTCCGTCATCTGCCGGGCCTGTGGAGCTGAAAGTGATCAGCGTCGCCAGCGCGGTGTTGCGCGCCCCAGCGGTCACGGCGTCGAGCGTGGCGCCCACAGCCAGGACGTTCTTACCTAGCTTGTCGCCCTCAATGTTATCGTAGCCCGCTTTGTAAGTGCCGTCGCCGCCCGGGTGCTGGGAGGTGTTATAGGTGCGACGCGTGCCAGTGGCGCTGCCTTCATACCACGACTGGCCGCTGGTGGGTCCGTCGTTCCTGTGATTTCCGGCGGAGATGAAGGGGAGGTAATAAGGAAGCACGGCCGCAACACCATCGACGAGACCTGTCTCGGGGCCGTAGCGGCCAAAGTCCTCGTCCACATCATCGGCGGCGTTGCCGTTGTCCGTGAAAGTGCCCAGCCAGATCCATCGGCCCAAGCCGTCTTGATCCCAGCCCGTGAGGTTGCCGTAGGAGTGATTGGAGAGATTGATCTTGCCCGGCTCGCCCGCATAAGCAGCGCCAGCGGCCGTCATCTCGGAGTAATCATTGGTCGAGGTGTAAGCCACCAAGGAGCCGCCCGGCGCCATGCCCCGGATGGCCGCGTTATATCCCGCGCCGATGAGTGTGCAGGCCACATGCGTGGCGTGGCTCGTAGTTGTGGTTCCGCCGTCACCGATGACGATGCGCGCGGAGTAAAACTCCTGATGCGTGGTGCGAGGGATGCCTCCGGCCTCCCAAAGGCCCATCGCCACGCCCGTGCCATCCACACCGTATGGCGTGATGCCGCGCACCAGATCGGTCGCCGTGGAGATAGCCGCGTTGACGTTCTCATCGCAGTCATACACCGGCCTCTCGCCATCAAAGTCGCGCAGAATAAAAGTGCCGCCGCCCGGCTTCGTGCCGGTGATGGGCAGGCCGAGCTTGCGCGCTTTTTCATGAGCCGCGTTCAGGCGTGCGTCCTCCACCGCCTTGAGCTGCCGCACCAGCTCCGCGCGCACTGCCGGGTCGGTCATGTTCACCTTGCTGTTGCTCTGCAAAATCTGGCCAGTGGTGAGCTGCGCGAGGTCGGCGTTCGAGGGCAGCGGCAGCGGGAATCCCGCGCGAGGCGGCGCGGCGCCTGCGGGAAGGGCAGCCGGCGCCGCTGTCACTGCGGAGGTGCCGGCGGGTGCGGGGGTGACGAATGCCGTCATGGTCACGGGTGCCGCAGGCTGCGGTGCAGGTACGTTGTCGATGATGGCTGTGACCGCTGGTGGCAGCGCGGGAGGATTCCCGGTCGCGGCCGGAGTGAATGGCTGCTGCTGCTGCGCCGCCATGGGAAAGTAAGCCTGTGTCACGGGCGGTAGCTGGCCCTTTTGCAGAAGGCGGCTGTCATCGAATCCCGGTGCAATATTCATCATCGGACGCACCGGCTCGTCTTCCCGCGACAGCCACACGCCCATCCATGCCGCCCCGGCAAACGCAACGCAGAACAGCACCAGTGCAAGCACCCTTCGCGGCGTGGCGGAAGACGGGGAGGGATGATTAATCATGAAGGTGAGGGATTAATTGCGGGCGACAACGACCATGAATACGGGATCGCAGGGGCAAACGTCAATCCTGCATTTAACAATGCAGGGGAACGACTGTTCAAAAGCAGCGGTCAAATGTTTGCCGGGGTAGGGGCGATCGAGGCTGACTGAAAAGACCTGTCTGCTCGGGAGCTGGCGCGCGACTTCAGCGCTCCCCCTTGCTCCTGCCCAGCAGCGCGGCCACGAGAAACGGCACGTTCACGCAAAAGATCAGCACCAGCACCTCAAACTCCGGGAAATAGAGCCGCATGATGAAGCCGATGCCGACATGCATGAGCACCAGCGCGGCACCGAACCAGAACGCCATGCGGCGGTTCATCAGCATCAGAAACGCCAGCAGCTCCAAAATGAAACCCGGCGCGAACAACAACCGCGCCATCACATCATGCTGGGCCAGCCATGCGGCCCAGGGGCTGATGCCCGCGAAGGCTTCGCCGATGGACGGGTTGTCGTAATACTGCTGCCGCCACACCTTCTGCACGCTCTTGGCAAAGTAATGGCTGTCGAACATCCACATCCCGCGCGACTTCGCTATCTTCGTCAGCGCGCTCGTCACATACACCGCCGCGATGGCGCATTGCGAGAAGTAGAGCAGCATCCCGTCCAGATTTGTCCAGCGCTCCGTTTCACGCATTGAACGGCGGTCGCGGATCATCGTGATTACGCAGGCCGCGATTTGCAGCAGCAGCACCAGCGTCGTCATCTGCGAGCCATGGAAGGTGTTCCCCTGGCAGTTCGCCAGCGTCCAGTACGTCAGGTGCAAATAAGCAAGCCCGCTGATGCCGACGAGCGTCCATGCACGCGGCAGCCAAAGGCCCGCAACAAGAATCAAACCGCACACCATCGCCGCCGCGAGCACCCACGGATGCACCCCCGGCTGTCCGATCCACGCCACATCAATGCCCCACTTTGCAATGCCCGACGCATCCTCCACGCGATCATAACGCGACGGCTTCCAGATCGACCACAACGTCACACCAGCCGTCGCCAGCCGGAGCAAAAATGCCTCCACGCGTCCGACTTGAACTGGGAGAAATCGAGTCATCCTAGAATCGAGCGAGTGTGACAATGAAGCAAACGCAGAGCCGGGAGTACGGGCGCCCTCGCCCGTTTTGGGAGGCGCCCTCGCCTC
>JANPIW010000312.1:0-2244 GCA_031425215.1 Verrucomicrobiaceae bacterium
CCGGGCCAGTCCGGCACACTCCCGCCAACAAAAAACCGCCGGTCCAGGATCTCTCCCGAACCGGAGACCAAAGGAGACGCTGACGACATCCCTCTCATGCGGGGTCGGGATGTTGTCATCACCTTCAAAAGGGCGGCTCAGCAGGATGCCTTCGTTCTCGACAGCCTCCGGTTCAATGCGTGATGAACGGGTTGATGCCCTGCGCAGTCCGTGAAACGAAGCGGAAGAAAGGCAGCGTCCAGGAACGTTCACGTGAATCCACTTTCCCCGCATGACTCGCTTGCTGGCCACGCTCTTCGGCCTTTCTCTTACACTCGCTTCGTTTGCCGGCGTCACCCTCGCCCGTGATGGGCGGCCGCAGGTGGTCATCATCGTCCCAGATGGGTTTTACAAGCACCTCCAGAAGCCTGCGGAGCAGCTCACGGGCGATGGCGTGGTCGTGCCGCTGGCAGCGGTGGAGCTGGCGGATTATGTCGGCAAGATGTGCGGCACACGGCCGCAGATCGCCACGGAATCGCAAAAGGGACTTCCAGAGGGGGCGCGCCTCTTTGTGGGCCATTGCAAAGCGAACGCCGATCTGGCACCCAAGCCGGAGGAAATCGTGATCGAGACGCGCAACGGGCACCTGCATGTCTGCGGGGGTGATTTGGGGCCGGGCGGCATGATTTGCAAAGGCACGCTGTTTGCCGTGTATGACCTGCTGGAGCGCGAGCTGGGAGTGCGCTGGCTTTTCCCCGGCGAGCATGGCGAGGTGGTGCCGCAGCGGGCCACCATCACACTGCCGGACATCCATCGCCGCGAGCAGCCACGCATCGCCAAGCGCAAGGTGCGTGATGTGGCGGTCTCCCGCGAGGACACCTTCGCGCCCGTGCTGGAAAAATGGGGCGTGCCCCTGGACGCGTGGAAGCAAGCCCAGGGTCCGGCCGTGAACGGCCCGTGGTACCGCCGCATGAGGCTGGGACAGCGCATCGAGATCAATGGCGGCCATGCCTTCGCGGGCTGGTGGGAGAAGCACGGCCAGGCGCATCCCGAGTGGTTCGCGCTACAGCCGGACGGCACGCGTGCGCAGTCGCCAGCGCGCGAGCGCCTGTGCAAATCCAACGCCGCGCTGTGGGATGAGATCGCCAGGGTGAAGATCGCCGAGTTCAAGGGTGACCCGACGCTGCTCACAGCGTCCATCTCCCCCAATGACGGCGGCAAAAACAAGTTCTGCATGTGCGCTGCCTGCCGCGCCCTCGATCCTGCCGAAGCGCCGAAAATCCTCGGCGACTCGCAGCTCATTGATCCTGCCACAAAGCTGCCCTTTGCTGAGTACCCCTCACTTAGCGACCGCGTGTTCACTTTCTTCAATGAGATAGCCGCCCGCGTGCATCGGGAGATGCCGGACCGCGACCTGGTGGCCTATGCGTATTCCGTTTATCGCAGCGTGCCGGTGCGTGTGGGGCAACTGCAGCCGAACCTCATCGTGGGCTACGTCGGCTTGAATCATGAGGAGATTGAGGCCTGGTCACGGATCGCGCCGAAGCTCTTCATCCGCCCGAATGAGCTCGGCCCCGCCATTGATCTCGGCATGCCACGCAACAACGCCGCGTGGTTCGCCGAGGCGGTGAAGTTCAGCGTCGGGCACAAGGCCATCGGTTTTGATTTCGACAACGGCCACGGCAACTGGAGCGCTCACGGCCTCGACTACTATGTGCTCTGCAAAGCCCTGTGGAATCCCGATCTCGATGTCGCCGCGACCATCGCCGACTACTGCCGCGCCGCTTACGGTCCTGCGGCGGAGGTGATGGTGAAGTATCACGAAGCGCTCGCCAAAATCAGCGCCCAGGTCCGCACCGACCCGCTGCTCACCGCGCGCTCGCCCCACGCCGCCCGTCTTCGCCGCCACTACAGCGAGGAGGCGCTGCAAGCCCTGGAAGCCCTGGTGAAGTCCGCCCAGATGCTCCAGGGAAATGACGCCGGAGTGAAGGCCCGCATCCAGATGGCCGCCAGCTCCGTGACCTATGCCCGGCTCATCACCGCGCTTCTGGAAGTGGCGCACGAGAAGAAATCCCCCGTGCTCGCCGCACGCCTCCATGATGTGGAGAGCTTCCTCAAAACCCAAGTCCTCGCCCCCGGGCTCGCCCCGCTGCACAGCCACCGCTACCTGCGCATGGCTCTTTCACATGCGGAACGGGAGGTGGAGTAGTCTCCCCTGTCATCATGAAAACCATCACCATCCTTTTCGCACTGCTCACACCACTG
>JANPIW010000313.1:0-3182 GCA_031425215.1 Verrucomicrobiaceae bacterium
CGCGGCGGTGTCAATGCCACGCGCGAGTCCACTGATCACGGTGTAGCCCGCATACGAAATCTGAAACGAGAACTTCTTCGCCATCCCCATTCCATAAGCCGTCGCCCCGCGCGAGCCGACGACCCCCACCGCATTGTGATCTCGCTTCAACAACGTGCCCCACACATATAGAAGGAAAGGCGCGTCGTGAATCTCGCGCAGCAGCGGCGGGAAAAGCTCGTCATCCTGCGTCAGCAGAGTCACGCCCAGGTCAGCGATACGGCCTTGCTCCTTTGTCATATCCACGCGCTGCTCCCACTCCGTCACCGCCAGCGCCAGCTCATCGCTGATCCCATCCACGCGCAAAAGCTGCGCCGATTTTGCGGCCAGCACAGCCTCTGGCGAGCCAAAGGTTTTCAACAACCGCCGCACCCGCACCGGCCCGATGTTCGGCAGCAAATTCAGCGCGAGATAGGCTTCGGTGCGGGTCATGATCTCAAACCCGCCACAGCCTCCGCGCAATCTTCCAGTGTCACATCCGCGCTCACAAACGCATCACCAAGCGCGCGCAGCAGCACGAAGCGGATGCTGCCGTGCTCGAATTTCTTGTCGTGACGCATTGCTTCGAGAATCTCCGCTTCGCTCATGCTCGCGGGCAGTGTCGTCGGCAGCGCGAAACTCTTGAGCAGGTCCTCGATCCGACGCGCGTCCGCATCAGGCAGGCCGGACAGCTTCACAGACACCCGCGCGGCGGCGATGAGGCCGAGGCTGATCGCCTCGCCGTGCAGCAACTGGCCGTAGCCTGCCGCGTTCTCGATGGCATGGCCGATGGTGTGGCCGAAGTTCAGCAGCGCGCGCAGCCCCTTCGTCTCGTGCTCGTCGGCCTCGACGATGCGTGCTTTGATGGCGATGTTGCGCGCGATGAGAGTTGCAAGATTACCCCTGCCATCGGCTTGCTCACCGATCGCCTCCATCATCATCGCGTCGCGGATGGCAGCGTGCTTGATGATCTCGGCAAAGCCTTCGTTTTTCTCGCGCGGCGGCAGTGAAACGAGCGTCGATGTGTCAGCTAGCACAAGCGCGGGCTGGTGAAAGCAGCCCACCATGTTTTTCGCCTCCGCCAGATTCACACCGGTCTTGCCGCCGACGGAACTGTCCACCTGCGAGAGCACCGTCGTCGGCATCTGAATGTATGGCACACCGCGCTGGTAGATCGCCGCGCAGTAGCCCGCAAGATCACCGATCACTCCGCCGCCTAGTGCCACAACCACGCTCTTCCGATCCAGCCCCGCGCGCGCCATCTCGGAGCAAACTGTTTGCGCAACGCCCATCGACTTTGATGCCTCGCCTGCTGGCACTGTGATGAGCACGGGTGCCAGCCCTGCTGCCTCCAGGCTTTTCAAGACGCGCTCCGCATACAACGGGCCGACTGTGGTCTCGGTGATAACAGCAATTTTCTGAAGGGCGGGAAATTTCTTCGCCGCGTGCGTGCCAGCTGTGTCGAGCAGTCCCGCACCAACAAGCACATCGTAACTGCGAGGCCCGAGATTGACGGTGATGGTGTGCGTGGTGGCTGCGCTCATGTTTTCAGAACAGGAAAGAGGTCGAGGATGATTGCGAGCGCCGATTCTGTCGTGTTTTCACCAGTGAGGCAAACCGTTTGCAGCCAGCGCTCGCGCCGGAACCACGTCCCCTGCCGTTTTGCATAGCGCCGCGTCGCCTGCTGCATCGCGGCGACTGCTTCTTCGAGTGTCGTTTCGCCCGTGAGATGCGCGCGCAGCTCCCGGATGCCGATGGCTTTCTCCGCATTGACGGAGAGAGCACCGATCCCGCGCACCTCCTCGAGCGCACCCGCGCCGACCATGTCGAGCACACGCTGATTGATGCGCGCATAAAGCTCTTCTCGTTTCCAAATGAGAACGATGCCACGCGCGCTGATCTCCATGTTTGCAAACGTGGCGCGCAGCTCCGACTGCGGCTTGCCCGTGAGCAGACATATCTCCAGCGCACGCTCGACGTAGCGCGGATTGGAAAGCGGCACATTGCGCGCTGCATCAGGGTCGTGCTGCAAAAGCATCGCCACTTGTTCTTCAAGCGTGAGACTTGAGAGCCGCTCCCGCGTCGCCGCATCTCCCGGCGGCACAGGGGCGAGGCCGTGCGTGAGCGCTTTGATATAAAGACCTGAACCTCCGACAATGAGCGGCGTCTTTCCTCTGCGCGCGATTTCCGCGATCATAGGCAGTGCCATCTCCCGGTAGCGCTGCGCGTCGCAATTCTCGTTCAGATCAAGAACATCGTAGAGATGATGCGGCACGGCATCGCGATCCGCGCGCGATGGCTTAGCCGTCAGCAAATCAAGGCCGCGATACATCTGCATGGCATCCGCATTCACGATCTCGCCGCCAATGCCTCGCGCCAGTGCCAGAGCGATGCCTGATTTGCCCGAGGCAGTGGGGCCGACGATGTAGAGAGGTTGGATGGCGGAGTCGCTCACGCCTGATGATGCAGCAGCCGTGATGAGCTGCCAAGCAAGGTGTTGCCGCTCAAATCTGTCCCGTCTCATAGACACGCACCAACGCGCCGAAGCATGCCTCCTGGCTGAAGCGCGCCTCGGCCGTGCTGCGGTGATCGCACGGGCGCTGCGCTGCCAAATCGGCCGCCCATCGCTGGATGGCGATGGCAAAACCTTCCGGCGACTCGACCGGTGCGGACCAGCAGTGCGAGAGGCCCATTCGCACAAAGTCGAGATTCCCCGGTGCCTCGCTCAAAATGACCGGCAGGTCGGCGGCGAGGGCTTCGAGCACGGCGAAGCTCAGGCCCTCATAGCGCGAGGTGAGAATCATGCCGTCGATGGCTTGATAAAACGTGACCGGCTCGCTGAGGTAAGTCTTCCGCACGATGCGATCACGGATTCCCAACTCGTCGGCGAGGCTAGCGCACCTGGCGCTCAGCTCGCCATCGCCGAGGTGATAGAGCATGAGCCTCGGCTGCTCAGCCGCAGCGATGGCAAAGGCGCGGTAAAGCGTGAGCGGATCTTTTTGGAATGCGAGCCGTCCGACGGACCCGAGAAGGATCGCATCATCACGCACACCGAGATCAGAGCGCAGTTTCCTTTTGGCAGCCGCATCCACGGGACAGAAGCGCGCGGTATCGACCGGATTTGGGATGAGCCGCAACCTCGCGCGCGGGATGTCCAAGGTGCG
>JANPIW010000314.1:0-12546 GCA_031425215.1 Verrucomicrobiaceae bacterium
CAAACTTTGACCGCCGTCTGCGCTCGATCCTCGAAGGTCACGGCCTGGCATCATGGTTCGATGCGATGATCATCTCCAGCGAGGTGGGCGCCTCGAAGCCAGACCGGCTGATCTTTGATGCAGCCGTGCGCGCGGCCGGAGTGAGCGCAAGCGCCTGCGCGCACGTCGGCGATGATGAGCACTGCGATCTCGACGGAGCGCGCGCCGCCGGAGTGCGCGCGCATCTGGTGCGGCGGCCTGAGAATGATCTTTTGGTGCTGGCGCAGAATATCATCTCGGGAGCAGAATGAAGCTTGCGCCGCGCTGCATCATGCCTACATAGCGCCCCCTTTCCCAAGGCGCGGGTAGCTCAGCGGTAGAGCAGTTGGCTTTTAACCAATTGGTCGTGGGTTCGATCCCCACCCCGCGTACCATTTTTTATTCTCACAGCGAGCGCAGCTTTCGCGCCGCCGCCACCACCTCGCTCGCGGCAGTGTCCGCCTCCTCTTCGGTGTTCATCCGCGAAAATGAAAATCGCAGCGATCCGTTCGCATCGATGTTCATGGCCTCAAGAACATGAGAGGAATGAACCGCTCCTGCATGACACGCTGCTCCTGCGGACACGCATACTTCCTTCTCATCGAGCAAGATGACCATGCCTGCCGCGTCGATCCCCGGAAAGCTCAGGCTCGATGTGTTGCCCAGCCGCTTTTCGCGCGATCCGTTGAGCCGTGTCTCCGGCAGAGCTTCGAGAACAACTTGCTCAAAGCGGTCACGCATCGCGACGACACGCGCATGGCTGCCGTCAGAAAGGTGCCGCGCCGCGATCTCCGCCGCCGCGCCCAGCGCGACGATGCCCGCCACATTCTCCGTGCCGCCGCGCCGCTCGTGCTCCTGGCCGCCACCGGTTATCGACGGACGAAAGCGCACGCGTTTGCTGATGAAAAGCGCTCCTACGCCTTTCGGCGCATGCATTTTGTGACCGCTCAGCGCGAGGTAATCCACGGGCGACGCAGCGAGATCGAGCGAGATTTTTCCCGCCGCCTGCACCGCGTCCGTGTGCAGCAGCGCGCCTGCGGAGTGCGCGATCTCGACGATCTCCTGCATCGGCGCGATCACGCCCGTTTCGTTGTTCGCCCACATGATGGACACGAGCGCCGTGTCTCCTTCCGACAGCGCGCCGCGCAACGCGTCGAGATCAATGACGCCATCCGCATCCACGCGCACTCTTGTCACCAGCCCGCCGTCTCGCTCCCAGCGGCGCGCTGGCTCGAGCACGGCTGGATGCTCCGTCGCGCCGATGACCAGCCGCCTGCGCGCAGGCCAGAACATGCGCGCGGAATCAATGGCCGCATTGTCCGCCTCCGTGCCGCCGCTGGTGAAGATGACCTCCTCCGGCGCGCAACCCAGCAGCACCGACACCTGCGCCCGCGCCTCCTCCAGCGCAGCGCGCACCACCCGCGCCGGGCGATACGCAGCCGATGGATTGAAAAAATCTCCGCGCAAAAAAGGCAGCATCGCCTCGACGACCGCCGGGTCGGGCTGTGTGGTCGCGTTGTTGTCCAGATAGATCACAGGCGATGGTGGCGCGGCCCGCTCACGCGGTCAATCCCGCGCCACTTCTCTGAGCCGGCCTTTGCAGCCGCTTGTTGGACCATCCCACACATCAACTTTAACGGCTGACAAACTCCTCAGGCCGCTTCGCTCTGGACGACTTCTCTACGTCGTGCCACACTTCTGACGTTGGCCCACTCGCGTATGGATAAAGAGCACATTGCCCTTTTTGCATTTCTGACTCTGGCCGTTTCCGGCGGCTCGTGTATCACGGCTTGGCTCTGTCGCAGAGAGCACAAACGAGTTGATTGGCATCGCGCTCTTGTCGGGTCATTGGTGTCCGGGCTTATCACCGCCATTTTTGTTTGGCTCGGCTACTTGCTACCGCACGCAGACATGGGAAAGGGAGAGTCGGTCCTCAGACTTGTGGTTCTGGCATTTATGTGGGCGTGCGGTTTTGCATTTGTTCCTGCCTTGCTCACAGTTGGGCATTACAGACGGCGGCTTGGACTTGGTGACGACGCGGCCTCCCCAAGTTAACTTTTTACCGCAGAGAAATACCCTGCGGCGATTGCTTTGATCAGCGCTTTCCTAGAAAAAGAAAAATGCCGTGAGCACCGCGTTGGCCACGAACACGGACAGCAGAGAAACAACGACCGAGCGAGTGGTGGCCTGACCGACGCCTTCCGCGCCGCCTGTGACGTTCATGCCGGTGTTGCAGGCGATGGTGATGACGAGCGCGCCGAAGACGGTGCTCTTGAAAAGCCCGATCATCACATCGCGCGGCGTGACGAACTCCAGCGCATGGCTCACATAAAACGCGGGCGACATGTCGAGAGTCGTGGTCGCGATCATCCAGCCGCCGAACAGCCCGACATAAATGCCAAACACGGCCAGCAGCGGCATCATGATCACCATCGCGAGGAAGCGCGGCACGATGAGATAGGACATCGGGTGAATGGCCATTACCTCGAGCGCCTCGATTTCCTCGCTCACCTTCATCGTTCCCAGCTCCGCAGTGACCGCGGAGCCGCTGCGTCCGATCACGATGACCGCCGTGACGAGCGGAGCCAGTTCCTTGACCAGGCTCGATGAAACCAGCCCGGGCACAAAAGTCTCAGCGCCCATTTTCACGAGCTGCGCCGCCGCCTGCATCGCGAGCACCACGCCGATGGTCAGCGAGGTCAGCGCCACCATCGGCACGGCGTGCATGCCGATGCGCACGATCTGCGCAAACACGAGCGACATGCGGTAGAGGCGCCCGCGAAACGGCGCGATGAACAACCAGAACAATACGCTGCCGCAGTGTCTCACATAGCTGCTGAGTCCTTCGATCATGGCGGCGGGTCGATGGACGGTGCGGGGGCCGTTCAGACCTTCAAGGCTGCGAGCGCGTCGTCCACCGTGGGATGATGCGAAATGAAATCACCGAGCCTCACGATGCTGAAGGATGCCTCGACCCGCGATTTCAGACCCGCGAGCGCGAAGCCCGAGTTGGCATTGTGCGAGTGCTGGTAGTATTCGACCACGACGGCCCAGATGGGCGTGTTGACGAAGGTGACCTTGGAAAAATCAATCACCAGCCGCCGGACATCTGCGGCCATCTGCGCGCGCATGAGTGCTTGGAACTCGGGCACCATCGCCAGATCAGCTTCGCCCTCCAGCTCGACGATGACGGCATCATCTTGTTTTCTCAGACTGTGTTTCATGCGGCGCGGTAAGTGGAGAGGTTCAACGGGACATCGGTAATTGGCGTGACACGAAGGCGCAAGGGCAAAGGCGCGAGGGATGTCATGGCGCGGAGGGGAGCGCCTTGATGATGACGGCCGCCAGCGTCTGGTTCACATGCCCCTGATAGTGACGCTCAACAAACAGCGCGTTTTCGCCGAGGTCGTCTTTGTACTTCGTCACGAGGGTGTCGAGAAAGTCGATGCAGCGATAGTCGCGCGACTTGAGGTGGCGCAACAGCGCGGAGTACTGGCGTGGCTGGTTTTGCCGGTAGTCCTCGATGTCGTTCGGACCGGGGATGATCACGATGAGCGGGATGCGCCCGTCCTGGATGACGTCGGCATAAAACTTGTCGAACAGCGCGCAGACGGTTTGAAATCCGCGCGAGGCTGGATCCCAAAACTCGGGGCCGTAGAGATCGTCCGCGGCGAGGTCTTTGAAAGCATTCCGCAGATCGATGCTGCCTTTCGACAGGGCCGTGAGTTGCACGCCGATCTTGAACCGGTCGCAGGCGAAGGAGAACGTGCGCATGATCGGACTCTCCCGGAAACTTTGCGAATCGGTGCGTCCCCAGGTGAGGTAGTCGAGCCGGAGGAGCTTTTTCAACTCTCCGCGTTCGTCGGCGAGGAGGCGGCGGTAGTCATCCGTGCTCGGATACGGGTTGGGCTGGATCACGAGATCGCCATTGATGAGCTGTGCAAAAGGTTTGGTCAGGGTGATGCCGGCCTCGGGGTTCGCAAACGGGCGAAAGCAATTCACGGTGCGTTGTGCGTCATTGGTCATGAAGCCGATGATCACATGCTTGCCGCCCAGCTTTCTCGCGTCCTCGGTGTAGCGGAGGTAGGCCTGCGTGAGGCAACTGCCAGGGTTGCCGAAATTCAACCACTCGGAGCCTGGTAGAATCTGCTCTGCGTGGGCTGGATAGGTTTGATCATCGGCCACGGCGATGCCGATGGTGAAGGAGTCGCCCATGCAGAGCACGCGCCTCGACTCATCTGCCGCTCTGGGCGGATACTCGTGTGTCGCCCGCACGCCTTGCTTGTTGATGCTGTAAAGGCTCGTGCGTCTGCCAGGGCGCGGCACCCAGCCAATGACGGGATGGAAGTTGGCGCCTTCTTTGCCCTCGATTGAGCGCCGAATCTCATCGCGGCTGGACTGTCGCAGCGTGATCTCGCCACGCATGGCGAGCCGGTCGTCGCGTGTGCTCATGATGCGCATAAAGACGCCACACATGACATGCACGAGCGCGATCATGAGTCCGCCTAGGATCAGGGAAAAAATCAACGGCCTCGGACGAAACCGCGCGTGTCGGATGCTTTTGATAGCCAGGAGCAGAACATAGGCCGGACAGCCGAGCCAGAGCACGCGGGCGGGCCACCGCAGCGCCGATGGCAGGGAGGTGAATCCGATGGTGATGCCGAGCCAGAGCGCCGCAGTGAGCACGACGCGTGCGGTGCCACTGGACAAGCATCGCGCAAGGTAAGACATCGGAGCGATCGGGGATGCCTGCCGCCTCAGATCCACGTCCCCGCAGGGATCACCGTGTCCTTCGGGATCACCACGATGCCGTCACGTACAAAGAAATCCTTGCCGTCGTGATTGGCCGGCTTGCCGGCGGGGGTGATGACGGCGTTGTCACCGATGTGGACATTTTTGTCGATGATGGCGCGCTCGATGCGGCAGTTGCGACCGATGCCGGGAGGTGGACGATTGGAGTCGCGTCCCGGCGCGCCTGCGTAATAGTCAGCGCCCATGATGATGGTGTCGTTCACCGTGGAGCCGGTCTCGATGATGGTGCGCACGCCCAGCACGGCGGTCTTGATGGTGGCATCCGTGATGATGCAGCCGTCGGAGATGAGTGCCTCGCTGATGACGGCGCGGTTGAGCTTTGACGCGGGCAGGAAACGCGGATGCGTGTAAATGGGCGCGAGAGAGTCGAAGAAATCGTACTGCGGCACGAGGCGGCAGAGATCGAGATTTGCCTCGAAGAAAGAGAGGATGGTGCCGATGTCTTCCCAGTAGCCCTGGAAGTTGTAAGCGCACACACGGTTCTTCGCGAGGGCTGCGGGGATGATGTGTTTGCCAAAGTCATTCGCATCATTGTCGAGCGCCGCAATGAGCGTCTCGCGATTGAAAACGTAAATGCCCATCGAAGCCTGGAAGTGCGCCTTGCCCGGAGCGAGGTCGAGACCCGCGAGTGTCTCGGGGGGCATTTGGAATTTCTTCAGCACGTCGGGATCCTGCGGCTTCTCGACGAACTCGTGGATGCGGCCATCCGAGTCAGAGCGCATGATGCCGAAGGATTTCGCGCGCTCCTCGTCACACGGGAGCGTGGCGATGGTGATGTCCGCCTTGCACGCGATGTGTTGCGCCATGAGCTTGTGGAAGTCCATGCGGTACAGCTGGTCGCCGCTCAGGATGAGGAAATACTCCCAGCCGCCCTGGAGAAAGGTCTTCAAATTCTGGCGCACCGCGTCCGCAGTGCCCTGGTACCATTCAGTGCCATCGGGTGTCTGCTGCGCGGCGAGGATCTCGACAAAGCCACGGCTGTAGAGGTCAAATTTGTAAGTGCGCGAGATGTGACGATTCAGCGACGCGCTGTTGTACTGCGTGAGCACATACACCTGGCGGATGCCGTGGTTGATGCAGTTGCTGATCGGGATGTCCACGAGGCGGTACTTGCCCGCGAGCGGCACGGCAGGTTTGGCGCGGTCCTTCGTCAGGGGGAACAACCGCGTTCCCGCGCCGCCTCCCATAATGATGCCGAGTGTGTGGTGGCTGAGAACAGCGTCGGTTTCCAGTCGGTTGATTTTGGTGGGGCCGGACATGGGAGTGGGATTGAGGTTGAGGATGAATGCGCGCTCGAAAACAAACAACGACCGCCGCTGTTTTGCCAACTGTTTTCCGTGAAACAAGACAGACAAGCAAGCGTTTCCTTTGCCCGCCACCCCCAAGAAACCCCGCCTCCGCATCCAATGACTTCGCCTGCTCTTCGCTTCCCGACCATCGCCCTCATCAGCCTCGCCGCCACCGCCGCTCACGCAAAGGTGGACTTCGAAAAGGAAATCCTTCCCGTCATTCAAAAACGCTGCATCGAGTGCCATCAGGCCACCACGATCAAGGACGGCAAAAAGAAAGAACCCAAGGCAGCCCTGCGCCTCGACGCCTCATGGGCCATCCTCAAAGGCAGCGAAAACGGCCCCGTGCTCAAGCCCGGCAAATCCGCCGACAGCCTCCTCTTTGAATCCGTCACCCTCCCCACCGACGACGACGCGCACATGCCGCCGAAGGGCGACCCCCTCACCGCCCCCGAGATCGCGCTGCTCAAAGCCTGGATCGACGAAGGCGCGGACTTCGGAAAATGGGAAGGCAGCACCGAGGGCAAACCCGCGGACGCTTTCGCGGGCGCCAAGTCAGTGAACAAAGTGCGCGAGCACGATGTGTTTTACAAAAAACTCTCCGAAGGCGTGAAGCCCCTCACCGAGGAGCAGATCAAGACCGCGCTGAAAAACGGCGCCCAAGTCTTCCAACTCAAAGCCGACAGCGGCCTCGTGCGCGCCGACTTTCTCACCGGCGTGTCCTCGTGCGATGACGCCAAGGTCGAGACCGCCCTCATGCCCATCGCCGGCAACATCGCGCAGCTCGACCTCGGCCGCACCAAGATCACCGACGCCACGCTCAAGACCGTCGCCAAGCTCCCGCGCCTCGCCCAGCTCGATCTGCGTCAGACAAAGATCACCGACGCCGGCCTCGAAGCCCTCACCGCTTTGAAAAACCTCCAGACCATCAATCTCTACGGCACCGAGATCACCGATGCCGGAGTGAAGCAACTCGCCGCCATCAAGAGCCTCAAGTCCGTCTATCTTTGGGGCAGCAAGGCCACCGAGGAAGGTGCGAAACAACTCGCCGCCGCAGTTCCCGGCGTGCAAGTCAGCCTCAAGTAATCTTAATACCTCCCGGAATGGAGGAATGAGGAATGGGAGAACTTAGAACTGAAAATGGCCTGAGCGCACATCCCTTCCACCCTTTGCCATTCCCCCATTCCTATTTCCCCCATTGCCTTTCCTTCCACATACCCCATCTCGTATCCCCCACCCACCACCATGAAATCCACCATCCTCACCCTCGCCCTCTCCGCCATGTCACTCACCACCTCATCCTTTGCCGGTGAAGGCAAAAAAGTCGATCTCCCCGCCCCGCAAATCTCCGCCCAAAACCAGGACGGAAAAACCGTGAACTTCGCCGACGTCTTCGCCAAAGGACCCACCGTCGTGTTCTTCTACCCCAAGGCCAACACCCCCGGCTGCACCAAGCAGGCGTGCAGCCTGCGCGATGCCTTTGCCGATCTCAAAAAGGACGGCGTGCAAGTGCTCGGCGTCAGCCTGGACGCACCCGACGCGCAAAAGAAATTCGTCGATGACCACAAGCTCCCCTACGACCTCATCGCCGATCCCGAAGGCAAAGTCATGACCGCCTTCGGCGTCGTGCGCAAACCCAACGGCATGGCCAGCCGCGAATGCTTCCTCGTCAAAGGCGGCAAAATCATCTGGCACGACTCCGCCGCCGCCACCGACAAACAGGCAGAGGACATCAAGCGCGTCCTGAAGCAATAACCCTTCGTCCCCTCTTCCCAACGGCTTGCGGCACACATCGTCGCAAGCCGTTTTCTTTTGCAGAAAAGAAAGCCAGCGAAACATGGCACGGCACCCCGGCACAGCACCTCGCGGAAGACCAACAAGCCATCAGTCACCCACCAGCGTGTTCACTGCATTGCTGCCCCTACTCGTGCCAGCGATGCGGATTGAATTCGTGACGCGAACCCAGGCATCACCAGCGTCGTCATTGATAGCGTCACCACCCTGCCGCCCGGTAGCACGGCGACGGTTAGCGCGAGCGTGGTGGGGACGGTGCCGCCATGAGGAGTGCGAGCAACGCATCCGCAAATCGCCGACAAAAGCCGTGCTCGGCGCATTGGCAACGGGCTACTGCCTGCACCGGTTGCCCATGCGCGACATCCTCGTCGCCTAGCTGCGCCTGCTGTCCGCTCTGGCGCCACCGGCGCTCTTTCTATTCGGCGCGGCGAAAGTCTGCGAGTTCTTGCAAAGGCAGGAGCCTTCCCGCAACGTGGCAGCCTCATGAGAAACCGCTCCCACCCCACAGCCCTCCGCATTGTCCCTTGGATATTGATCACCTGCCTTGGCTCCTGCTCCTATTTGCAGAAGCGACCAGGCGGCTCCAAGGACAATTCATTCATCCATTACTGGCCGCCTCCAAAGGGCAGCACGGGCCTGCGTCTGGCAGTCAAAGACAACATTGACATGAAAGGCGTGGTCACCTCCGCTGGCTCTGAGTATCTGGCCAAGACAAGACCCCCGGCCGAGCGCGATGCCGCGTGCCTGGAATTAGCGCGGGAGCGCAACGTGCAGATCGTGGGCAAGGCGAATCTCACCGAGTTTGCCGTGACGGTTTCAGGCGAGAACCGCTACTTTGGAAATCCACGCAACAAGCCCGACGGCAAAAACCAGCTTATCGCGGGAGGCTCTTCCAGCGGATCAGCGGTTGTGGTCGCAACAGGGAAGGCAGACGTCGCCTTCGGAACAGACACCGCCGGGTCGATACGCGTGCCCGCGGCGTGCTGCGGCATCCTTGGACTAAAGACAACCTTCGGTCTCGTCCCCATCAAGGGCGTGTTTCCCATCTCACCCAACCACCTGGACACGGTCGGTCCCTTGGCCAAAGACATCCCGCGTCTTGTGGAAGGCATGGACCTGCTGCAGCGCGGATTTGCGGCGCAGTATGCGCAAGCCGTCGCGGAAAAACCTTCGGCCGCGCAGATCAAGATAGGCAGGCTCTATCTCGACGGCACCGATCCCGCGATTGATCAGGCCATCGACGATACGCTCAAGGCAAAGGGATTCAAAATCATAACACTCGATGATGCCTTCAAAGCCAAGTGGGAGCAGGCGCAGAAGGATGGCAAAACGGTGGCGACCGCTGATGCATGGGTAAACGATCAAAAATACGAGAACAAAAGAGGTGTTAGTCTCATCACCAAGGCGGTTCTGGCTCTGGGCAGGGTGGAGCACCAGCTCAACTATGACAACGCCCTCAAGCGAAAGGCCGCATGGCAGAGAGCATTGAAGGAAGTCCTGTCCAAAGTGGATTTCATCGCTGTGCCAACGCTGCAAAACCTGCCGCCCAAATTTCCGCTCTTCGGATCCACGGTCGCCTTTGAATGGCTGGTGTTCGACATGCAAAACACCGTGGGCGTGAACTTTGCCGGCAACCCCGCGCTGGCGGTGCCCATAGCCATGCCGGTAAAAGATCGGAAGGCGCCCGTCGCCAGCCTGCGCAAGCCTCTGCGGAGCATCGCCAGCCTGACACAAGACGCGGTGGTGACACAGGGCGAGGCAGGCAGGGACATCATCGAAAGCAGCCTGCGGAACCCCGTGAACAACGTCATCGCCTTGTCACACGGAGCGGTGGGCAAGCGCGTTCCCATCACCAGCTTGCAGTTAGTCGGACGGCGGCTGGGCGAGGCTGAACTCCTGAACGCCGGCCGTCTTATCCAAAACAAACCCTGACACCATGCACCATTCTTTTTCCACCCAGGCACTCACACTTGCCGCCACTTTGCTGCTGGCCTGCGCGGCTGGCCGGGCGCAGTCCGCTAACGATCTCATTGCCAGGGCGATGTTTTCGATCTCAAGTTTCAGGCCAACGGGGCGCTGAACCATTACCTGCCAGCCGAAAAGCTCGAGCCGAAGAATGTGCCTCTTCTCGTGCGCATCGCCCGGCAATACCGCCATCTCATGCAGGATGCGGCGAAGCCGGAGGAGAAGCTCAGGCTCGGCGCCATCGCCCTCGGCTATGGCCAGCGCGCTGCGGCGCTCGCGCCTGGTGATTCCGAGGCACAGCTCTCTCCCGCCATCACTTATGGCAAGATGCTGCCGTTCCAAGGGCCCAAGGAGCAAGTGGCGGCCTCGCCGCGCATCAAAGCGGCTGCCGACAAAGCCATCAAGCTCGATCCGCGCAACGACACCGCCTGGCATGTGCTGGGCCGCTGGCACCAGTCGCTCGCCAACGTCAGCACGGTCAAGCGCATGGTGGGGCGGATGATATACGGCGCGCTTCCCACCACCACGAATGAGGAGTCGGTGAAGTGCTTTGAGAAAGCCATCGCCATCAATCCCAACCGCCTCCGGCACCACATCGAGCTGGGGCGCACTTACGCGCAGATGGGAAAGAATACCGAGGCGCGCAAGTCCATCGAGAAGGGCCTGGCGATGCAGAGCACGGAACACGACGACCCCGAGATCAAAACTCGCGGACGCGACGCCCTGGCGAAGCTGCCGTGAGTAACTCGACGGCTGACCGCCACCCATTTAATTGCCGCGCACTTTGGGAGAAGTCGTGGCAGTTGTGACCGGCACCTCATAAAGAGGTGCCGGTTTTTTTCATGAGGCCTGCGGACAGCCGGGACGGCTGACCGGGGTCATTGACCCCGGCTACAGCCTCCGCAGCGCCAGCACCAGCTCGTTGTACTTCGCGCGCATCAGCTCCATGTCCGCGAGGCTGGCGGGATCGTTGCTGAAGGCTGTGTCCATCGTCGCCACCGCGTTGGTGTTCGCGCTTGTCGTCGCGATGGCCGCCGTCAGTTGCGCCGCCGTCACCTCGCCGGGCAAGCCCTGGATGCCCTGGATGCCGTCGCCGCCTTGATTTCCCTGGACCCTTGTTGTCCGGCGGGGGATGCAGAAGTCCCGCGGCCACCCGGACCTCATGGAGGCACCACCCGGGTCTCATTCTGGCACCAACAGGATGTCCTGGAGGCAGCAGCATGATCTCCCCTCGCCATCTCCCTGACCTCACACCAGCGGCACCCTGATCTCCTCCCGCACACGGAAGCATCTCCTTCCGCACACGGAAGGATATCCTCCCGCACACAGAAGGATCTCCTCCAAGGCACACATGGAGCTCCTGGAGGCCACACCCGGAGCTCCTGGCGGGCAGGGATGGAGCACCGTAACTCATTGGTTATCAATGGGTTTCTGCATTTGTGGGGGCTTCAGACCCGCACGCGCCCATGCCTCATCTCTCTGGACTGAAGTGCTCGACAGCGCATCCGCTTTTCGCGCGATCATGCGCGGGACCGTTCGGAGGGCGAGGGGATGAGAATGGCGTACCGGGTTTAATTCATCTGGACCCAGAGATGCCGCAATTCACAGTCCACCAAACCATCTTTCCTTTGATGAGCCGATTTGAGCATCTGAAGCTTGGCGACTAAATCATCACTCAGTAGTTCCAGCGCATCGAGCCTGCTCCACGCAGAATCGGGCTGCGTCGTAAGATCGCTGATCCAACCATTCACAGCCGTAAGCCAATGCGAGAATTGCTTTTCCTGCACAAATGCGATCATCGCCCCGAACTTGTGAGCCGCGCCGTGGAGACCATACTTGAATCGCTGAATACCGCCCGTAGTGCCGGGTTCGGTGATGACATATTCTCGTTGGTCGCGATCTTTGTCGGCGGGCGTTGGCAGTCGCTTGCATTCAATGGGGAAGAGAGAGTCGAACTGGCTGTGTCGTCTGCCTTCGATGATGAGCGCAGCGGCTCGCGGCTTCACAGTCAGGTCAATCTTGCGCCCGCCTTTCGTTTCATCGCCAGTCTCGGTGCGGAACTGAACGTGGCTCCAGCCATCGGAATGATAGGTGGCGCTGTTGAGGTGATCGCACAGGTGCTCGGTCAATGCAGTCTCTGCATGTTTGCTCGGACGATCCGGGTGATCGCGCCAGTGTGGAAGCTCCTGCGCGATGAAATCGATCAACTCCAGCTTCGCCGTCGATGGCAGATGAATGTCCTCGTCGAATCGACCGGAGTGAACATGAGATGTGCTATCAGCCAGCATGTTCGCGAGTCGTTAGAATCCTTGCTCCGCCAGATCAGCCAGTGTTTCATCCGCATCACGTAACGCGATGGAGCGGAGCCAGTATCTCAATCGGTCAGGCTTCAGCATGTAAATGCATGAACCATCATAAATCCGAGCGATACGAGTGACATTCAGCCCCGCACCACGCTTCTCGCGCAGGAGCGCATCGACCTTCTCTTTCAGTTCATCGGCATTGCTCCAGTCCACCTTCCCTTTGCCGAAGACATAAGGTTGGCAGATCACACCCGGCCAGACCTGCGGCTGCAAGACTTGCAGTTTGTTCTTCTTGTAAACGCCATTGATGCGGGCGGTGAAGACGTCATTGAACGCAGGCAACGCGGGTGTGCCGGGCTCCTTCA
>JANPIW010000315.1:0-5321 GCA_031425215.1 Verrucomicrobiaceae bacterium
GCAAAGATGGGAGTCGCTTTTTCATCGCCGACGCGTTTGAGCAGATCGAAAGCGATTCGCCGCTGTGGCATCGGCTGCATCGCGTCGGCCAGAATGCCACGCATCTTCGCGAGCACGGTTTTGTCGCCAAACAGAGCAGACAACGAATTTCCAATTTCTGATTTCTGATTTCTGCTTTGAATCTCAGACCACGCCTTCGGCATCGGAGCCTTCGCCTCATCCTTCATGCCGAAGGCGAGGATATGCAGATCACGCTCAGTCTTGATCGTCGAAACGAGCGCTTCGCGTCCTGCGGCACTCGTCGCAGCAAACCAACGGATCGAATCAGCCAACGATGGCATCGGCGTCTTCTCTGCCAACGCCAGACCACGTGGCCAGTCTTCCGCAATCACCCGCGCGATGCCAAACCAGATCATCTTTGGCAGGAAGCGGTCGTCTATGTCCTCCTCATGCATCGCGAGTGCCGACGCTACATGCCAAACCGTTTTCGCATCCAGATTCGGCAACGCCGACGCTAGCGCGAGGCGCACGGTTGGCGAGGGGTCGGTTTGGGCGAGCTTTATGAGTGTCTCATAGCTGAGTTTGGACTTCCCGGCTTCTTCGGTGGCGAGATGGATGGCCCAGGAGCGGATGATGTCCGATGTGTCTTTGATCGTTCGCTCAAAAAACTCGGCAAGCAGATCTGGGGCTCGCCGATGCGCACTTGATGCACTCCACAACATCGAGAGCTTTTCATCGAGCGGCATCGACTGCGAAAAGAAGACTTGGCGAAAGGCACGAAGCTCCGGCAGGCCGTGCATGCGATCCTCGGACTTTGGATCAAACGCGCCCTCCTGGAGCAAGCGTCTCGCCATCCGCCGACACCAGTGACGGTCGAGCAGCACACGACTTCCCTCGGATTCTGCGGAAGGGAGACCGCCGTTGCTGAAGGTCGCGAAAAAGCTGTGGTCTTGCCATTGAGGCACCTTCACCGGCTTGTACGTCTCCTTCCACGAGATGCGGTAAATCCGCCCATTGCTGCGGTCCCATTTTTCGTCGTCGGGGTTGTGGCAGTGCTGGGTGTCGGTCCAGTCGATGACATAGACTGCGCCGTCGGGGCCGGTTTGGAGATCGACGGGGATGTAGTCGGGCGCGGGGCTGTAGAGGAGGTCGTAGCCAGAATGAAATGTCTCGTAGCCGCTGCCAGTGCGCACCATGTGCTGATGATTGAGCTGATGGCCGTGGAGGTTGTGCGTGAAGAGGTGATCGCGGTAGATCGCGGGCCAGTTGTCGCCGTTGTAGATCACCGTGCCGACGTGCGAGTGGCCGCCATACACGGCGGTGGTACCCGGTTTGCCCGCGCCGCCTTCGCCGCTGTCGTAACGCGCGGAGGCGGGCAGGTAGTTTTGCAGCTCAGGCGCGAACGCGGGCGCGGTGGCGGAGATGAAGGGCGCATAGTTCGCGTTCGCCTGATTCCAGAAGTGGCCGTTGCGGATGGCGTGGGTGGTGCCGCCCTTGCCGTGGAAGCTGCGGCAGTGCGTCATAAAAAAGTGGCCGTTGCTGTTGTAGTCGAGGCCCCACTGGTTGCTGCCGCCGTGGCAGAAGACTTCAAATTCATGCCGCACCGGATGATAGCGCCACACGCCTGCGCGCAAGGTGATGCGCTCCTTCGGATCACAGCCGGGCTTGCCGATGGACGCGGTATTAAAGACGCCCTGGTTTCCGTAGAGCCAACCGTCCGGTCCCCAGATGAAGCTGTTCAGCGTCTCGTGTGTGTCTTGATAGCCCCAGCCATCAAGCAGCACCTGCGGCTTACCCGCTTTGTCGTTCGTGTCCTTCGGAATGAACAGAAGCTCAGGCGCGGCACCGACCCACACGCCGCCGAAGCCGACCTCAATGCCGCTCATTAAATTCAACCCCTCACAGAAAACCTTCCGCGTCTCGAATGTGCCGTCTCCATTCGCGTCCTCCAGAATCGTGATGCGATCCTTCCCCCGCCCTTCCGGCTGGCGGTTCGGATAACTGAATGCCTCCGCCACCCACATGCGGCCACGCTCATCAAAACAAAACGCGATGGGCTGCCGCACATCAGGCTCCTTGGCGATCAACTCGATCTGAAAGCCATCTTGCACGCGCATCTCCGGCAGATCCTTGGATGGGTTCGGCTGCAAATGCCAGAGAACCGGGCTTTCATCCGCGCGCTTGTTTCGGTCGCCGCTGATCGTCAGCGCGGTGGAGAAGGATGGCTTTTGCTCATGGAAGACAAAGTCATCGAAGTTCACATGGCCCCAGCCTGTCTGGCTCGAATCGGTGATGCGAATGAAGATCTTTTTCCCGACCACGCTTTCGAGATTCACCTCCACGCGCTTCATGTCCTCGCGATCCTCACCGCTGGCGCCGAAAACCACTTTCCCATCCGCATCACTCACGATCTCCGTTTTCATCGAGCGCCCCGCGCCGACGAGAAAACTCGCCCACGGATGCGTGGCGACAAAACTCGTCGAACTCAGGGTGCCGGTGCCTTTATCGCCGATGCGCTCATAGCCGCCGAGCCAGAACTTGCCCGCGTGCTGCGAGTTGCCGCGCTTGCGAGTCGCCACGGTGTCGCCTTCGATGGGCTGGCCATTCCACGCATCGCCCTCGGCCCTCCAGCCTTCGAGCGTTCCATTTTCAAAGCCGAGATTCAGCACGGCAGGCGGTGCGATGGATTCGATTTCAGATTTCAAATTTCGGATTTCAGATTTTCTGACTGGCATAGCCGTCTTGCCGAGGTGCGTGAGCTGGATGTTCCGAAACTGAATCTTCGCCGGTCCCGGGCCGCTATGGAGCTGAAACGCGATCTTGCCGCTCCACTCTGCGGCTTTCACCTCATGATCGTCGAGCACACTCATCAGCACATCGTTCACACGCACCTCCACATGCGATGCGGTGGCGGTGATGCGATAGCGGTTCCACGCGCCGGCCTTGAGCACGTTGAGAAAACTCTTCGGCTCCGCGAACACATCCACCCAGCGCCGACCATCCGGCGCGATGCTCACGCGCGAGCCGCGCTCGACGAGCAACGCGCGGCCATGCTCATCATAGATGCGCCCCAGCCACACAGCGCCTTGATCGAGATCGGCTTGGTATCCGCTCGCGTGACCATTCTCACCGCGCTGAGAGCGAAACTGAATGCCGCTGTTCGCACTCGGCCCGCCGGTGATCCGGAACTCGACGCTCAAATCGAAATCATGCACCTCGCCGTCCCAGAAGATCCACTCATTCCCCTTGAGCGCTTGACCCGCCGGAATCTCGCCGGTGATGGCACCATCCTCGACACGCCAGTGCTCGGCGTTGCCGATCCAGTGTTCCAGCGTTTTGCCGTCAAAGATTTCGTCAGCAGAGAGACAAGCGTTGGCAGCGAAACAAAGAGCGAGAATGCGCGGGAGTTGCATGGTGGTGAAACGGGAGATGCCAGCTTGTTATTCCCGCGACCGCCAGTCACTCCAAAAGCCCTCCGTCTGCCCGGCATCAGGCACCACCTCGATCACCACATTTCCGTCAGGCAAGCTTGCAATCTGTTCGAGTCTCTCGGCCCGCAAGTATCCCATCCCCCACATCCGCGCCCAATGCTCGAAGCTTAGCGCATGACGGTTCTCGATCACTCCGCGCGTCGTCTCATCGAGACCCCGCAGTGAATCCACGCGTGAGAAAATCTTCCCGCCGCTGTTGTTGATCACGACGACGCGCCTGTTCGCAGCGGGAAGTTGCGCCAGAATCCATGGCGCGCTCAGATCATAAAGCGCGCTGAGATCGCCAATGATCAGCCAGCTCTCGGCCGCATCCGCGCTCACGCCGAGAAACGTGGACACAATGCCGTCGATGCCGTTCGCGCCGCGATTCGCAAAAAAGCTGGTGCCAGGTTTTGGCGTGACCGCCGCGAGGTTCCATTCGCGAATGGGCAGGCTGTTGCCGAGAAACACACGCGCGCCCGCTGGCACACGCTCGCTGAGCGCGCGCATCCAGGATGGTTCGGAGAGCGGATGAGCATGGAACGCCGACGATTCGTCGGCCAAACGGATGCCCGGAGCTTCTGGTGGCCGATGAGTCGTCGGCATTCCACGCATCGCGTCCCAGTAGCACATTGTCACATTCTCACGTCGCGCCAGCCCAGGGAAGGATGCTGCGCAAATGTTCAGCACGGAGATATCGGGTCGCGTCTCCAGATCACGCCACCAGCGCCAGGACGGGACCGCGCCGATCCGCAGCACGCGACGCGCGTCGATTTTTCTGAGCGCGCTCTCACCGCCGGAAATCAACAGTGCGTGAAGCTCCACGCGATCACGCAGATTGGACGTTGACTCCGCGACGACGGGAGCGCCGAGTGCGAGCAAGAATGCCGTCACCACTTCAACATCATCAGGATGAATGCCGCCCGCGAGCACAATGAGATCGGAGCAGTCAGCCAGCCATTTGGAGAGCGTCTCGTGACTCGTCGGAATGCTGGTGCATTCCGCTACAGCGGCGGATTGCACCGCCGCGAAATCAATCCCCTCGCTCACACAGTCCAGCGGCTCGTCGAGGCACACGTTCACATGCAGCGGTTTGTTTTTCAAAGCGCGCGGCCATGCGGCGGCCACATCATCATCCGCATTGAGATCAATCGTGCTCTCCGCGTAGCTGCCAAAGATTCCCACCTGCTCCACCGCCTGCGGAGCGCCGCTACCGCGAAAGCGCCTCGGCCTGTCAGCCGTGACGAGCACGAGCGGCAGCCCTTGGTAAAACGCCTCCATCGCTGCGGGCAGCAACTCGCCCGCCGCAGTGCCTGATGTCGTGATCACCGCCACCGGCTCTCGCTGCACCATCAAGCGACCGAGCGCGAAGAAAGCGGCGCAGCGTTCCTCAAAAAAATGCCGCACCGTCACGCCCGTGCTTGCGAGCAACGGCGCGAGCAGCGGCGCATTGCGCGCGCCAGCGGCCACGCACTCCTCGCGCACACCGAGCCGCGCCAGTTCTCGCAGGACTTGCTTGGCGAGATCGGTGTTCGATTTCATCGTTTCACAGTCCAAACAACCGAGTCACCGCCTCGCGCTTGAGCCGCAGCTCGCGCCACTCGTGATCAAAGGCGCTGCCGCCCACGATGCCGCAGCCGGAGGGCAGTTGCATCGTGTCGCCATCCCAGCTCACGCCGCGTATGGCCACGACGAGATGATGCTCGCCGTCTTTTGAAAAACCAAACGGCGCGCCGAAGAAACCCGGCGCTTTGAGCAGGGCGCGATATTCGCGCAGCTTTGCCAGCCACTCGTCCGTGCGCGGCAGGCAGCCGACCGCTGGCGTGGGATGCAGCAGCGTGATGAGTTCAT